>CAYSXI010000125.1:0-15856 GCA_964434955.1 uncultured Pirellulaceae bacterium
CAATATTACTACAGTCGAAATCAACAGTACTCAATCACCGGCCTTACAGACTCCAGTGGGAATGTTGTGGAGCGGTATGTAGTCGACGCATACGGGAAAACTGATATTTATGCGGCCAATGGTTCAACATCCCGAACATCAAGTTCCTATGACAATCCATTTATCTACACCGGACGTTTTTACCACGCAGATTTAGACATCTATCACTTTAGGGCAAGAATATACGACCCAGATCTTGGCCGATTTATCGGAAGGGACCCACTTGAATATGTTGATGGTTCGTCTCTGTATGCCGGATACTTCGCCGTAAACAACCTGGATGCAACAGGCACGAAGACATGCAAATGTTTTTGCACAAAAGGTTTGCAAAGATTTACCGAGTATGAGAAATTTGACCCCAAAACAACTACGTGTAAAACGATTTGCAGTGCGAAAGCAAATAAATTTGATGGCGGATTTACATGTAGACCTTCAATAGTTGATCCCGATGACGAAATCACGGATTTAACTAAGTGTAACGAATCTCTATTTCGAGTTTGGCAGGAGCGTGAACTCGGATGGTTGAACAGAAAAAAATGGACCAATGTCCTGCCTGCATGCCCATGCAAAATGTGCAAGGAGCACAAATTGAACGGGATTGTCCCTATTGTTGCCGTTGTTAGAAAAACATGCACGAGTCCAACTAACATCTTTAAAGCGTCAAACTTCTTTTGGTATACGAAAAAAATCTATCATCCAGGAAACGGCAAGTATGAATTCCGAAGTAAACCTTTCAATGACCATAAACAACAGTGTATATACGATGCAAACTGCTGGCTGATTTCGTCGGCACCAGGCGCTGGCACGGCGGACTATTCAACTCGCCAACACATAAAATACGACGTAAAGCCCTATGACTGCGCACGAAAGCTTGATGGGGCCACTGGTAGCGAATTCAAGAATCTATATTTCCAAGTGAGACCAATAAATGGCGGAAAAAAATGCAAGTTTTACTAGCATCACAATTATTGGACTTGTGGTTTGTTTCGTATTGCCAATTTTGATGAATGTTACGGCGTTCTACATACCTTTGATCGACTTCAATATCGGGTACGCGCAGTTTATTGGAAATTGGATACACATTTACTTTCCGATTTCTGTGTTCATTTGCGTTGCATTTTACGCTGCACTAGAACCACGAGAAAATCGAATACACTTTGTTTGCGTTCTTGTTAGTGCCGGATGGGGCGTCATTCTAGTTGCCCTGAACCTGCTGGGCTATCATTCTGGTTTTATTTTTCCCTAGTCTTTTTTGTGGTCTGCTACTAGAAAACTGCTCAATTTGTTAGGAAGATCTCAGAATTATTTTGGCAAGGAGATCGTGATGAGTCATAAACGTCTTACTCCCGTTCAGATCATCCAAAAGCTTCGTGATGCCGATGCGATGTTGAATGCCGGAAAGATCTTGCGGCCGTCCATCAGGCATTGGAAGTGAGCGAATCGACCTACGACCGTTGGCAGAAACAACACGGCGGTATGAAGTCGGTGGAAGCGAAGCGATTGAAGGACTTGGAGGATGAGAACAAACGGTTGAAGCGTTTGGGTTGCTGACAAGGCGCTGGACATCCAGATACTGAAGCAACTTCAGGACGGAAACTGGTAGCCCCTCTCGGAAACGCGCCGTGGTGAACGAGCTAGAGAACTCGTTCCAAGTCTCCGAACGAAGGGCTTGTCGCGTGGTGGCCCAACCACGCAGCAGTCAACGCTATGAACCCCGTCCTCAATGTGATGAAGCGATTTTGATCAAACGAATGTTGGAATTTGCTCCAACGAATCCACGATTTGTTTATCGCCGGATCACGGTGATGCTTCGCTGCGAGAGTGCGGGTCGATTTTTTCGGCCTGGCGTCGTGAAGGCTGAAAATGCCGCAGAAAAAGCAAGAACGAAGGCAACTTGGCGCCCGTGAAAACGGCTGTGACCGGCGATCTGCCAAACATCGCAACTATGTCTGGTGTTGGGACTTCGTCTTTGACCGGGCGCATTCTGGCACGAGTTTGAAATGGTTCGCCGTTGTTGATGAGTTCACCCGTGAAAACCTGGCACTGAAAGTCGATCGGACCTTCAAAGTAGAGGACAGGATTGATACGTTGGCGAAACGGCTGCGCCGAAAGTTTCTTCAGTCGATTGCGGGACGAGTTTCTGGCTGTTGAAGAACTCGAATCCTTGTTGGCAGCAAGAAGCCTTACCAAGCTTGGCAACACGCCTACAACCATCATCGTCCACACAGTTCACTTGGCGATCAGGCCCCGGCTCAGATCGCAGCCCGCTTTGCTAGCTCCATCGGCCTACGGCCTCAATCCGTCAGCTGCGGAATTCCCTTAACCATTCACACAAACCCTAATTCTTCATTAGGATGGTATCATCTGACGAGAATGAGTACCTTGGCTTAAAATGTTATGTCACCTTCATCCGTTTCAGCGGGACCGCTAATCTTATCCAATAGCATGTGTCCTGTTTCAGTCTTTGTGATTAGACCTCCGGCCTTGCCAATTTGCCCGCTAACGAGATTAAGACTCGCCAGATCCTCTTGAATCGTCTTCCATTTATCGAATTCTTCTAGATACCCCGGAATCAGTTCTTGAAGGCGATCATTAGTTGGAATTGAGTTTTCGTCTGCATGAGCTTTAAGCATGACAATATGAGCGTCAGTGCATTCTCCAACACGCCGAAGAAGAATATGGTCAATCGCTCGATCCACGTTTGGCTTGAGTTTTGTATTGATCACGAAGTTCTGAAGATAGTTCATTTTGGATTTTGACGACGTCTTATAAGCTTCATGAGTCGCTGAGAGCAAAATGTCAATAAAATGTTCATCGTTATCCAATCGCTCGTCTACGGAATCGAGCTTTGATTGAATCTCTTCAATCGCTTGGGCGACAAGCCTCATCCATTCGAGCCGACGCTTGGTAATCGGAGCGACGAACAACTCGCTCCACAATTCAGAAATTGCCGAACCGAAAGGCGCAAGCGAGCTAATCGCCCGAATTGTTTTGTGCAACTTATCGTTAGAGGTTTCTTGGGGAGGTTCGTAAATACTCATTGTGCGTAGCCCTAAGGATAAATTAACTATCAATTTATTCGAAATTAACTTGACAATATTGGAAATGAATTTCTGGGCAGTTTCTTGATTCACTTCCTAGTCTACGTTCCGCGTTGACGATGCCATTCAGTTGATGCCGAATTTCAATTTTCTCAAATACCAAGTGTCCATTCTTGGGTTCAACCAATGGTTGAAGTTTTGAAAGTTTGCGCATCTGCGAATAGAAAACGATTGAAGTCGGTTTTTCGCGGCAAATATTTGTTGCCATTTAAAAGCGAGCTCTGCGTCGTGATTCACAAGCTGATTGCGACACAAAAATCGACGAAAAATGCGCGTCGCGGTTTTTGGTTTTTTTGCTCCGAAAAATTAAAGCGATTCGAGAAAACTTTTTCTAACGTGACCTGCTGAGTCATTCTGTCTCCCAATAATGTCTTCCGGTTGGTGTCCGAAAGGCTTCCCAAAGCAGTCGGCACGGGTCAAGCCGTGATCAAATTCGTGGTTGCCGATTACATGCAACGTGTTTTCGTGAGCGTCATTGAACTTGGTCGCGAATTGTTGGTTGGCCTTATTGGGATATGCAAAATCGCCCATTTGAACCAAGGCATCGCATTCTTCTTTTTTCATCGCCGCCAGAAACGCATCGAGACGGGCTTTGGCATAAACTGCAAATCCGCCATGCAAGTCGGCGATGATTCCAAGTTTCACCGGTTGATTAAGGCATGAACTCTTTGCATAAGACGGCAAAGGCAAAACCGTCGCAATACCCAATGCTCCAATTGTCTTGGTCGCTGTGCGTCGTGTTGTTTTCGTCATGTCGTTTCAATTGCTCGTTGGTAGATTCGGTTCAATTATTGTCAGTGATTTAAAGGATCGTAAATCCTTATTTATGGCCTTCCGCAAATGTCCACGAAAATCAAAATGCACATCCCATTCGGGGCGATCTGATTTCGAATGTCCAATAATGGGTCAAGGAGTCGCGCGGCCGGTTTTGGAATAGCGTGATCCGATCAGAACACCTAAAGGTTCAACTCAGGCGTCTCAAATCGTTAAGTTTTGCAAGCTAAATTGCTCGAGTTTCATGAACAGTCAACTTCTATCACGAATTTTAGTATGAGCTCATTTCGCAGGCGCGTTCCTCGCTGATCGAGAGATGAGTCCAAAGGCAAGATAGCCGTGGCCTTTTTTTGGATTCTCTTCGATTGCACTTCTCAGCATTCAAATTTTGCACGTCGATTGCCCAGGGGTTATGCTGTGAGATGCAAACCTACTTTTAAAAGGTGCATCTCATGGCAAATTCGATCCGGTTCAAGTGCAAATGCGGTGTGACGCTCACTTCGTCTGCCTTTGGGAAGAAAGTCCGATGTTCGAACTGCCAAATTATTTTGCGCATTCCCATGCCGCCATCCCAAGCTCCGTCTCAGCCGTCGGCGCCCGTTCAGCAACCAGCGCCCGTTCAGCAACCAGCGCCCGTTCAGCAACCAGCGCCTGTTCAGCAACCAGCGCCTGTTCAGCAACCCGTTGCCCAGCAACCACCGGGTAACTTTCAGCAACCTCAACTGTCTCAAAACTCAAGTTTTCCAGGGTTTCAACAAAACGCGATTCGAACGCCACAGAAAAACAAGACGGGCAAGTCCAGTATGGGCCTTTGGATTGGCCTCGCAAGTCTTGCCGTAATTCTCCTTCTCGGAGGGGTCGGAGCTACGGTAGCGATCGTCCTGATGAACGGGAAAGATGCAAACGACCGAGGGACCGAGGTTGCAAGCAACTCCCGGGCGAATGGATCGCCAGCAAACGACCCCGTGAATGCCGACTCTTCGAACCAGGCTCCATCGAATCCACCATCAAACAATTCGCCATCAAACAATTCTTCGAATGGAAATTCAAATTCGAATCCGCCCCGGAATAACAGTTTCCCGGCAATCAATTCGCGAACGAATCCTCCGAGAACCAACTCACCAGCAAACAGTTCGTCAAATGAAAGCGTAAAGGGCGCGTCTGGTTCAGGCGGACAGGCGAAAGTCGATTTACAGAACGCTTCCCTGTTTAAATACCATATCAAGCTCGCGTTGGGCTTTGAGACGATCAAAGAGATCAACGAGTTCAACCATGAAGGTCGAACGTGGCGTGGTCAAGTTAGAATCGACCAAACCGCCCCGCACGTTGGAGTCGAGGTGAAGCGGTACGCCGAGGGACAAATCAGCCACAAATCACAGGAGACGTACACGAAGAGAAGCATGGAACGCAACTATGACAATCTGAAGTTGTCGCCCTATACGGAAGTGACGATCAACGGCCTTCGTTTTCGTCGCGTTGAGTGGACTGGAATCGACAAGCGAATCAAGATGGAATTACGCGGTGTCCTGTACTCCTCGATTTTGCGGAACGAACTCGTCGTCCTCAGCTACATGCACGGAGCGCGTTTTTACGAGAAAGACGAGCACTACTTCGAGGACTTCTTGAATTCGTATCGCGTGAAGTAGCTTCGCTGGTTGGTCAAAGTGCGGCCGATCGGCTCAGAAAACACTTGGGAATCGATCGGCGGCGTCTGATTAAGGCCAGGGGGCAAACGACGAAGGCGACCAACAAGGCGTTCGAGGTCGGTTCAGGTACGGACATTACAACGAGTCCATTGACGTCATCGTTTCCGGCTCCGGTGATGAACGAACTATTTCCCGAACCGGCTTCAATCTCCCAAAGGTTATTTCCCGTTCCGCCATAGAGCAGGCCGGTGTCCTCAGAAAAACCGATCGCGTCGATTGAGAAGTTTCCGGTGCCTGTGACAACCGTCGATGTGCCATTCTGCGGGTTGATGCGATATAAGTTGTTTGAAATTCCGCCGTACAAGAATTGGTTGATTGGATTGTAAGTGAGCCCTTCGATATTGAAGTTACCACTTCCGGTAACGAGAGTGCTGCCTCCATCTTGCGCGTTGACTCGCCAGAGATTGTTTCCGGTTCCAGCATAAAGAAAGCCGTCATCCCCGTTAGAGGCCAGACCTTCAATCGCAAACCAGCCGGGTTGCCGTTACTTGGGTTGCTTGGCCATTTTTCGGATCGATTCGCCACAGAGAGTTGGTTGCACATCGACTTGCCAAAGTCAGAGAGTGCAAGACAAATAAATATTCCGGTACTGGGGAGATGGCAAACGAGCCTCGGGGAGGATAGTTCGAAATAAAGGTTTATGTCTTGGCGACTCTCAGCGAATAATTTTCTTCCGCTTGCAACGAATTCAGAAATCTCCTTTTTGTAAACGCGATGGAAGGATTAAACTAAAGCCATGAATGAGTCAGAGGTTGGCGAAGAACAATACGATCCAGACGAGTTTCAATCGACTCGATGGAGCGTTGTTTCTGCCGCAAGGAGGGCAGACGATCCGCAAGCGTCGGCGGCGCTCGGTGAGCTCAGTGCGACCTATTGGCGACCAGTCTACCATTTTCTGCGACGTCACGGAAAACCTCACCACGAAGCACAGGATCTGACTCAAGATTTGTTTGCCCATTTGTTGTCGGCAAAGATGCTTCAGTACGCTGATCGTGACCGAGGCCGCTTCCGATCGTTCCTGCTTTCTGCCGTCAAACAGTTGATGGCAAAACAATGGCGAAAGGACTCCGCGCAGAAACGAGGTGCCGGGAAGGTGCTCTCCAATTTCGATTTTGACTCGGAGGACTCGCTGTTCCGGCAGCAGCCCGGTGATTCACTGAGCCCGGAGCAGCTTTACGACAAGCAATGGGCACAAGCGGTCATTCGCCAGGTCATCTCAAACCTGGCTGACGAGTATCGACGGAAAAACAAAGAGAAGTTATTTGAGGCACTCCAGGTTTTTCTAGTCGAGAAGGATCCGAGCGAATCTTATGGCGACATAGCCGATCAGCTGGGGGTCAATGAAGGTGCCGTTCGAGTCGCAGTTCATCGCCTCCGGAGACGTTGTGGGGAGCTCGTCCGGCAGGAGGTTGCCCACACGGTTTCGGATGCGGAAAAAGTTGACGACGAACTAGGATATCTGCTGAACTTGCTGCAAAAATAGTTGAAAAATTCTGTAACAACGTGGGCGATCCGGGATTAGTAGCCGTTGAACGAAGATGACTAGCTAATAACCCGAAGCGGATGAGAAAAATGCCGGCAAAACCGACGAAAAACAACCCGGATCCAAAGAACCAGAACACGGCATTTAAGGGCGGCGGAGATCCCGGTTTCGTCCTTGAATTGGGACTTCAAAACGAATCTGATCCGCATTCGGGCCAACATCCCAATGACGATTTTCCTTCCGCAGAAAAGTTAAAAACTGCCTTTCCGCAACTTGAAATCCTGGAAGTGATCGGTGCCGGAGGGATGGGTGTCGTTTATCGAGCACGACAAAGATCACTCGATCGGTTTGTCGCATTAAAAATTGTCAAACCGGACTTGTCGTCGGATCCGGCCTTCGTTGAGAGGTTCTCACGTGAGGCGCGGGCGATGGCGCGCCTGAGTCATCCGAACATTGTTTCGGTTTATGACTTCGGAACGACGGACGGTATGTGCTTTTTGATCATGGAATTTGTCGACGGTCTGAATCTGCGGCAGATTCACAGCAGCAAAAAGCTGAGACCTCATGACGCGTTGTCGCTGATACCAAGAATTTGTGATGCGCTTCAGTATGCCCACGATCAGAATGTGGTTCACCGGGACATCAAGCCCGAGAATATTTTGATCACCGAACAGGGCGAGCCAAAGATCGCGGATTTCGGTCTCGCAAAACTGATCGGAGAAGAAAACTCCTTGATGGGATTGACCGAGACCCGTCAAGCTCTCGGGACGCCGCGATATCTGGCGCCGGAACAGATGGACCAACCTCTGGAAGTTGATCATCGCGCCGATATTTTTTCCCTGGGCGTGGTTTTCTACGAGATGTTGACCGGTCAGATTCCTTTGGGGAGATTTGCGCCACCATCCGAACTGGCAGCGATCGACCGACGGTTGGATGATGTCGTTCTGCGAGCCATGGAGCGCGATCGACATCTGCGATACCAACATGCGCGAGAACTCGAGTCGGATATTCGTTCAATTCACCATGCGGACCAAGGCGGTTCGACTTATCCTGTCGAAAAACCCATTCTTGAGAAAACGGGTGCGGGAAAAAATTTAGCCGGTCAGAATTCACCTGGGGTCCAAAAGCGCAGTTTTTGTTACTTGACCGCCGTTGGAATGTTGCTGTCACCATTTGGAATCATCATGGCGGGACTCATGATGATCGTAGTTCCAGACAGTCCGGAAACCAGTTCGGATTCATTCCTGATGTTTCAAACATTGGCCAAGTTCCTTTTGCTGCCGCTTGGAATCATTTCCCCTTTTGCTTGTACCATGCTTGGAGCTGTCAGCGTTTATCGAATTCGGGCTTCGCGCGGGCGGGTTTACGGAATGCCATTCGCCGTAGCGGTGATGTTGTTGTATCCACTTCTGGTGATGGATGGGATCATCCTCGCCATCATCCCTTTTCAGCAAAACCTGCCAACGCTACTTCTTTTGCTGATTGGGCTGGTCGTCGTGTTTGTCTTGGACATCGTGATCTATGGACTCGTGCTTTGGCTTGTGACGAGAAACAGGCAAATCGACTTTGCTTAGGTGGAGGCAAAAGATCACAGATTTGCAAGACGCTTGTGGAATCATTTTAGTCGTTTCCGCTTGCGAACCAGTTCGTCTCGATCTTTGGCCAGGATGTGTCCGGCTCTGGCGTTTCGTTCGATGACGTTCCAGCGGTTCCTCGATAGCTGGCCAATCAAGAATTCACAGCGACTCGATTTTTCGTCAATTGAAATACCTGCCTTGCGGTTGTTGTAGGCACGAATATCGACGAGGCAATCACGTCCGTAGACGTGGGCTCCATTCCCGTTCTCGTAAGAAACACAGGATTCGAGCTGACAGTCATCGACATCCCAAAATTGAAATCCGTTCGTGCGATTTTGATAGGCCTCACAATCAATCAATTTGTTTTGGCGGTTGAGGACCTTCTGTTTTTCTTTGTCCGCGTTTTTGATGACAAATCCACCGTCGTAATTTTCAAACGCTTTGCAATCCACCATCCAGCAATTCTGGCAGGTGGCCCAATCCATGCCGTCGCTATTCACCGCAAATGGGCGTTCTTCGAAATGAAGACAGAGCCTCGGTGCACCCGGCATGGGAGCCTCGCCGGCGGGCTTGCCATCCTGAAATCCATTTTTTGAAAACTCGCATCGGTAACCCACACCATTCATCGAACTTTTCGGTTTGGAGTCAACCTTGAATCCATCCATGGTTGCGAATTGTGACTTGCACTCGTCCATGAACCAGTTCTCCACGCCTTCGAACCAGATTCCGAAGTGAATGGAGGTTCGAAAGCTACGCACCTCTCGAAGCACGGCGTTCTTGCATTCCTTGAACACAATACCGGCTTGGTGGACACGCGGTGTGTAGTTAAGCCCATACTGCGTCACGTTTTGAAATTTCACATTGTCGGCCTGAACTTCGATCGACCGCCACCACTTTCCGGGCGTGACGGAACCTTCGTATTTCAATTCAACATTATGAAACTCGGTTCCTTCCTTTTTGACTTGAAGGCAAGGCGCATTCCAGTCCGCGCCATCGGCAACAACAAAGGTCGTGTCCTTGACGTATTGAGGGCAAAGGTAGGGCTCGGTGATTCGTTTGGTGATCATCGTTGGCAGTCCATTGTCGAATGAGTGGGGGCCTCAACCATTGCTCATTATAGTGCTCGCCCTTGGCATTGCATTCCGATTCAAAGTTTGCTGCGTCGTAAAATCGGCGACGGTGGCGACAGCAAAATTTTGCAAATTCGGAAATGGACCCGCTATCAAGTTTTTGTTTTCGCAATAAATCTCGATTGGATTGTCGCTCCCGGCCACCCCATCGCAAATGATCTTGAAAGACGAATTCGTTATTCAATGAACGGATACCAACCTCATTTTTTCGAGTGATGACATGGCCAAGAAGAAGCAATCGATCCGAAATGCAGCCCGGACAAAAAATACCCGTCGAAATCCGGTTCTCAGTGATTGTCAGGTTCGGAGCCAGGAGCGGCTCGAGCAAGCGGCAGCTACTCCCGATGCACGATTTCACAAAGGCCTGGAGCATGACGCGGCAGGCCAAGTCAATGGTCCGCAATTTCGCTACATGATCGAGAACCTGAAGGCGCTTAATGCGGATCCAAAGAACGCGGCAAAAAGTGGTTTCCAGCTGCGACGCAATCGAGACGATCAAATTCGGCAATTCGTGAATCCACAATCCGGCTGGGCGACCGACTCGGAGTTGTCGGATCCTTGCTGCTTCACTATCCCCGTCCCGCCTTCTCTCGATTCCGAGTTCGCTGCCGCCGAAGCCATCGAAGACTATTGGATGTCGCTGCTTAGAGACAAACCATTCATCGAATGGGAGAACGACCGTGATATCGCTGCTGCAGCCAATGAGTTGAGCGACTACCGGCTTTATGTAAATGCAAACGATCCCAACGGCGACCCGAATGGAACTGCCGGTTTTCAGGCAATCGCGCTGAATCATCGAAATGTTTTTCGCGGGGGTGAACTTAAACGGTACGCCAATCCGAACGCCGGTATCTCGGAATCGATTGGCCCGTACATATCACAATTCTTGTTGCAGGAAATTCCTTTCGGGACGTTGCGGATTCCCCAGCGTTTCGTTCATGCTTCGCCGGGAATCGATTACATGCGCGAATGGGGTGAATGGCTGGCCGTTCAAAACGGTGAAAGGCGAAACCCAAGCCAGAATCTCATTGGGGAAAACAGCCCTGAACTCAGGCGGTACATGGCGACGATGAGAGACTTGGCAACCTATGTTCACTTTGATCAGCTGTATCAAGCCTACCTCAATGCGGCACTCATTCTTCTTGGCAACGGCTATCCTGTTAACCAGGGCAACCCTTACGGCCCCGGTTGCTCGACGATGGGCGATGGACAAACTCAAAGCCGAGCGTACACAGAAGAAGTCGAAGCGTTCTGCAAAAGAAGCAAAGCCGAGCCCAACTGCAAGATGATCTATCCCGATCAGGAAGGCTTTGGAACCTTCGGTGGGCCCCAAGTGCTTTCGCTGGTGACCGAAGTTGCAACCAGGGCGCTGAAAGCGGTTTGGCGGCAAAAGTGGACGCTGCTTCGCTTGCGGCCCGAAGCTTACGCCGGTCTCGTCGAGCGCGCGATCGGAAACACGCATCAGCCCTTTGATGGATTTTCCCGCCATGTATTGCAGACGCTTCGCAACAGTGAAGCCATTGAGCGGACTCGATTTGGAAGAAGGGGCTGCCGCTGGAATTCCGATTCGAATGCCCTCCTGCCCATGGCTTTTCCAGAAGGATCGCCAACGCATCCAGCCTATGGCGCAGGTCACGCGACGGTCGCTGGTGCTTGCGTGACCGTGCTCAAAGCATTCTTTAATGGAAGCGCGGTATTCAATAACCCGGTCCAGGCATCCGCCTGCGGTCGTAAACTTGTCTGTTACTCGGACGCGGACGCCAATCAGATGACGGTCGAACTGGAGCTGAACAAGCTGGCCGCCAATATCTCCATTGGCCGCGACATGGCTGGCGTTCATTGGCGAAGCGACTACACCCAAAGTGTGTTGCTGGGACAACGTGTCGCGATCGACATGCTCTATCGGCAAAAGGACACCTACACCGAGTCTTGGGCGTTTCACTTTACTAGTTTCGGCGGCAAAGCGGTTCGCATCGATGAACGGGGAATTCATTTCAACGGAAAGTGTTTTAGTGATTCACCAACCAACGGCTGCGGATTGGCAGAATTTCTTTTGACCGTCATCTGATCGAATCCCTTCCCATCGAAAGGCGAACATGAACTGATCGACGACTTGGTCAACCAAACTAGCTGACGCCCCAAATGTTTCACGAATTGGAAATCCACGGTTTCTGGCTCGAGAAATTTCCGGGCGTCATTTTTTGTATACTGATCTGAATCAGTCGGGTGTATTAAGTCCAAATCGAAAGTTGTGGGGGCCCGCCATGGAAACAGAATTCCAGACGAATTCGTTGAGCCAGCAAAGCAAAGCTGAAAACAAGACAAGGCGAAGCTTTCTCAATGCTTCGTGCGCGGCCGTTCCCGCGGGTGCTTTAATGACTCAAACGGTGTCCGCGTTCAGCGCCGAAAACTCCAAGAAGCAGATTCGATTGGCAGTCGCCGGCGGCGGTTTTGGAGCGACCCACCATTGGCACGAACATCCACAGTGCAAGGTCACCGCAGTGACCGATCTTGTCAAAGAACGTCAGGCGGCGCTGGCCAAACAATACCGGTGCGAAAACGTCTATCCATCTTTGGAAAAAATGCTCGAGAACGGGAGCGACCAGTTTGATGCGGTTGCTGTTTTTACTGATGCCCCGAGCCACGCAAAACATGCCATCCGATGCATGGAAAATGGAAAACATGTCGTCAGCGCTTGCCCGGCTGGAATTGCAATCGAAGAGCTGAAAGAACTGGTTGCAGCCCAGAAGAAAACAAAGCTCAAGTACATGATGCACGAGTCGAGCTACTACCGGCAACCTTGCATTGCGGCGCGGGAAGCTTTCGAAGCCGGTGAGTTTGGCCGTATTTGTTTTTCGGAGGTTGAATATTATCACCCGGGCATTGGAGCGAAACGAAACTCGCTTTCGCGATGGCAAGGTTTAAAGTCCTGGCGCTATGGATTTCCGCCGATGCTCTATCCGACGCATTCGCTCGGGCTGCTTGTCGGGGTAACCGGTGAGCGAATTGTCAAAGTTTCATGCGTGGGTCAACGTATCGGCGACGATTTTCCGAAGCCCAGCGAGAACCAGTATCGCAATCCGTTTGATAACGAGATTGCGATTGGCCAGACTGACAAAGGGAATGTTTGCCGGTTCGCGGTCTGCTGGAATATTGCCGCCCATGGTGAACGCGGACAGTGGTTGGGCGAAAAGATGTCATGTTTCATGAACAATTCCGCCGGCCAACCGCAAGCTCAACGCAAGCTGCATGGCGGTTGGAAGAAGTGGGACGTTCCCAACTTCTGGAATACGGATCGCCTTCCTAAGCCGATGCGCCATAACAGCGGACATGGCGGCAGCTCGGCGTTTCTTTGTGCCGAGTTCATCAACGCACTCCTGGAAGACAGGGAGCCGTCCGTGGGGCTTTCCGAGTCCATCGCAATGACCGCGCCCGGTATCATCGCTCACGAGTCGGCAATGAAAGGCGGGATTCAACTCAAGGTCCCAAACCTGATGGGTTAGTCGGCATTCCCGGAAAGTACGATGCGCTGCCAGATCCAAGGCGGGCTAGGTTGATTTTTTCGTCAGCCCTGCAAATGCTCGGGCCATACTCCAAATCCAAGGCATCCAGTTGCCCCTCGAACTGACGGTCGTTGCTTCGTCGGTTTCAAGCCTTTGCTCCGACTCCTCTTGTCGATCCGGCTCAAAAATTCGTCGGTGGTTGTCCTTGATCAACTCATCGGTTTCCGGAGTTTCGAATTCAAAATCGCCAAGTTCGACAGTGGACCAATCCACGGAATTCGCAAGACGATTGGAGGTGAGATCGATCGCGATTTCTTCAATGGGAGTTGTTTCAACTGGGCCAAGTCCGGCGACATCCGTTCCCGCAATCGAACCACTTGCTCGATTTTGGACTTCCTCCACCAAACGTTCCACCTGATCAAGTCGCTGTTCCATCGAGTCTTCCAATGACACCTGGGCTTCTTGGGCGAGCAGCGATTCCGTTTGGTTTGAATCTTCGGGGGCGATCGGAGGATCGACTGTCAAAAGGAGCGATTGTTGAACTTCCGCCTGATCACCATTGGACTCCTCCGAGATGGCGGTTATGGAAAGTTCAAATTCACCGAAGGCATCCAATGGCAATTCGACCTGCAAGTCGGCAAGGCTTTCAGCCGGTACGATCCAGCTGCCGTCTTCCTGAAGTTGACCGGCGGTGAGTTGAGCACCCGGTGGCAACCCCTCAATTCGAACTTGAAGCGTCTCACTTCCATCCGTGTCGCGTAGCGATGCTTCTATGGGGAGCGAAATCGTCTGTCCGGAGAAGCCACTTAAATCTTCAGCAAACAAGTCGGCACGGTCGGCTACTCCTTCGACTTGGATTTCGAATTGCCCCGTTTCGCGCGACCAGTGTTCCCCATCGCTTGCGCGGAACTCAAAGTTCAGTTGTCCACTGTGGTTTTCCCCACCCTCGTATACCAGGTCGCCGGACGCAATGACTTGAGCGTCGATTTCCTGGCCGACCGTTACGGGAACCCCGTCAAGCAAAAGTTTTCCTGTTTCGGGTAGCGATTCAATTCGATACTGGGACACGGGATCGTCGTTTCCGCCCACTCCATTTAACTGAATTCGAAGTCGGGAGTCTTCTTGAATGGTGACCGAGCTGTCCGTCGCTTCTGGCGTGTCGTGAATCTCGATCTGGATTTGCTCGACCGTGGTGGTGACGCCATCCGATGCTTCAACCAGAAAAGCGATCTCGGAATCTTCATCCACGCTCGGTGCCGTAAACGTTGGAGTCTCGACAGACGTCGAACTCAATTCAACGTCGGGACCGCTGATTTGCACCCAATTGAACTGCAAGTCTTCACTGTCCGAATCGTGCGCGTTGATCGCAAGTTTAATCTCTTGCCCTTCCGTTGCGACAAACGTCCCGTCGCGAAGTTCAACCGGTTCACCATCGACTTCGAGCCCCAGTTCGACTTTGGGCGGTTCGTTTTCAACGTTGTCGGAAGTCAGGGTTCCATCCGCGAACTCGAACTGTTCAACATTGGAAACCGTATCGGTTCCATCGATTCCGCGATTGTCCTGCACGGTGAAGGAGCCATCAGCATTTTTGGTTACCGTGTAATCTGAGCGTTCGCCACTGAAGGAGACTTTGTCCACGCCGGATCCACCGTCGATCCGGTCATTGCCGGCTCCCCCATCAAGTCGGTCGTTGCCACTGCCACCGGAAATCCGATCATCGCCGCTGCCGCCAGCCATTCGATCGTTACCCGAGCCTCCTGACATTCGGTCGTTACCGCTGCCGCCAGCCATGGCATCATTGCCTGATCCACCGGACATGCGGTCGTTGCCAGTGCCGCCAACCATTCGATCGTTGCCACTGCCACCTGACATTCGATCATTGCCGGAACCACCAGCCATGGAGTCGTTACCCGAGCCACCAGCCATGGAGTCGTTTCCAGAACCGCCGCTCATTCGATCGTTACCCGAGCCACCGGACATCCGGTCGTTACCGCCGCCACCGCTCATACGATCATTGCCGCTGCCACCAGACATGCCATCATTGCCTTTGCCTCCTGCCATCGCATCGTTGCCCGTGCCACCGACCATTCGATCGTTGCCCGAGCCACCGGCCATAGAGTCGTTACCCGAGCCACCGCTCATTCGGTCGTTGCCGCTTCCACCGGCCAAAGCGTCATTGCCGCTGCCACCAGACATGGCATCATTGCCTTTGCCTCCTGCCATCGCATCGTTGCCCGTGCCACCGACCATCCGATCATTGCCGCTTCCGCCGGACATGCGATCATTACCCGACCCCCCGTTCATTCGGTCGTTGCCACTTCCACCCGACATTCGATCGTTTCCCGAGCCACCGGCCATTCGGTCGTTACCGCTGCCGCCGCTCATTCGATCATTGCCTGAGCCACCGGACATGGAGTCGTTGCCGCTTCCACCCGACATCCGGTCGTTACCCGACCCTCCGCTCATTCGATCGTTGCCGGAACCGCCTGACATGCGGTCGTTGCCAGTGCCGCCAACCATTCGATCGTTGCCACTGCCACCTG
>CAYSXI010000126.1:0-15808 GCA_964434955.1 uncultured Pirellulaceae bacterium
CACCTTGGCACACCCGCCCTGACAAAACCACTCGCTCGCGCTTCGTGCTTGTATATGGTGTTCGATGTTCACTCGTCCGCGCTTCGTGCTCGTTTGATGAACGGGGATGGTCTGCTTATTCACTCGCTCGCGTTTCGTGTTCGTTTGACGGCCTTGGGCAAACATATACACTCGCTCGCGCTTCGCGCCCGTGCAATTAAAATCGACAGTTTGCGCGCATACACTCGCTCGCGTTTTCGCGCCTGCATACGGTGCCTGTACTTCCGTTAGCCATCTCCAGCTCTAGATTCCATTTCATGGACTCGGTGTTTCCATTGGGCCCGGGAGTTACTCCCTAGCGCATCGTGCTCATGTAATTGAAAATCGATAGTCTCCGCATACACTCGCTCGCGCTTTGTGCTTGTATTTTTAGGAATGCGACCAGGATAGCAGACTTCACCGGGAAAAACCGAAGGCGCTGATAGACACCGTGGGGACAAAAAGACATAGCGAACGCGGAATGGTATGCGCTACCCATACAAGCACGAAGCGCCAGCGAGTGGTTCTCAACGCATCAGGAAACACTGCTTGCACGAAGAGAACAAAGATAGGCGTTCGCTACCCATACAAGCACGAAGCGCCAGCGAGTGAATATCGGCGAACCATTTACGTATGAGCGCGAATCACCGTACTGAACCCCGACATATTCACGCGATCGCCATGCGGTTGCCAAAACGTGAGCACGCCGCACCTAAATGCGGCGCGCATCACAAAGGCTGATTCTCGGCAGCGTCCATTCCGATTGCCAGATCGACTTAATCGTCTTCGCCGTACTGCCAGGTACCCGCTTTGAGCATTTTGAGAGCTTCGTCGACCGCGGTCTTTAACTCCCGGTCAAACCCTTTCAATTCGTCATCCGGCGTATTCTCAACCCAAACATCCGGAGCAACTCCAAAGTTCTCAAGGTTGATCCCATAGTTGTTCGGTTTGGTCGGATCATAAGTGACTACGAGCGAACTTGGGGTCCGAATACGTGCACCACCCATCAAGCGATAACTGCTTGTCGCGATCACGGCACCATAGGTCGGATTTCCAACGATGCGGCCCAACTTGAGATCGCGAAACGCCTGGGGCGTGACTTCGCTGTCGGACGCGGAGCGCCAGTTGATCAACATGACTTTGGGCCCCGCGATCGCCTGGCGGGGCCTCCGCCCGCGTGCGCGACCTCCCAGGCGATGATTCCAATATTCGTATGGCTTCCTTTCGAGAATATCGATCAGCTGTTGATCGATATTGCCACCGCCGTTGTAACGGATATCGACAATCATCCCGTTCTTGTTCCAAAACTCATTGATTTCACGTTCGAACTTGACGAGCGAGGATCCATTCATGGAGCGAATGTGGACATAACCAATTTTCCCGCCGGAAATTTTGTCGACGTACTCTCGGTTACCTTCAACCCACTCTTCGTATTTGAGATTCCTGGTTGAAGAAACATGTTTCACACGAAGGTGTCGTTCTTCTCCGAGCGTCATTTTTCCATCCGATTCTTTCGGCGTGGCAACTTTAAAATCAACATACTCGTTGATCAACTCGTTGAGAATTTTGTAGTAGTTGGTTCCGGATTGGACCTTCTGACCTTCAATGGACAGCAACACATCCCCGACCGAAAGGTCCAACCATTCTTTATCGGCCGGTCCATTTCGATAGACATGGGCAACACGCAAGTGCTTGCCGTCATCGTGAAGCTCGAAACCGAGATTGCGAGTCGAGTACATGGAAGGCATCGAACGTGTTGGTGGTCCGCTGACCCCGGTATGGGATGCATTGAGCTCACCGATCATCTCGTTGCACAAATCGTAGAGATCCTGATTTTCACCGACATACTTGAGTTGCGGCTTGTATTGCAACTTGATCGCATCCCAATCGTATCCGTGCATTTTTTCGTCGTAGAAGCGGTACTTCATGACCCGCCACGACTCCTCAAAAATCTGCTCCCACTGCTTCTTTTTGTCGACGTGGAAACGTACGGAGAATTCAATTTTCTTCTTGGCTCCACCTTTCGTGGCCATTCGATAAACGTTGGAACCCGATCGATAGAAAAAATACTTTCCGTCAGGAGTGATGCTGAGGCTTGAGAAACTTCCGTCCGAAATCTTTCGTTCCGAACCGCCGTTGACGCTGGTCGCGTAGAGCCCGCCTGACCGCGTAAAGTAAATCGTTTTTCCGTCCGGCGAGGTTTCATAACCGCGGACATCGCCCGAACCATTCGTGAGCCGTCGCGCTCGGTCGGCGATGCGCTCCAAGTCGATTTTGACTTCGACAGCCTTTTTGGGTTGCGCCGGCTTCTTTTGCTCGCCGGCCGGCTTTCCATCCTCCGCCTTTTTGGTTGCCTCGGCTTTCTTGGCTTCCGGCTTGGCAGCTGTCGTTGGTTTGCGCCCCGCCGAACTCTTTTTCGCTTTCTTCACTAAAGGATCGTCCGGATCCTCGGTCAGTCGCGACAGTGATACGGCATAAAGCTGGAAGCTGCCTGATCGATTCGATACGAATACAACGTGCTTTCCATCCGAAGTGAGCACGTTACCAAAATCGGTCGAACGATGTTGAGTCACGTTGTATTCCTTCTTGTCCTTCAGCGACAGAAGGTAAACATCCGAATTTAGATTCTCATCGGATCGCGAGTAGACCATCCAGTTTCCGTCTTTCGAAAAATTGATGCTACGAAAACCACCTTCCGGGTTGTGGGCCACTTCTGAAACTTCGCCATTTTCGACTTTCACCCGGTAGATTTTCGAGTTGGCAGTGAATGCCATGAACTTGGAATCTCGCGACCAGACAAAATCATCTTTGATCGACGCCTGCTTGGTCAGTTGCCTGTGTTTCTGAGAAGCAACATCATAGAGCCAGATTTCATCATCTCCCGATTGATCGGAAAGGTAGGCCAGAGTCTTTCCATTGGGCGAAAACAGCAACTCTCGGTCACGCCATTGAGAACGAGTTACGCGAGTGACTTCGCCGGTCGATTTATCCGCGGGAACAAGAAAAATCTCGCCGCGGGTTTCGACGGCAACCTGTTCCGCATTGGCCGTCGCCGAGTAGTCACTGGCTTCGCTTTCACTCGTCACCAGCTCGACAAAATTGTCCTTCGAATCAAAGCTGAGGTCGACGGAAATTTTCTGTGGTTCCCCACCAGAAGTGGAGACGCGCCAGACTTCAAATTGACTCTCGTAGACAATTGACTTTCCGTCAGGGCTGATCGAAGGATACTGAATCCCGTCATTCTTATGAAAAGTGACTTGCTTGGGCTGCCCTCCTTCAGAGGAAATTTTCCAAATATTGAAGTTGCCGCCGCGTTCGGACATGAAATAGATCATGCCATCCGCGCCCCACATTGGATGGGCGTCCTGGGTGTGTTCTCGGTATTTCTTTACGTCGAGGTCGGTGAGCTGCTTGATCTTTTTGGATTCCAGATCCTGCACCCAAATGTCGGTATTGTTATTGCCTCGATAATGTTTTCGCCAATAACGAAATCCGCCGCGGTTGAATGCGACCACCTTGTGGTCCTGCCGAATCATTCCACTCGCACCACGGTCCATCGGCAAAGGTTGCGGAAGGCTGCCATCGATGGGAGCAACATAAAGCGGTGAACCCCAAGGGGCTGCTGAACGCGTCGATGCAATAACGACGCCTTTCCCATCCGGAGTCCAATACTGGACGCTATCCGAAGTGGAATTGAACGTTAGTTGTTTCGGCTCTCCTCCCGTGACGCTGACGATCCAGACGTCGGAGTTTCCCATTCGATCCGAATTGAACGCAATCCATTTTCCATCCGGTGAGAAACGGGGAAATGTGTCCCTCGCAATGTGGGCCGTCAAACGGCGGGGTTGTTTTCCGTCTTTGTCGGTTACCCAAATGTCGCCGTGATAACTGAATGCCAGTTTACCGTCATTGCTGACATGCGGATAACGTACGAACTTGACCGGATCCGCTGAGCTGACGGATCCGAAAACTAAAGCCAAAACGAAAGTAAAAGCAAACGCGATCCGGCGTTCCAACATGGTTGCCTCAGCAGAAAGAAAGTTCAAAAGAGCGGGCGAAGTCTAACAGGTTAGTTCAACGGCTTCGCGGTGTCGACGAGCGAGAACGCCACGAACAAATTCGTGCCCCCTAAAAGGTAGGTCACGGTTTGAATTCGTCTAGTTTGTTGCCCGATTTGTGGGATCGGACACGAACGAACCACGATGTTTGGGGAGAACTGAATGTTTCTAGCTATTCATCCCAAATGTTGGCCATCGTATAGGGACCGCCAATGTTTTCCCAGAATTGCCCGTCGATAAATCGATAGTGCTTATCCAATGCCGCGATGGCCCCCAAGTCTTCCGCATCAAGTTCAACTTTGGCCGCCTCAAAATTCTGTTGAAGCCGGTCGGCGTTCGCGGATTTGGGAATCACAATGGTGTCACGCGCCATTCCCCAGGCCAACAAAACCTGTGCCGTCGTGCAGCTGTGTTTATTTGCAATCGATTCGATTTGTGGGTTTTGCAGCAGAGGGGGTTCGTTCTCCTTCCGCAGCCGATCCGGACGATCCGCGGAACCCAAAGGAGAATACGCCGTGAACAAGATTCCGTTTTGTTGGCAGAACTGCAGCAAGTCGTTCTGTTGAAGGAACGGGTGGCTCTCGACCTGGTTCATTTCTGGCTTGGTCTCACATTCGGCAATCAGGGCCTGGAGTTTGACCGCGCTGAAGTTCGCGACACCAATATGTTTGCAAAGCCCTTGCTCTTTGCATTCTTCCATCGCCTTCCAGGTCTTGACCAGAGGAACGTCGTCCAGGCTCCGGAACTGTTCCGGCGTTTCCGGAAGGTCGATTCCCTTTTGATGGGCAATCGGCCAATGAATCAAATAAAGATCGAGGTATTCCAGCTGAAGATTGGCAAGGGTTTCTTCCAGCGCGGATGGCACGTCGTCCGGATCGTGGCAATCGTTCCAAAGCTTGGAAGTCACAAACAGTTCCTCCCGTCGGACCTTTTGCAATTCCAGGGCATCCGCCAATCCTGCCCCAACGTCCAACTCGTTGCCATAAATATGGGCACAATCAAAATGCCGATAACCGATATCGATGGCCGTTTTGACCGTCGGATAGGCGGCACCCTCCGTCAATTTCCAGGTTCCCAATCCAAGTGCAGGGATGCTATCGCCATTGGCAAAAGTTAGTTGGTTCACGGCAAATCTCTTTTCACAAATATGATTCTCAGGAAATCATTCTAAAAATAAATGAATTCGCGCGAAATCCATGCGGCGGCTTCGTTTCCAATTCATAAGAAAAATCCGGGTAGCATGCGAATCCATCGATTCTTTCGCATCTTCCCAAAGTTTCTGAAAATCACCTAGCGAAACAGAGATTCATCATGGCAAATCGATTCACATGCATGGCAGCTCCCGTGCTCGCCCTGCTCGTTTTGAGCTCCCCGCTCATGGCACAGCAAAATGCCGAACAGCAAAGGACACCGGTCTACTCGATTGATTTCGAAGGAGGGACCGTCGGTGCCTATATCGAAATGCTCCGAAAAATGGACAAAAACCTGTCGGTCATCATGACCGACGCAGCATCGGAAGTGAAATTGCCAGCGATCAATGTACGAAACATTGGCTCTCAGTCCGCGGTTCAACTGATCGAGCGTTGTTTTGACATTGAGCCACGCGTGGCCATCGATTCGGACGTGTTTGAAAACAACGAAATCGTATTCAATATCCGTGCCACAGGAGTCTCGTCGGACGTCGTCGTGCTCAATATCAAGCACGTGGTTATGGCTTCGACCGAAGAGGCGACAAAAAAAAGATACGAAGAATTTTTGATGGCAGTCGAAACCGGTTTGCAATTGTTGGGCGAAGGCCCTGGATCCCTTAAAATTCACCAAGAGACCAAACTACTTTTCTTCCGCGGAACCAAGAGGCAGATTGAAACGGTGCAACAAATCGTTCAACAAATCGGCTTTCAAGCTGGCCCGCGGATGGGTCCCGGATCGGGAGGATCCTTTAGCGGCTCCGGGCTCGGTGGAAGTGCCGGCGGTGGCGCCGGTCCAGGGGGTTCCGGCTCTTCAAGCGGCGGCGGCAGGCAACCAAGGAAATCACGCGCCGGAGGAGCGGATGAAGGCGGCGTAAGTGGCGGCGGTTCTCGTGGTGGAGGAGATCGGCGATAGTCCAAACACGGCAGCAACGAATGCCGACCGCCAAGATTGGAAAACGATCTCGGCGGTCGTTTGCTGCGCTGGACCGGAACATGGCCCCAACCGACTCCACGGTATCTCTTCCGACGGAATGGGAAAAAGTAACTCGCGGGATTCGCGCTGGTAACGCGGATTCCCTTGAGACTTTTTACGCCGAATACTTCGATTTGATGTTTACCGAAGCCCACAAGGTAACCGGCCAAGGTGAATCGGAATGCCTGGATATCGTTCAAGATTCGATATTCAAGTTGATTCAATGCATCAAGCCCATCGGCGATCAAAAAAAACTTTCCGCATTTGTCCGAACTGTCGTTCGAAGCGTCGCTTATGACCGGCTTCGGAATCGGCTTGCCAGGAAGAAACGTGAGCTTCAGTACGGCGAGCTTCACACCAACCAAAATCCCAAAACGAATGAATGGCCCGATTCGAATGAATGGGTCGACAATGAAGCTCGCATTTTGTGGATCGAGCAACAAGTTGAACGTTTGGATCCGGAGATGAAGTCGATCTTCCGGTTTCGCTACCGACTTGGCTGGTCTTTGAAAAAGATTGCGAACAAGTTGGGAATCAAGACGGGCGCTGTCGATGGGAGGATCCGGCGGGCGCTTGGAAAAATACGCAGCAACGCAAAGGAACAATTCGATGACGTCTAATCAACAACTCAGCGAACAGGGGCAAATCGAGAAACAAAAAATTCTTGAGCGTTCTAAACAGGAGTTGACCCGGCACCAATCGAGCCGACGAACCCGAAAGCAAACGGTTATCGCCGTGGCGTCGCTGTTTTGTCTTGCAACGATTGCAGGAACCTTGATCAAGCTCGAATCATTGCGTGACCGATCGCTTTCCCACCTTGAAGCGGGCTCCAATGCTAGACAGTTGTCGGAAATTGTTGAACAACCAGCTCGCCCCACTTTGCTCGAAAAATATCAGGCGGAATCGAGGCCTGTCGACTTGTCTCGTTATTTGGTCGAAAGCCCGAGCGTAAGATTGCTTCAGGTCCAAACCCTCACCGATGGTGAATTGATCGAATCGTTCAATCAACGCGGAACCAAAGGCCACTTGGTTACCATTGATGACCGGAAAGTCTTCATGACATCGAACCGCCCGATGGCGCCTTCCAATACGCAACCGGAGCAAGATCCGGATCAGCTTTTCTAAACTCGCCTCTAGCAGACGACGATTACCGTTAGCCGAATATAGAGTCGACGTTGGCAACCTTAATGGTGCGAGAAACGCAATTGTCTTCTTTTGCCATCCTCGTTTCAGAAACTCACCTTGATGGTGGGTTTCCGGTTGATTTCCGGTTGGTTTTCGTAGTTTTCACAGGAAGAATCGGTAAAATCGTTTGCAATCAACAACGAATTGTTTAAACTCGAATCTTGCGTCAATGGAAATCTATCTGCCGTTCTTCTTCGGCGTAAATTTTCTTTGGTGCGTTCGCCCTTATTGTTTTCACCTTGAGTCGACACCATGTCCAATGCTTCGGTTTCACACCGAAAGTCTGCGCAAAACCCCTCCTCCGCGCCGACCGCAATCACGAAGACGCTTTCTCCCGCGGACACCAACCCACACCGGCACGCCTGCCCTGACTGCAATGGCCAACAAAATGTTGCCGGGATGCAAACTGTAGGCACCTGGGTTTCACGCTTTTTCAGCGAACGATTTGAATGCCGCGATTGCGGATGTCAATTTAGAAAAGCTTCCATCGGTTTCTGGTTCACGGCCTTGTTTTTGACATGGTCGGTGTCGATGCTCGCCGTCAGCCTCTTCAAATTGACTGGCTAATTCAGAAATTGACTGGCTAGGTCAGCTCAAAGCAGCAAACTTCCGTGCATCATTGCGGGTAAGCCAGAGTTCCGGCTTATTTATTGGGTTGAAGCCGGGTCAGGAATTGGATTCGCGGCGAACTAGGTTAGTTGTTCTCCGCCGGGCACCGATCCCATTTCATTAATGACGATGCCCGACTTTCCTTTGGCAGGAATGCAAGTTGCTTGTTGCTCCTCGGATCGCTTTTGATTTTCGAGGTCCTGAATTCGGGCCTGCATTCGGTTGAAGCCATCGGCCAGATCTTTCCAATAGTCATCGTCGCGGAATTGAAGCGGAGCTGCTTCACCGAACTGCTCAAATTCCTCGAGGCTGCGTTTTAGCCTGAAAATGGGGCCGGCAAATCGATTGCTGAACTTGAGTACGTCGGTCAAGACAAAGGGAAGGGCGATGGTCAGGGTAACCAGAATTGGCCAGTATTGCTGCAAAACCAGCACCAAGTCGGTGAAGAACGTATTTCCGGAACCGCCCAACGTTCGAACGAACGCTAAAGGCAAACAGACGAAAAGCATGGTCGCTAGCCAATAAACGCTGAAACGAACCAGGATGCCCTTTTGGACAGCGGGATCTACGTAAAATCGTTTTCGTGATTTTTGCGCCATTGCGAATTCGCCCGTCGGTCAGAGTTTGAAATGTTTACTCTTTGGCATTTTCCAATGCACGATTCAGGTCCGTGCTGTTATTGGTCCAGAAGCTACTGACGTTCGCGCCAGTCAATTGAATCACCGTTAGCAAGCTGCCGGCAATGAGCATCAACATCACGGCGTATTCAACCGTCGTCGGCCCATCTTCATTGGCGATAAATGTGATGACTGGTTTCATGAACGAAAAACAAACAAGTGAATGAAAGAATTCATTCAAAGCTTAGCTTGCGCTCGGATTCGAAAAACAATCACATCCCGAATATCGTTAATCCTTTGGATTGAGTGTGGAATTGGCACAATCGCGCCAATTGTGAGGGCGCGATTCTTTCTGGAAGCGGCCAAAAAAACCGGTTCTTTCGTCCGCATTGGATTGAAATCGTAATCCAGCTGACGAAAATGAATGCGAATTCAAACGCGATTTATCAATACGGATTTCAGACCGAGGTAGAAATGTCTGACAATAAACAAACATCTTCAAATTCAAATCAAACGAATCGCCGAAGCTTTTTGAAAACTTCGTCAGCCGCGGCGTTGGCAGCGGGAGCGATCCCTTACTTTTCGTGGAGTGAAAAGGCCTTTGCCAACAAATCGAAAAACGACCGGCCGAACATTGGCTGTATCGGTGTCGGTAGCATGGGAACGGGCGATGCTCGTGGCCACGCAAACTTTGGTGACATTGTCGCCGTTTGTGACGTCGACATGGCTCACGCCAATCGGGCCAAAAACGATGGCCGAATCGGAAAAGGCAAAGCCGATGCTTACGAGGATTACCGCGAAGTCCTGAAGCGTGACGATATCGACGTCGTATCCATCGTGACACCCGATCATTGGCACGTGAAAATTGCAGTCGAGGCCCTTCAGGCGGGCAAACATGTTTTCTGTCAGAAGCCGTTGACGCTGACGCTTGAAGAAAACCAGCTGATTCGAAACGCATGCAAGAAGCACAAAGACAAAATCTTCTTCATTGGGACTCAGCAACGAAGTGACAAAAACAAGTTCCTTCGCGCCGTAAACATGGTCCAGAAAGGGATCCTCGGAAAGATCAAGAAGGTCACTGTTGGGATTAACGGTAGCCCAACCAGCGGAAAACTGAAGAAGTCGGTTCCGCCCGCTTCGCTTGACTGGTACATGTGGCTCGGCCAGGCTCCGCTCGTCGACTACATTCAAAAGCGATGCCACTACGAATTCCGTTGGTGGTATGAGTACTCAGGAGGTAAGTTCACCGACTGGGGCGCTCACCACGTCGATATCGCTCTTTGGGCGCTGGACCAGAACACGGAAGGCACCGGCCCCATTTCGATTGACGGGACAGACGCCAAACATCCTGTTCCGTACAAGAATGGTTATGCCACGATCGACAACCAGTACAACACGTCAAACGACTTCGACATCAAATGCATGTTTGAAAACGGAATCGAAATGCATATCGACAGCCGAAGTCAGAACGGCGTTCTTTTCGAAGGTGAAAAAGGGCGCATCTTTGTGAACCGCGGCAAGATCGCCGGAAAACCGATCGAAGAGAATTGGGACAAGGACCAATATTCGGACGACGACGTCAAAGCACTTTACAAGGGCAAGCAGCACGAAGGTCACAAGCAGAACTTCTATCGCTGCATCCGCGAAGGCGGTCTGCCAGTATCGGACGTCTACACTCACGTCCAGGCGATGAATACTTGTCATCTGGCCTCGATTGCGGCACGTTTGAATCGCAAACTGACTTGGGATCCGAAAAGCGAAAAGATCGTTGGCGACGACGAGGCCGCGAAGTTCTTTGCACGAACTCCCCGTGCGGGATTTGAAATTCCGGTCGTCAAACCGGATAGCGCCGCCGCGGCAAGCAAATAATCACGCGAAGCATCAGATGGCCCGTCACTCGACGGGCCTTTTTTTTGTCCCGATTGTTCAATCATCGAGTCATCCAATGTTACGCAACTGGTTCATCACCTCTCTCTTCCTGTTGGTCACTTCGGGAACTTTTGCGCTGGCTCAAGAGAGATCCACTCAGGATCAAACCAAGGTTGGCCAGGCCCAGGAAAAAGCAAACGACAAGCTTGAAGCTTTCGAGCCCGACCAAAGCACCTTGCCGGTCAAAGCGCCCGAAGGTGCCCTTGTCCTTTTCGACGGACAAAATCACAAGTTTGTGAGTATGGCCGGCCAAAAAATCAACTGGCCCATCGTAGATGGTTCACTGGTTTCGACACAGAAAAGGGGAAACATCAACCACCTTTGTTCGACCATTCATTTTCAGGATGCGGAAATTCATGTCGAATTCATGTTGCCCGAAAAAGGAAAAGGGAACAGTGGAATTTACATCCACGGCAACTACGAGCTGCAGATTCTGAATTCCCACAAATCCAAGAAGTTAAGCCAACAAGAAATGGGCTCACTCTACGGGTTCGCCCGCCCCAAAGTTAATGCCGCGCTCCCTCCTGGCGAATGGCAAGTCTACGACATTCGCTATCAGGCTCCGCGTCGCAATGAGAATGGCGAGATTGTCAAGAAAGGCCAAATCACGGCCTGGCTCAATGGAAAACTGGTTCAAGACAAGACCGAATTCGGAGAACCCCGCTCGATCTACCATCCCTTTCGCCACGGCAAAACGCCTTACCTTGAGTCAATCTACAAGAAACAGAAAGCGACTTCGGTTGGTCCGGTTTTCCTTCAGGACCACAACAGCCCCATCAAGTTCCGTAATGTTTGGTTACGCCCGTTGGATGACAAGGCCTTTGAGTACAAACCGGAAGAGGGTCAACCCAAATAGATGAGCTCAGGTGTTTCGACTGAACACCGCGATTGCATCAAAGTTTCTTCTGCCAAAAAAGCGCGCGACCCGTCTCAGGATCCAATTCGTAACCGTCGAATCCGAAACTTCGGTAAGCGTTCATGGCGATTTCGTTTTTATCCAGGACTTCCAAAGTAATCTTGCAACAATCTTGCTGTTTGGCGATTGCTTCAACTTCCTCAAGAAGCTTCTTTCCGATGCCTTGGCCGCGGAATTCGGAGTCGACGACCAGGTCGTGAATGTTAACCAGCTTTCGCGCGGCAAACGTTGAGAAGCCAAAAAAACAATTGGCCAATCCTGCCGGTTGCTGATCCACATAGGCCAGGAGACTGAAGGCCGTGCCGAACTGGTCGAGGCAATTCGGTAACCGCTCCAGTGTTTCCTCGGGAATGGGCTGGCCGCCTCCCATCGGATCCAATGCATATTGATTGAGCATTTTGCGCAGGTCCGACGCTTGTTGCGGATCCTGGTAATTAACTTTGAGAATTTCGGTTGCCATTTTAGTATCGCGCGGTCTTCTTTTTTCGAAACAGGTGAATCTTCACTTCCCAATCCTTGGCCGTTGCCAGTTTGCATTCCTCGATCGAACCGCAAACCTGGATAACCTCTTTGTCGTCGCGTTCTTTCTTGGCCCGACGGTTGGGGCCCAATCGGATGATGACAACGAGGTAATTCTTGACGCGAAAAAACTGCAGGAAGGCATCGGATACAAACTTTTCCTCCAGGCGAATGGCACGTGTGCACACAAACTCGTCGTGTTGATGAATTTCGTACAACACGTATTCGGGAGATGAATTGGACGCAACATGCACCGTGTTTCGGAGGACCAACATACCCGGATGCGGTTTCGCCAGGAGCGCATATTGCCCCAGGATATCGTTGTCGGATTTAAGCTGGGACGCATCGATGGATTCCCAGGTCCCCTCAATTTTCCCCAGCAAGCTTTCCGTCCGAGTCGGATTGCGTTCCGGGGCCGGCGATTCTTGAGGATCGAAAAACCAACTGTATTGGACGACGGGGATGAGAACGGTCGCCACAACGAAGCCGATGATCATGCGTTCAAGTATTGTCATCTTGGATTCAGCATCTCAACTTCGTTTAAAAACTTTCCGCATCAGCTCAAGACTTTTCGGGATCGCGGTTCGGTAGTCTTCCTTGCCTTCGAACTCAAGCGAGATGTAGCCGCGAAAACCGGCCTTCTGAAAAATCTTGGCAATCCGCGAATAGTCTAAATCCAAGGTGTACCATTGGCCACCGCCATAATACGTCTTTGCCTGCAACAAGACGGTTTGGGCGGCGATTTTTTCGAGTTTTCTGTACGGGTCTTCAAGAAAATTACCGGTGTCCGCAGTGACTTGAAGCCAGGGAGAATCCACCGCATCAACAATTTTCAAGACGCCTTCGGGCGTCAATCCAAGTCCCCAATGGTTTTCCAGCCCTAACACCACCCCACATTTTTCTGCCGTTTTCACGCAAGCCTCCAGTGACTCAATTACCCACGGATAAGCGTCTTTGTCGGTGTACCCATCGATGGGCGGTTCGATTCCCCGGTTCGCCATCAAGCGATCAAAGCTTTCCGTCGTCCCCCAACGGCCTGTGTTCACGCGCATCGTGGGAATGCCCAATTTGTAGGCCAGCTCGATTTGCGCAATCGTCAAGTCGACATTGTGCTGCCGAACCTCTCGATCCGGACTCACGAATCCTTGATGCGTGGACATGCCGATCAAGGGAATCCCCAGTCTCAACGCATGCCGTTTGTAGTCCATCAGTTTTGAATGACTCAACAAATCGTTTTGTTCGATCTGGTAGAGGAGGATTTCAACCGCGTCGAATCCCATCTCATCGGCAATATCGATGCACTTGTTGATGTCACGCAATTCCTGGTTGCGGAATCGCCAAAGCGAATAAGTTGATAGTGCAATCGGCGAGGTCGTGCGCGCTCCCGGACCTGACTTGATGCGGTCTCCGAAAAAGGTCGCGGGTGCGTTTCCCTCCTGGGGAGAATCAACGGCCGCGTCAGATTCTGCGGCGACTTTGGATAGTGGAACCAAGGAAGCCGCAGCGGCGGCGGCCATGAATTGGCGACGGGGAAGGTTCATGTGGAAACTCCTCGGTGATTACTCGTCGAAATGTTGATGACGAAACGCCTTGAGGCGAATCATCAATATCCGCCCGATCGTGTTCCGCGTCTGTGGCCTACCAGACGTTTCTAGTTCTTACCAATGCAGATCAGGTGTTCGTTGGTGCGCAGCAACAACTGATTGCCAATAATTGCGGGAGTCGCACGACTCGCCTCACCGAGTTCGTTTTTGGAGACATGCTCAAACTTGTCACTCGCTTTCAGGACATGGCAAACCCCCATCTCGTCGATGCAGTAAACGTGAGAGCGGTTGGCGACAGCCGACCCGGAAAAACCGGCCGAAACTCGTTCCCGCCACTTTAACTTTCCCGTTTTCAACTCAAAACAACAGGCGATTCCGCGATCGGAAAAAGTGAATAGCAGGCCATTGACCGCGACGGGTGTCGGCACGTAATTGGCGTTTCGTGCAATCGAATAGACCGTTTCGGCCCCTTTGCGGTTCGGCTTGGCAGCGAAAATCGTATTTCCGCCTCCACCGCTTCCACAGCTCCCAATGAGCAAGCCATCGGCCAGTAAAGTTGAAGCCACGGTACGCAGACGAAACGCTTTTTGCGACCAATTTAATTTGCCGCTGTCCGGATCGATGCTGTAGAACCCTTCGCCTGTATTGCAGCCTATCAACTGATCCTTTTCGCCTTCGCGAGACAAAACGCAGGGCAGGGCATAGCAGGCAGTGGTCGTCGTCAATTTCGTCGACCAGGAATCTTTACCGGTCATTCGATCGACTGCCATGATCCGACTCTCTCCCGGTTTCACTCCTCGCCGCAATCGTTGAGCTTGTTGCGAATTCACAAAGATGACTTTGTCTTTGTACACCATCGGTGACATGCCGAATCCGTGAGCGGAAACCCAACGACCAAAGTCTCTTTTCCAAATCAGTTTTCCCTCGTGATTCAAGGCCAACAAATAAGTGTGATCCGGGTTGGCATAGGCGACGTAGACGTGATGCTCATCGACGGCGGGAGTGCTAGACGCAAAACTGTTACGAGAATGTTGACGATGTGCTTCGGAGCCGAATTTCTGCTGCCAAACCTCGCTTCCATCTTTCATGGAAAGGCATTGAACCCGGAATTCGGCGGTCGACTTGTCACAGCTGTTTATGAAGATTTTGTCTTTCCAGACTACCGGAGAACTGGAGCCCGAACCGGCAAGCTTGACGCGCCAAGTATAGTCTTTGGCCGTCCATTCGATTGGCAACTGGGCACTTTCAATCAGTCCCGTGCCGTTAGGGCCATGAAAACGAGTCCATGTCTGAGAGTCTTTTTCCTGCCCGATTGATGCTTCAGGAACCGCAATCAAAACCGCTGACAACGCCAAAGCAACGAATACATAACGCATTTTTGAATTCCTATCGTGACCGAAATTGGCATCGTCATTATAGCCAAATCACGAGCGCGTATTTTCAGGGCCAGAAACAGGCGTAAACTGGGGAGACGCCGCGGCGGCGATTCGAGCATCATTCATTTGCGGGGAGAACGATCGCTCCAACCGCCGCTACGGGTGTTTCGACACCTTGGCAATCCGGGAAAACGAACCTCGATCCAGGCACTACCGGCTTTGGCGATTCGATATGTCGTTTGCAGGGCGCGTCTATTTGTCGCCGATTTCGATCCTGCCGATCCCGCTAACGTTTTTCTTGACGTCTTCCGGGTTTCCTTGACAATCAATTTTGCCAACGCCCGATACGTTTCCATCAAAAGACTTGGATGCGAAGACATTGGCGCTACCGGCGCCTGACAATTCGATCTCAACGTTCTCAGCCTTCAATTCGGCAAGCTTGGCGCTCCCGGCGCCACTGATATCAACTTTGAGATCTTTGACAGAACCAGTGCCCTTGATGGTTCCTGCGCCGTCGACAGACAGGTCTAACTTTTCACCCTGGATTCCATCGATATCCAGCGTTCCCGCGCCGCGAATTCGGACGGACGTGAGTTTTGACAGATTGATTTTCACCTTCAAACTGATCGTGGGATCGATGGCCTCGGTGGGTTTGATAACCAGCTTTCCCCCTTCGACCTTGGTCTCAATCAATTCCAGAAGGTTGTCGTCGGTCGTCAACTCCAACGATTGCTCGTCACCAAAGGTCACCTCCACCGAACCCGCGCCTTTGAGCTCGATCTCTTCGAACGTTTCGACGTCCCGCAACTCGGTTTTGCTGACTCCGGAACCAGGCACGCCCGGATTGGATATCAACGAGCAACCCGAAAGGGTC
>CAYSXI010000127.1:0-15772 GCA_964434955.1 uncultured Pirellulaceae bacterium
CGTAAGGATTTGTGACCCGGGACACGAAATCCATGCGTTCCGATTGTCGTATAAAAAAGCAAAATCCGGTAGTCGGTTGCGAGCCGCGATTCGAAAAGGCAATAATGAGCTCTTCGCCCAATCAACTCGAGGTACGGAAAAATGAAAACACAAAAGTGGCTCCCAGCGTTGGCGGTAATCACGCTAATCATCGGCTTCCCATTGACACTTTGCGGCGAAGGGGTCGAACTGAAATCAGGCGGTCCGATGGCCTTCGGAAAAAAAGGCGTCCTGTTCGTCGCGGATCCCGTGAATGCACAAGTCCATGCGATCGAAACGGGCGATACTGAGAAAGCCAATAAGTCGGCGACGCTCAAGGTCGAAGGCATCGATTCGAAAATTGCATCCATGTTGGGAACCGAAACCCGCGCCATTCGAATCAATGACCTGGCAGTGAATCCGGCAAACGGAAATGCTTATGTTTCCGTGACGCGAGGAAGTGGGGATTCGAGCAAGTCGCTGATTCTCAAGGTCAATGCAGACAATGGAAAGATCTCCGAAGTCGATCTGGGTGAACTCAAGTCGACATCGGTCAAGATTCCCAATCCGGCGTCGGGCAAGGATCGCCGGGGACGTGACCAACGTCGCGAATCCATTACCGACATCATGTTGATCAATGGTGAACTTTATGTCGCCGGACTGTCGAACGAAGAGTTCGCTTCCAACCTGCGAGCCATCCCCTACCCTTTCAAGGATTCAAGCGAGGGAAGCAGCATTGAAATCTATCACGGTGCTCATGGCCAGTTTGAAACCCGCTCGCCAATCAGGACATTTGCAGCTTACGACGTCGGTGGCGAGACCAATCTGCTTGCGGCTTACACTTGTACTCCGCTTGTTCGGATTCCCGTGAACTCTTTGAAGCCAAAATCCAAAGTCAAAGGAACGACGATTGCGGAATTGGGCAATCGAAATCGCCCGCTCGATATGATCGTTTATAAAAAAGATGGGAGTGATTACATCCTGATGGCCAATAGTGCTCGTGGAATCATGAAAATCAAGCTCGCCGAGATCGAAAAACAAGTTGCAATTACCGAACGCGTGACTCGAGGCGGCACCGAGGGTTTGGCTTACGACACGATCAAGGATTGGACTGGCGTGATGCAGTTGGATAAAGTCAATGACGAGAAAGTCATGTTGTTGATCCGTAACAAGGACGGCAGCCACGACTTGAAAGTCGTCTCAATGCCTTAGTTAAATGTTGATTCCGGCAGGTGGCGCAAGCCACCTGTTTTTTTGCGCGAAAGCAAATCATGTTCCGGATTGTTATCATCGGATTTGTGGTCGGATTTTTGGGGGCATCTTCCCTGGGTGGGCGGGTGTGCATCGCCCAGCCAATCATCCAAACCCTGAAAGACAAGGATCAAAAAGTGATCGCCGTCAGGGCAAGCGGTGGTTGGGTTGCGGACTGGTTGGAAGAAAATGAATCCGGGGATTCCTCCCGCGATTTTCTGGCGAAACGTTTCTTTGTTCGCCTCAGTAAGCGGAACACCAACGTCGATCCGGCAATGTTGGGTCGTATTCAGGTCAAAGGCAAGGCGTTGGAGTTTCGGCCCCGTTTTGATTTTGTGCCGGGTGTTCCTTACACGGCAACGCTGCGAAATCGAGCCAACGATGGCACCACAAAGACCTTGGAGTTCATGATTCCCAAGTCAATTACCGCAGCGCCCAAGGTGGAGGAAGTGTATCCGAGCAGCCAGACGTTGCCGGAAAACCTGCTTCGATTTTATGTCGTTTTTTCGACGCCGATGGAACAGGGAGATATCTACAAGTTCCTTTCGATACGAAATGAAAAGGGTGAAGCAATCGAGTTGCCGTTTCTTGAGCTGGAGCAGGAGTTGTGGAGCAGAGACGGAAAACGAATCACATTACTTCTGGATCCCGGGCGAATTAAACGTGGGCTCAAGCCTCGCAAAGACATGGGGCCAATTCTTGTTGCCGGGAAAAAGTATGAGCTTGTGGTGAGCGGGAATTGGCGAGACGCCAACGGGAATTCGCTGGGTGACAACTTCACCAAGTCCTTTGTTGCGGGTAAGGCGATCGAATCCAGGCTGCGTCCGAGTTCTTGGAAACTGGAATCGCCAAAAGCCGGGACGCGGAATGCGGTTGCCCTGGTGTTTGGGCATTCTCTTGATTTTGGAATGTTGAACCGGGTGGTCGCCGTTTCCAGCAAGGACGGGAGTCGCATTGCTGGCAAAATTGAACTTTCGCAAGGCGAAACGCGCTGGTCCTTCAAGCCGGAACAAAACTGGTCGCGAGGAAAGTATCGAATCGAAATCGATAATCGATTGGAAGACGTCTGCGGAAACAGCATCGAAAAGGAATTCGATGTCGACGTGTTCAACAAGACTCAGCCCGTTCGATCAGGGAAAACCACGATCCCGTTTACGGTGAAGTAGTCTCGCGGGAACTTCTAAAATCCGCCGGCACGTAGACTTAGCAAGAATTCCGCGTTCGTCTGGGTCTTTCGCATTTTGTCGGTCAATTGATGCATCGCATCGGGAGGATTCATTTCGCTGAGAACGCGCCGCATCATGCAGATCCGTTCGTGTTCTTCTGCGTCCATTAGTTTCTCTTCCCGACGGGTTCCCGAAGCATTGATGTCAATGGCTGGCCAAATTCGGCGATCGACCAGCGTCCGGTCAAGCACAATTTCCAAGTTGCCGGTGCCCTTGAATTCTTCAAAAATGACATCGTCCATCTTGCTTCCCGTGTCAATCAGCGCGGTAGCGATGATTGTCAACGAACCGCCCTCCTCGACCTTCCGTGCGGAACCAAAAAATGATTTCGGTTTTTGCATCGCATTCGCATCGAGACCTCCGGAAAGCGTTTTACCGGATTGAGGGCATTCCTGGTTCCAGGCGCGTCCCAATCTCGTGATCGAATCGAGGAAGATAATGACATCAACCCCGTTCTCGACCATCCGTTTGGCCTTTTCCAAAACCATTTCGGCGACTTGGATATGGCGGCTGGGCGGTTCATCGAAGGTGGAGCTAACGACTTCGCAATTCGGTCCCTGGACCTCGCGTTCCATGTCGGTTACTTCTTCGGGCCTTTCGTCAATCAAAAGCATGAAGACGTAGGCCTCGGGAAAGTTGGACAGAACCGCGCGGGCCATTGATTGCATCAACATGGTTTTGCCCGCGCGCGGTGGGCTGACGATCAATCCGCGCTGGCCGAACCCGATGGGTGCGATCATATCGACAACCCGCGTCGAAAGCTCCTTGCCATCGTGCTCCATGACAATTCGTTGATCGGGATGCAATGGAGTCAGTTCGTCGAAACTGACGAGCCGGGCGTTTTCATCGGGCGATCGACCATTGATGGTTTCAACCCGCAGCAACGCAAAGTAGCGCTCTTTTTCCTTGGGGGGACGAATCTGTCCGCCAATGATGGCGCCGGTTTTCAGGTTGAATTTTCGGATCTGGCTGGGCGAAACGTAAATATCGTCCGGACAACTCAGGTAGTGATATTTGGGACTTCGCAAAAACCCGAATCCATCAGGAAGGATTTCGAGAGTTCCCTCGCCGTACATCATTCCCTGAGTTTTGACGCGTTCCTTGAGGATGTGGAAGATCAGGTCCTCTCGCTGCATCCGGTCGGCATCGGCCACGCCTTCATTTTCAGCTTGTTTGGCGAGTTCTTTCAACGAAAGGCGTTGAAGTTCCGTTACGTTGATTCGCTCCACGTCGGGATTTGACCTTTGCTGACTCGTCGGCGATGTGATTTCATCGGCAATGCGTTCAGCAAGCGAGAGTGGGTCCCCTTCCGCCTCAAGCTCTTTGAGCTTGCGGTTGACTTGTGGGTCCGACTGGAAGTGAGGGCCGCGGCGACCACCGCGATTCGACTTTTGCGAATAGGAACGGGTTTCGTTTCGGTCGTTCATGGAATTTTCCTGATGAGTGTCTAAAAGGCGGGCACTCGTTTGTTTTGCGTCGCAGAGGATTCATTCCAATTGCGAACGGTGACAAGTAATCAGGGAGGGTGTGATTCAAAACGTTTTCGGAGCGTCGGAGTTTTCCGCCGGGTTGGGAACCGGCAAATCCCACTGGATCCAAAGATCAGCGATGGCTTGCTGCAACTCTTCAATCGTTCCGTTGTTGGAAACGGAATCGGTCGAACGATTTCTCTTCGCCGAAACTGGAAATTGAGCCGATTCGCGGGCATCGAACATCTGTTCGGACCAGCCACGTGCCTGGGCTCGCAACCACCGATTCGCTCGATCACATTCCACAAATACGACTTTGTGGCAGTACTGGTCCCATCCGGCTTTGAGCAGAATGGGTGCGTCCAACACCAGCGCGGGAACGGAATCAGGAGTCTCGTCGATCAACTGACGAAGCCGTGCTTCAATTTTTGGGTGGGTAATTTGCTCCAATAACTTCAAGGCATTTGAATCTTGCGTGAAAACGATCTCGGCAATCTTTTTGCGCACGACGTTTCCGCTTTCATCGAAGACGCGATCTCCCCAAGCGTCCCGAATCTGTTGTTTGGTTTGCGATTGCGCGAGAACTTCATGCCCGACGGCATCGGCGTCAATAACGATGGCCCCAAGTTTCTCAAAGGCTTTTGACGCTGCCGATTTCCCGCTCGCGATTCCTCCAACTATTCCAATCACGAGTGTCATTTCGGCCGAACACGACAATTCTCAGGCCTGTGAATTGTCTTGAGATCCCGTCGTTGAGAAATGAGGTTGGTCACGGGACGGGATGAATTTGCCAACATCCGAATGTCCCCACCAGAAAAGTTCAGCACAAAGGCTAAGCTTAATTATATTCGGGTGAACGGATTTCAGCGAGTTACCAAGATTGTAATAAGCGGATTTTTGTTGGCATGGACGGTGTGAACCCACCTTTGGGAGAGTTTAGCGTTCGTTCAAACAGATGGAGCAGATACTACAAAAACAGCCCTATTTGCGGAGCGACCCTAATAATTGGCAAAAATCGGATGTCTTCCGAGGATTCCCTGATTGTTGTTTTCTGTTTGTTTGACACTCCAAATAGGCGTATCTAAAATCGAATCTAGGGATTTCTTTGACGCAGGTATCGTATTTTATCGACCTTGCGTCGTTTTACCGATAAATATCATGCTGCTTTAGCGTCTTTTGCGTTTACTAAAAGGCTTTGGCAATCACGTCCAAGGCTTGGGAATTTGAGGAGAGTAGTCAATGGCGTCCCGGGAATCACAAGGCTATTTGATCGCCGTTATTTTCTTGACGGTCTTGCTGATCGTGTTCAGCGTAATTTCGTACTTGATGTTTTCACGCTCGAACGAGTACTACGATCAAATGCAGGCGGCCAATGAAAAGGTCAAAGAGGTTGAAAAGAAATCGGATGCCTACGAGGCACTTTCCAAGATTTCGTTCCGCTATATCGGCGTTAACGGAAGCTTGAGCGAAGTCACTCCTCTCAAGCAACAAGCCGGTGCGGATCCCGATGTCCGAATGCAGCTGGACGAACTTGAGAAGTCTTACAACACCTCAGTTGCTCAGTTGATCGAGTCTGGCGATTCGACGGTGGATAAGAAAACGCTGATCAATGTCATCAATAAGTTGACGGATGTCGTTGGCGACAAGCATCGCGACGTTGCTGAGCAGATCAATCGCAACAAGCAAATCGAAGACGACATGAAAAAGCAGGTTGCCCAGATCACGGCTGAGCGGGACAAAGCCAAGCAGGAAAAAGTCAATCTGCAAACCGAATTTGATGAAGCCAAGAAGACCTACGATTCAAATCTGACTGACTTGCGTAACGCCAACGCCGAGAACGAGTCCAAATTCACGGCCAAGAGCCAGGAGCTGGACAAGAAGATTCTTGAATTCAATAACATGAAGAAGACCTTAACCGACGCAAAGAATGTCGCCGAGGAAACCGCCCGAAAACTGAAAATTCGGATTGAGCAGTTGACTTCGACCAATAACTCGATTCCTGATGGGCGAGTCATCAAGGTCAACAGTCTTGGTGAGTTGGTCCATATCAACCTTGGCGAATTGGATGGTCTTCGGATCAAGCAAAACTTTACCGTTTATGATCGCGACGAAACGAACTTTGAGACGGCAAAACCCAAAGCGAAGATCGAAGTCATCAAGATTAGCGGTCCACATATGGCGGTTGCTCGAATCCACGAGCGACAGGTCTCCGATCCAATTTTGGCTGACGACCATATCCTTTCACCGACATGGGATCCTGGCTTCAAGGTTCCAATCGCAGTCGCGGGCTTGATTGACCTTGATGGCGATGGCAAATCGGATCTTCTTCGATTCGAGGGCTTGGTTCGTCAAAATGGTGGTGTCATCGTTGCTCAGCATGACGAAAAAGGAAATCGCCGCGGCGATATCAACTCCAATACGCGATTCCTGATCGTGGGCGATACACCCAAAGGCGAGGGAGCCGGAAATGTTATCGCGGCCATGACCTTCTATGACAAGCAAGCGAAGCAGTTCAACGTCCAGCGCATGTCGGTTCGCCGGTTCTTGAACCTCATGGGCGTTCAACTTCGTGGTCGCGTCGAGCCTTTGGACAAGTTCATTGGCACGCAAAACAAGAATGAGCGTTTCGCCCCGCGAAGTGCCTTCGACAAATAAACGCAAAAGATTCAAATTCCTAGGCCAGTCGATCGGTTTCCGGTCGGCTGGCTTTTTTTGTGCGCATTCAGCCGCCAGCAACCGCTCTTGCCAAAGGTTTGTGTTCCGAGTCATTTCCAACCGAATTCAGCGAATTCTTGGCGCGGGAGGTGCTCATCAACGTGAACTAAGTTGAAGATCGCCCTGGAGAGTTGGAGCAAAGCATGAATCGAAACGCAAAGATGTTTCTGCTAATGGTCCTGGTGAGTTTGGGTTGCGCTCGTTCCCCGTCGTCAAGCCACGATTCTAGGAATTCGCGCGAGGATAAAGGGAAGCAATTTCTTGAAGCCGCACGTCCGTTCTTTGAGTCATTGGTTAATGAAAACTACGGGCAAGCATATGACCGCATGAGCCATTGGGCGTCCGAGAATGTTGACCCACGCCAATTTGCCTTGGATTCGTCCACCAACGAGATTCCCGAAAAAATCGAGAAGCTTACTCGCAGCGAATTTGTTGAGAGGATGAACCGGGTTCAAGAACTTTATGGGCCTTTCCGCCGTGTCGCCGACATTTACGTGGAAACAACCGACGCGGATATTTTGTCCGGCAAAGCCAACGATTCGTTTGAAAGGACTTCGATTCTGTTCGCAATTGGCGCGATGCCCGAGTCCGTTCCCGCCGAAATTCGCGTGGCTTCCATTCGAGGCGAATTGACCTGCGTACTGAAGCCGGAGCAGACTGCCAACCACCTGGCGAGCGTCGGCGTCCATTCGGTTGAACAACTTCGGGACCCCGACGACTATCCCAATCTCAAGCTGAAAATCGTACTCGTGAAGGAATTCGACGGGACATTGAAAGTTGGCTATTTCGAAATCGTCCCGCCTTCGATCCTCGACTAAAAGCGGAAATTTCCTCCTCTTCCAGTCGAGTTTGCTCCTGCCGCCCTGTTGCACGTTCAGCCCTTCGATCGATTACTTTGCATTTTTTTGTTGATTTTCTTTGCGATCGCGAAGAAACGGGTCGTGGAGTTTTCCGGATCCATTGCTGCAGGCCCCTGCTCCCTTGAATCCAAGTCCTAGAATCAGACCTCATGCGCTACGCATCGGGGCTTACCCGTCGGATTCGAACCATCGGGCTCGAATTCCATGTTCGTTCCACATCGCGGATGTATTCAATTGCATTTGCGGTTAACCTGATAACGTGCGCAATCACGTTCCGCGCCATGGTTCTCTCTGCTCAACTTTCGCCGCCTGTCCGGCGAATCAGGAATTCGAATATCCCGATGCGCAGCGCCAATGAAAACGCCGGGGCTCCTTTGGAGGACATTCCGGATTTGACCAAGATGATTCAACGCGCCCGCGACGGCGACGCCGATGCCGTCAGTCTGGTCATCGAACAGGTCACCGGGCATATTCAGTCCATGGTCCGTCGGATTCGGGGGATGTTTCCCGGCGTCAAGCATTTGGAAAACACCGAAGCCGACACAACGGAGGTTTTCCTAAGGTTGCTCGTCAAGAATCGTCCGGAAGCAAGGCCCTTCAATAGTCGTCGCGAATTCAGAAATGCTTGTTATTCGACTGCCCGAAATTTGTTGATTGACCGATTGCGATGGTACCAACGTCAGGTGAACGCCATGGACGGGCTGGTGGAAGTAAAGCCAGAGAGGGAAGAAATCGATCCCGCTCAGCAAGCCGAAAACGCGGATGAGTTGAAGCTGCTGAGAGGGAAGAAATCGATCCCGCTCAGCAAGCCGAAAACGCGGATGAGTTGAAGCTGCTTCGTGTCACCCTGGAATCGCTGGATGGTGAGGAGTATGCCCTGGTTAGCATGATCTACTTCGAAGGGCTCAATCAAAGTGACGCCTTTCGGCAGATGGATCTTCCTGAATCAACTGGCAGGCATAAACTTCAAAAAATCAAAACCAAGTTGGCAAAAGCAATGAGCTAAAACTGTGGATGGAAACGTCCGCCGTCTCAACGAGGGCAGAACAATGCGTTTGTCAGAAAAAGTCGCCAAACGAATCCTGAGCGAGAATATCGAGCCGACGCCGGAGACGATCGACCGGTTTTGTAACGGTGATTCGGAAGCAAGTCGTGAAGTCATCCAGATCCTTCAAGAGCAGCAGCGGGGAGACGAACTGCTGGAGACCCTGCGAAAGTCCTTTGGAGCCGACGCCGCGAGCGAATTCGAACCCGGTCAACGGTTTGGCAAATATGAGCTGGAAACAAGAATTGGTAAAGGCGGTTTTGGGGAGGTTTGGAGAGCGCGGCCTGCCAATGAAGAAAACGACAATGAGCCGGTTGTCGTCAAGATCGCCCACGAAAAGAACGCGGAGCTGGACCTTGAGTTGAGTGCGCTGCGACGAGTCGCGGAAGTTGAAGGGGTCGCAAAAATTCTTGATCATGGGGTCGCACATGATCACCATTTCCTGGCCTTGGAATACGTCGAAGGCCAAACGCTGGCTCAAATTTTGGCCGATCAACGCGAGTCCCAGAAAGCAATGGGTTCCGAGCGTGCGTTGCAGCTGCTTTTAGGAATTTCGAGGACCGTCGCACAGATTCATGAGAGTGGAAGGAATGGTCCTGACGTCCAAGGAATGGCGCACGGGGATTTGACTCCGGCCAACATCATCGTTCGCGATCAGCAACCCGTTCTTATCGATTTTGGTGCGGCGTTTCGCCATCGGGTCAGCAATGACACGGTCCCCGTCGATAGTAAGACGATTCCGAGCCGCCCCTTATGTTTCACACCCGACTATCGGGTTCCAGAGGTGATGTATGGGGTTCGTCCCACGATGTCGGCGGACGTCTATCAGATTGGCTTGATCGCATTTGAGCTTTTGACCGGCGACCGATACACCCGGGTCTGTGAAAGTGGGCGTGAGAAACAAGGGTTTGAAACGATCATTCGCAAGTCGGGAAAATCGACCGCCGAAGTCATACGTCGCTGTTTGCAGTGGAAACCTTCCGATCGATTTACTTCGGCAAGCGAGCTGGTGACCGCACTTGAAAGGAACGGTGAAGACCGTTGGCTTGCCCGACACCATTACTTTTGGGGTTTGGGCGCTTTGGTACTGGTGATTTTCATGGCGTTCTCTACCTGGGCCCTTGCCACAAATTTATTTCAGAACCGCGACCAAGATCCTGCAGCCAACCAGTTGACCAAAAAGGCAATCACGGATTCGACTCGGGGATTTACCTGGACCGGCGATATCGATGAGGATTTTGAGAAGGGGATTCTCGAACCCTGGTGGGATTTCATGAATTTCGACGTCGTCGATATGGTCTCGGCCAAGAAGTTTGCAAACGAAAAAGAAGAAGAACTCAGGGATTTTGTTGACGCATGTGATCAATGGCTGATCTTATATGAGCCGATGGACGAACGATTGGCTCGACGAGTTCATCGCGTTCGCGCTTGGTCCAATCGACTTCTGGAACCGCTCCGTTTGAGAATCATCACACACCGGGACGAGATCGAGGGAACCAAACATGTGGCGGAGGTTCTCAAAAACGGGACGTCGGTCAAAAAGGTCTCACTGGATGAATTGCATCGTGTTGAGCCCTCGATTCCGGTGGACGCAAAAATTTATGACGTGATCGAAGTTCGTTTATTGGATCCGCGAGGAAAGATTGTCGAACGTTCAAGCTTCACTTTCTTGATGGCATTCAATTTCGGACAGAAGCTGAATTCGCTTCGGTTTCGATTTGAGGACAAAAGCGATCCTGCCTATCTTGAAGGTTCGCTGATTACCGATACTTCGCTTCGGCCCCCACCGCTTCCGACGCATCGGCCGCCAGTCGGTGGAGATGCGAAACGAGAGTTCCCGCGCTTCTGAAGCGGTTTTCCCCAACGCCAAAGCGGCTTCATTTTTCGCAACCACTCCGAGTCTTCGGATACATCTTTTCTTTTTCGGTTGCGATCCCGGTTCGTTCGACGTGTATCTGCACACACGACACGCGTCCATGATAGGAAACAAAGATGAAGAAGATCGCCTTTATGACCCTTGCCGCAAGTCTGCTTGCGGCAAACTCGCTTTACGGCCAACACTTTTCGGCCGGGTTCAACGTCCAGCAAAACTCGGGTACCGCATTCCTGGATGTCGACAACATTTACTCGCCAAACTCGGGCGTTCCGTCGATGAAACTTTTGGGTACGACATCGACGGCCAACTACAACGTCGACGCATTTTCGTTCGCGTCTCTTGCCATCAATCCCAATAGTCTACCGCCCAATCGATTCTTCGAGTTCAGCGTGACGGGTTCGAGTACGGGAGCATTGGCATCGGCCGTGAACTGGCAGGCCAGCACGAATGAAGCCCACTCGGATATTTTTCGATCGACGGGATCGGGTTCGAATATTGTGCTCTATGATGGGAACGGAAGCATCTCTGGACTCAACGAAGTTGGAATTGCCGAGCCATCCGGCTCCGCACCGGGAATCGATGGTTACGACGGGATGCGGCAGCTCCCGTTTTCGTCGGACTATGCGGCCAACCATTCGATTTACTGGAGCGTCGATTCGACGGCAATCACCGGACCCTATGCGCCGGGGCAAGCCGCCGATGTTTTTGTGGCTACCGCAAACCACACGTTTGCCAACAGTCCGTCACTTTTTGCTGGCGCGACCGCCATTGGCCTGACGACCAACGACGATATTGATGCATTGGAGGTATTTGACGGCGGTGCGATCGGGGAATTCGATACGGGAGATACGATTCTTTTTTCGTTAACGCCTAACTCGCCTACCTTGGCGGCACTCGGGTTCTCTGCCGCAGATGTTCTCGCATTCAATGCAGGTGACACAGGGCCGTCATTGTTCGCGAGTGCGTCGTCCCTGGGGCTGAAGGCAGATGACGATCTGAATGCACTGAGCGTCCGCACAATTCCTGAGCCAGGGTCCGCGGTTCTGTTCGCGGCCATCGGTTTGCTCGGCCTGGCAGGTTGTCGACGTCGTCGAGGAAACGAAGCCGAATCTCGCCGCTGACTTCGGGATCGCCAATCGAGATGAATCCCCAGTTGTTTGTCGCGGCACTTGTGGAGGGTAAGCCACGGTGTCGCGGCAAACACTCCCCGTCCCACTGGCACGCTGTTTTCAAGAGCATTTGTCGAAACGGCAAGGCCGTCGTCAACGCCATCGAGACATGTGACGGGGTGAAACAAATTCGATAGAATTTGGGATTCCCATTTTTTTGCCCCTGGAGTCGAGTCATGAATCAACTTCGTCAGTTTCTCCTTTGTGGAATTTCGGTTTTTCTGATTGGAGTTATCGGTTGCGGTTCAAATGCAACGAAGCAGGATCCCAGTGCCGCCAATCAAGGGCATCAGCATGCGGAGGGTGATGAGCTTGTTTGGGTCAAAAAAGATATAGAGCATGGCGGCTACAAGATAACTTTGGGGCACCACGGAAAGGACTTTCATTTCGGAGACGAGATCGAGGCGGCTGCGATGATCACCAAGGATGGCAAAGATATCGGCGATGCGGTCGTTTCAAACTGCATGTTGGCTGAAGGTGATAAGAAGGTTCTGGTTGAAGAGAAAGCGTTAGTTTTTGAACCAGAGACGGATGAAGAACCCGCGCATTATGCCCAAGCCGACATGAAAATCCCCGAAGGCGCGGAACACTTTTTGGTTCAATTCAAAATCAAGTTCCCGGGAGAAGAGACAACGGCAACGTTCGAGATTGAAGTTCACGCACATGAAGCGCATTAACGTTGGATTCGCGGTGTGTCCGCTTGTTTGAACGGGCAACACACGCGGCTTGAGAAGCCATGTTTCAAACAGCATTCTTTGAGGCACGGCGCTTTCCAGGGGTAGGCGCGGTGTTGTTTTTTTTTGCTACTTGTCTTTGGCTTTTTTGTCTTTGAGTGTTTGGTTCTTACGGCGAGTTGCCCCTCGTTTTTCTGAGTTGAACTCGAAAACGTCGCCCAGTAATTCTTCGACTTTGTTTTGCTGGTCTCGCTTCAACGTTTTGATGAGGTCTTTCCGTGCTTGAGCACGGAGTTGGGCGATTTTCTTTGCCAATTCGGCCTCAATCTTCTCTTCTTCCCGCAAAAGTTCGTCGGATTGTTCCTCGTCGATATTTAGCTCGGTTCGCAGTGGATCGCTCGTCAGCATTCGCGCCAGGCTGTTGTATCGAAGTTGCGCTTGCCGCTGAATCTGATTCAGTCGTTTCGTCTGATGTGGCAGCAACACGGAACCCAGGGCCTTGCGCGATTCGTTGCGAATTCGGTTGATGTTTTTGACCAGGTTTTCTCGATCGGAAAAGTCGAGGTCGCGAATTTGCTCCGCTGCTTTTCGCTGAATCTCTGCGTTCAGTTTTTGGAGGTCTTCGTATTGGTCATCGTCCATTTCCAGGTCGGCTCGGATTTTGGCGTTCGAGAGCATGCCCAGCGAGTTCGATTCGCCACCGTATTTCTGATTCGTCCAGCCAAAATCGCGACCCAACACGACGTCGTTGATAAATGGAATCATTCCTTTCATTTCCGGGTTCTGACGAACCGACCTTTTGAGGTCTCCCATAAACTGGTGGTATTCGCCTTCGTTCTGGAAAATTCCATAGTCCCCGTCGCCACTCTTTTGGCCGTTCGCGAATGTGGGGAGAACCAAAACGAGGCAAAGTAACCAGATGGAGTTTTTGTTCATTGTTTATTCCAAATCATTTTAGTTTTCGCTGGAGCAGAATTCGTCAGTCTTACTTTTGAACTTTGGCCGCCCTGAATGCTTTTGATGTATCAAATACCCGAATCGAAGTTTCTTCAACGCAGGTCGCCGCCAGCTGCTTTCCATCCGGACTAAACTGCATATTGACAACATCGAACTTGAAAAACTTGGACAGGTTGGCAACGGATTTCTTTGAGGGAAACTCGAAAACCTCCATGTAGGGATTTCCATAGTTGTCCGGCTGCCCGCCTCCGATCGCAATAAGATTTGAATTCGGAGAGAAGCAAACGCATTCCAAGTTGGGATCACTTCGTTTCTCACCAAATCTTGCGACCAGTTTTTTCGATTTAATCTCCCATACGCAAACCCCTTCGCTAAGCAAGTTGGTCGACGCGAGATAGCGACCGTCGGGCGAGTAGAAAAGACGGTCCACCAGGTTGCCCGTTGGAGGAATTTTTGACTCAATCTTTTTGTCCTGGATATTCAATAGGTAAACGCCGGTCGTGAGCGCCACCGCAAGCAATTTCCCATCCGGACTAAATGTCAAGCATCGAATTCCCTGTGAAGTGTTCTTGGAAAGATCGAACGTATGTTGAAGTTTGCCCGATTCGCATTCGTGGATTTTGACCTCATCCTTGTCACTGATGGCAGCAAGTTTTGTTGCGGGCGAAAACGCAAAATGCCCTAGCTCGTTTTCGTGTTGACTGACTTTTATTTCTGTCAGCAGCTTGCCTTTTCGTGTTTTCCAGAATGATGCGATCGCAATATCCTTGCCATAGCGTCCACCAATGATTTGACCGTCTTTGGAAAACTGCATTCCCGTCAAGAAGGTTTTCGTTTTAATGAACGACTTTGGCTTACCGCGTTTGGCATCGAAGACAAAAATTCCCTGGATCCAGCTCGCAGCGATTTTCTTGCCGTCTGCAGAATACGTGAACTCGGCGGAGTTGCCAATTTGAGGCAGTTGATGGGTCGGGGTGTTGTCGGCAAATTCAAGAACGCGAAGTGGCTTGATGTTCTGCGCCACGGTCACGTGCGGTTGTTGGCATTGAGCCAGGCATAACGCGAAAGTAATCAGAGCGAGTCTGACGAAACCTGGGTTGATAAGCATGGAGTGTGTGCGTGGACGTAAATCAAAGAAGTAAAAAGCGACTCGCCTGTTGAGCCTTGCATTGGCTTGAGCCTTGTATTGGCAAGTTCATTTTAGTCTAGCAATATTTCTTCGCTCGCGGGCATCGATTGGTTTTTTGATCGATGAAAGGTCCTTCGTCGGATACCTTGGTCGCCGCCGGAGGCAGTTCGCTCAATGGTTGGTTCGAAACTCTTCGCAGCTGAGTAGGCTCCAAACAAAATCTTCCAGGCGATTTTGAAGTTCGGCCGGTCGGGAGCCACTGAATTGTTTTTTCCAGAAGGCCCGTTCCTGCCGCGATGGAAAACGCGAAAGCGACTTCAAGTAAAATCGTTCGACAATCGGGTCCGCTGTTTGGCCTTGCCGAATCATCTTCTGCAAATGACCGCGTGGATCTGCGATTCGCCGGTTGAGCAGGCTCCCATTCAAAAGGTGAAGTTGTTGGGTAAGCCCACCTGCCGTCGGAGAATCTGACTCACAGGATCCGTTGAAATCGCATCGGCCGAGTGCATCGAGCGACTGGGAAGGCGCGAGAAGATTTGGGATTTCAACCGCTCTCAATTCGGTTGGGTAGTCTCCGATTTTTTCATTGACACCGATGACATCGCTGATGGCATCCGCCAACACGACCGGGGGCAGCGGTCGGCGGAATGAATGAGAATAGAACTTGTCATCGGCTTCATTCTGTTTGGTGGTAACGCTACTTCGAGAATAGGCGGAACTCATCGCAATGGTTTTCAAGGTGTGGCGAATGTCATATTGATGGTTCGCAAAATCGCCAGCCAGTTCTTCAAGCAGCTTCGGATGGGTGGCTGGATTCGTGTCTCGAAAATCATCCGTTGACTCAACCAATCCCCGCCCCATCATGCCTTTCCAAAGCCGATTGACGATGACTTTTGAAAAATACGGGTTGTCCTTGCTCAGCAGCCAATCGGCAAATGCCTGGCGGCCGTTGGCTGCATCGACGAAGCGGTGTCCAGGGATGCGACCCTTTGCCGGTTCCTGGGTCAGCGGATGAATGACCTCGCCTTCCTTTCGAGGCCGAACGACCCGTTGACGATTGTCGACTTTCGCAAAAATGGCGGCGAATCCGTGGTAGTCATCCTGCGTCCAACGATCCAGTGGATGGTTGTGGCAATTGGCACAACGAATTCGAGTGCCCAGCAATAACTCGCCGGCAAACTCGGCCAATTCCCCAGGTCGGCGTTCCGTTTGATAGAAGTTAGGAGGGCCTTTCGTGGCAGTGTCACCTTCCGAAAGGAGCAACTGCCGAACCAGTTTGTCGTATCCGACCTTAGCGGCAATCTGACTTTGAATCCAATTGTGGTAGACTTTGGTTCCCGCTGCCGAATGTCCCGACTGCACTCCCTCGCGGGGATTCACCGT
>CAYSXI010000128.1:0-3876 GCA_964434955.1 uncultured Pirellulaceae bacterium
TCTTTAACGGAGCACGACTCAATGAAGCGCAGGAAGTGTTCTTCTATGACAAGGGCATCACGGTCAAAAAGCTGGAACAGGTCAATGCGAATCAAGTCAAAGTGACCGTAACCGTCGCCGCCGATTGTCGAATCGGCGAACATATCGCGCAGCTGCGGACCAAGTCCGGTATCAGTGAATACCGCAACTTTTTTATCGGTGCTCTTGACCCGATCGCGGAGAAAGAACCCAACAGCAGCTTTGAAACCCCACAAGCGATCGAGCTGAATCACTCGGTCTCGGGAATCGTGCAAACGGAAGACGTTGACTATTACTCGGTAAACGTCAAGAAAGGCCAACGTCTAAGTGCCGAGATCGAAGGCATTCGCTTGGCCGGCGGTTTCTGGGATCCCTACATCGCGATCCTGGACAAGAACCGGTTTGAGTTGGCGAGCTCGGATGATACCCCGTTGCTCAAACAGGACGGACACGTTTCCATTGTCGCGCCCGAAGACGGAACCTACACAGTTCTTGTCCGTGACTCTTCTTATCAAGGAAACGGCAATTGTCGCTATCGACTTCATGTCGGAACATTTCCGCGACCAACCGTTGCCTACCCTGCCGGCGCTCCGCCCAATGCGGAAGTGACCGTCAAAATGCTCGGCGATCCAATGGGCGAATTGCCCTACAAATTCAAGACACCCGCGAGCGCCGGTTTTCGACCCGGGCTAATCTACTCCGACCCGACCGGCATCACGCCCTCACCGGTCGCGTTTCGCATTGTGAATCTTGAAAATGTTTTCGAAGCGGAACCGAACAATCAACGCAATAAGCCAAGCGCCGCAAAGTTCCCATGTGCCATCAATGGCATTATTAGCGAAGACAAAGATCGCGACTATTTCCTGGTTCCCGGCAAGAAGGGGCAAGTGTGGGACATTGAGTGCTACGCCCGAAGAATTCGCTCGGGGCTCGATCCCGTTATCAATATTTACAACGCACAGGGGCAACGACTGGCAGGAAACGACGATTCAAGGGGCCCGGATAGTTATCTTCGGTTCACCGTTCCCGCAGACGGCAACTATTTGATTTTGATTCGCGATCACTTGGGTCGAGGACAGAAAGACTTTGTCTACCGTTTGGAGCTGAGCGCACCGACGCGTTCATTGACCAATTCAATCCCTCGGGTCGATCGATACTCGCAAACCCGACAAACCATTTATGTTCCCCGTGGAGGTCATTTTGCATCGTTGATGACCGCCGCTCGCTCGAATTTTGGTGGGCAACTGGTTCTCGATAACAATGACTTGCCGGAAGGAATCACCGCGACGGCCGCGCCCATGGCGGCCAATCTCAACTTGATGCCTGTGTTGTTCACGGCCAAAGAAGATGCACCTTTGTCCGGCAAACTGGTCGATTTCAAACTTCGGCACATCGACGAAAAGCAAAAGATCTCCGGCGGATTCCGCAATGTTGCCGACTTGGTCTTGGGCCCGCCAAACAATGCTCGCTTTTATGGCGGCAATGTGGACAAGTTGGCGTTTGCGGTTGTCGACAAATTGCCGTTCCGCGTCGAGCTCATTCAGCCAAAAGTTCCGATCGTTCGCGGCGGTCAAATGAATCTCAAAGTCAAGATTCATCGAGACGAAGGATTCAACCAACCGGTGGCGCTTCAATTCCCATTCCGTCCTCCCGGAATCGGTACACGCGTTACCGTTCAAGTGCCGGCCAACAAATCCGAAGCCTACTATCCGATTAACGCCAACGGCGGAGCCCAAATTGGAACCTGGCCGGTTTACGTTTTGGCATCCGCAAATGTCAACGGCACCGCTTGGACTTCCTCGAAGCTGGTGAACCTGGAAATCTCACAACCCCTCGTCACCGTAACGATGAAGCGGTCGAGCTGTGAACAAGGCCAACCCGCCCAGGTCTATTGCAAGATTAACAAGATCCAGGATTTCGAAGGCGAAGCGACGGCTCAATTGTTTGGAATGCCCAACGAAGTGAACATCCCGGCGATGAAGTTCACAAAAGATACGCCTGAAATCACGTTCAAAGGAACCACAACCGCCAAGAGTCCGGTCGGCAAACATAAGAGCGTTTTTTGCCGGATCACGATTGTGAAGAACGGCGAACCGATCGTTTCAACGGCAGGCTATGTTGAAATTCAAATCACCCGCCCCGTGGTGAAGAAAAAAGTGGAGCCTAAACCTCAACCCAAGGCTCAACCGAAACCCGTTGCCAAGCCGCCGGCTGAAAAGCCATTGAGTCGGCTTGAAAAACTTCGTCTCGAAAGAAAAAAATCGCAATCCAACAAAGGTCAAGAGAAATGACTTCCCGGAATCATTGCTACCGTTGGTTTCTGTCGGCGGCCATCTGTTGTTTGATGGGTGCGTCTGTTAGCGCAGATGACAAAAACGAGGCGGGTGCAAAAGATACGAAAACTGGTACGGCGGTCGGCGCGCAATTGGTCGCCCTCAAAGTCTTGCCGGAATCGGTAACGCTTACCTCAGCCAAAGACATCCAGTCGTTTGTGGCTCAAGCCCAGTTCTCCGATGGCATCACACGTGATGTGACCGGCGAAGTGACCTGGAAACTTGAAAACGCCAACCTTGCGTTGCTTCACGGATCCATCTTGATGCCCAAAGCGGATGGCCAGACAAATTTGCTGGTTGAATTCCAAGGGCAAAAGGCCACGATTCCCGTAAAGATCAGCTCGGCAACGACCCGGCCACCGGTAAGTTTTAAAACGGACATCATGCCGGTGCTCATGAAAACCGGTTGTAACTCGGGAAGCTGCCACGGCGCGGCCCGCGGCAAGGACGGTTTCCGACTTTCCCTTTACGGGTTTGACCCCGATGGCGACTATCATCGAATCACCCGCGAGATGCCAGGACGCCGCGTCGACCTGGCTTTGCCAAATGAAAGCTTGTTGATTGAAAAAGCGACCGGGGCAGTGCCACATACCGGCGGCAATCCGATCAAGAAAGACGATGCCTACTACCAGGTTCTCGCCGAGTGGCTCAAGGCCGGCGCAAAAAATGATCCTGGCGCAGTCCCCACGGTCACCAAAGTTGAATTGTTTCCCCGCGGTGGAGTGTTGGATGGCGAAGGCGCGACTCAGAAGCTCTCGGTCCGCGCGACCTACTCGGATGGCACGGATCGCGACGTGACTTCGCTCGCTTATTTTTCTTCCAATAACGACAACTCGGCGATCGTTAGTCAGGACGGACTGGTCACCGCCGCGAAACGGGGCGAGGCATTTATCATGGCCCGCTTCGACACGCACACCGTCGGCTCACCTTTTATCGTGCTTCCCAAGGGACTTCAATTTCAGTGGAAAGAAATCCCCGAGAACAATTATGTTGACCAACTGGTCAATGCAAAACTGAAGAATCTGCGAATCCAACCTTCGGGCCTCTGTTCCGATGAGCAGTTCATTCGGCGAGTCTACCTCGACATCTGCGGAATCCTCCCGAAGGCTGACGAGGTTCAAACATTCGTCGCCGATCAGAACCCCAAAAAACGCGAAGCGCTTGTCGACGCCTTACTTGAGCGAAAAGAGTTCGTTGAAATTTGGGTGATGAAGTGGTCCGAGCTATTGATGATTCGCTCGAGCAATCGCGTCAGCTATAAATCAACGCTGCTTTATTACAACTGGCTGCAATCTCAGATCGCCGACAATGTTCCCATTGACAAAATGGTCGTTGATTTGCTGAGCGCCAAAGGCGGAACGTTTGCAAACCCGGCAACCAACTATTATCAGGCGGAACAGAATTCGTTGAAGATCAGTGAGAACGTCGCCCAGGTATTTATGGGAATGCGGATTCAATGCGCCCAATGCCACAATCATCCCTTTGATCGTGGCATTGGGCGCATTGAATCCGCATAATGCCACAA
>CAYSXI010000128.1:3886-14312 GCA_964434955.1 uncultured Pirellulaceae bacterium
TGGACGATGGACGACTATTACAGCTTCGCATCCTTTTTCACGCAAATTGGTCGAAAGCGTTCCGATGATCCGCGTGAGTTGATCGTCTTCAATCGCTACAACGGTGAGGTCAACCATCCGGTTCGGCGACGTCCTTTGCCGCCGAAGTATCTTGGGGGCGTGGCTCCCGAAACGCGAGGCAAAGACCGTCGGGAAGTCATGGCCACATGGTTGGCTTCTTCGGAGAATCCCTACTTTGCCCGGAACCTGGCGAACATCGTGTGGGCTCATTTCTTCGGCCGCGGAATCATTGATCCCGTCGACGACGTTCGAATCAGTAACCCTGCCTCGAACGAAGCGTTGCTCGCGGAACTTGCCAAGAAGTTCACCGAGTACAAATATGACTTCAAGCGTTTGGTGCGTGACATATGTGTCAGTCGAACTTATCAGTTGAGCACCCAAACCAACGCAACCAATGTTTCCGACCAGTCGAATTTCTCCCACGCTTCGTTGCGAAGAATACGCGCCGAAGTCTTGTTGGATGTCATTAGCCAGGTCACCGAAACCAAGAACAAGTTCCGCGGTCTGCCGACAGGCGCCCGCGCCGTCCAAATTGCCGATGGCAACACAACGACCTATTTCTTGAATACCTTTGGTCGGGCCCGTCGTGAGTCGGTCTGTTCATGCGAAGTCGAGACCGAGCCAAATTTATCGCAAGCTTTGCATTTGCTGAATGGAAGCACCTTGCAATCCAAGGTACGTGGCGGCAATGTTGTCGGCAAACTATTGCAGGAAAAGAAGACGCCCGAACAGATCATTCGTGCACTTTATTTGCGTACCTTTTCACGACAGCCTACCGCAGAAGAGTTGGCGGGCTTGCTCGAACTGGTCAATTCCGAGAAAGATAAGAAATCGGCGCTGGAAGATGTTTTCTGGGCGCTGCTGAACTCACGCGAGTTTGTTTTTAATCACTGATTCGTCGTAGCAAACTTGTCCGCCGTCCGAAATCACTGTTATCCATTTAGGCAAACACCTCGTCCGAAAAATGTTCCGAAAACACGACAATCCCTGGTTGCGCGTCGCCTCATTCTTTTCGCTGGTTGCTGCATTATGCGTGGCGGCCCACGCGTTGGCTCCCCATTCTCTGGCAGCCCAGGAAAAAAAGGTAACGTTTGATGATCACATCAAGCCAATCTTTCGACAACGCTGCGCGTCATGCCATAACGGAGATCAGAAGATTGGCGGTCTGGATGTCACGAACATGACCAACCTGATGCAAGGAGGAAACAGCGGCTCGGTAATCGAACCCGGTGACGCGTCGGAAAGTTATTTGTTTCAGCTTGTCAATCACGATGAAGAACCGATCATGCCCCCAAAGTCGGACAAAATTCCGGCAGCGGAAATCATGTTGATTGCCGAGTGGATTGACGGCGGCGCTCTGGAAAACAAAAACAGCGTTTCGACAGCTCCCAAGAAACCCAAGCTCAACATGGCGGTGGATTCAAATGCTGCAGTTCGTCCGCAAGTCATTGCCATGCCACCACGGCTTTCCTTGCAACCCATCGTATCGGCAGCCAAGCCAACGACGGTTAATTCGATCGCGGTAAGTCCCTGGGCACCGATCGCAGCAGTAAGCTCGACCAAACAGATCCTGCTTTACAATACCAAGACAAACCGGATGGTTGGAGTTTTGCCTTTCCCGGAAGGAACGGCCAACATTCTCAAATTCAGTCGCAATGGCCAGTTGCTCCTCGCCGGAGGTGGACGAGGCGGAGCCAGTGGCAAAGTCATCGTTTGGAATGTGATCACTGGCAAACGCATGATTGAGGTCGGGGACGAACTGGATACGGTGTTGGCTGCGGATATCAGCAACGATCATTCACTGGTCGCGCTAGGTGGTCCCAAAAAGATGCTTCGTGTTTACAACACGGAGTCGGGAGAACTGGAATACCAGGTCAAGAAGCACACCGACTGGATTACCGCACTCGAATTCAGCCCTGATGGAGTTTTGCTTGCTTCCGGAGATCGCAATGGCGGCGTATTTGTGTGGGAGGCGGAAACAGGAAATGAGTATTTGACCCTCAAGGGCCACACCAAACAGATCACATCCATTTCATGGCGAATCGATTCCAATATTGTCGCCACGGCCAGTGAAGACGTATCGGTTCGGCTTTGGGAAGTTGAAAACGGCCGAATGGTCAAAAATTGGGGCGCTCACGGCGGAGGAGTTTCTGATCTTCAATTCACGCGCGAAGGCAACCTGGTCAGCTGCGGTCGTGATCGCGTCACGAAACTCTGGAATCAAAACGGAGGACAAATTCGGGCTTTCAAGGCTTTCCCGGATATCGCAGTCAGTTGTGCCTTCTGCAATGAAACCAAGTCGGTGATCAGTTCCGATTGGAACGGAAGCATTGGCGTGTTCAATTCCGCCGATGGCAAACTCAAATCGATATGGTCGATGAACCCGAAACCTCTCATTGAGCGGTTCAACATTGCCAAAGCCCGTCGCGACCAACTTGCGGCCAAATCGGCCCCTGCAAAAACGGCTTACGATAATGCCAACAAAGCCCTAACCGACACCAAAGCCAAGTTGACTCAGCAACAAGCTTCCCTGACCCAGCTGACCAACAGCATGAATCAGTCAAATGCCCAATTGCAGGCAACTCAGAAACAGAGGGCCCAGTTGCAAGCACAATACGGCAATTATCAGAAAGCGGTCACTTCCAACACGCAGGCCAAGCCGCTGGTTGAACAAAGCTTGGCCAAAGCAAAAGAAGCGCTTGCCAAGCTGCCGAACGATGCAAGCTTGAAAAAGACGGTCACGGATTTGACGACAAAACTTGCCAGTATCAACCAAGTCATCGTGGACAACGGAAAGCTGATCGCAACCACCAATCAGCAGATTGCCGCCAACAAGTCTAAGGCCACTTCGCTTCAATCGTCTTTCCAAAAGATGAATCAACAAAAGACGGTTGTGACAAATACGATCGCAGCACTGAATAAACAACTGCCCAATTTGCAGACGCAATTTAATACGGCGAATCAAAACTTGAATACGATTTCGCAACAGGTTGCGACGGCCCAGTCGCGAGTCAACTTTTGGACCGCCGAAATTGCCTTCGACAAAATGCTTCGCGAGCTACAAGCGAAACAGAAGGCCGCGTCAGACAGCTTCTCTCAGGCGAATCAGGTCGTCCAACAGAAAAAAGCGGAACTGGACGAGAAACAGAAGGCCTTGGATACCGCCAAGGCGGAATCGGCCAAGCGAAAACAGGTCCTGGATCAGATCGAATCGGAGATCAGAAAAGCCCAAGGGATCCAATAGCCTCTGGGACTAATAGTCTCGGGCATACCGGAGTCGGGCAACTTGGCCTGAAATGCGTTGGTCCGATAATTGGGTCCACGCTGTTGGTGGCGTATTTTTTTGGTTCCCGGGACAAATAACTTTTCGGCTTCGTTTCGGCACCGCCAAAGATCTCTGTCTATAATGAGATTTTAAACACCTCTTTCGTGCGCATCTGGTGATATGGCAACTGCTGAATCTTCTGCGAGCCCGGAAACTCGCAAAGTCATCGATTTCATTTCTCGAATCCGTGAACGCGTGGCCACCGTCGTTGTTGGCCAGGACGTGGTCGTCGAACGGACTTTGATTGCATTGTTTACTGGCGGACACCTGCTGCTTCAGGGAGTCCCGGGACTTGCGAAGACGCTACTGGTTTCTGTTGTTTCGAAAACGATCGATCTGGACTTCGCAAGAATCCAGTTTACGATTGACCTGCTCCCTTCGGATATTCTTGGCTCCGAGATTTTGGACCAGAAGACGAATGAATTCAAAATTCTGAAGGGCCCCATTTTTACGAACTTGTTGCTGGCAGATGAGATCAATCGTGCGGCTCCCAAAGTACAAGGGGCACTCCTGGAAGCCATGCAGGAACGCAAAGTCACGATTGGCAATGAGACATTTCCATTGCCAGCTCCCTTCCTGGTGATCGCAACGCAAAACCCAATTGAGCAAAGTGGTACGTTTGAATTGCCCGAGGCCCAGCTCGACCGCTTCATGCTCTGCCATCGTTTGAACTACCCGACCCCTGACGAAGAAAAAGAAGTCTTGCGCAGAAATGCGTCGCTTGGCATTCGACGAGAAGACAAGGGTGCCATTGCAAGGACCGAGTTTGATGTCCTCGACAAAGAACCGGTCGGATCGGCAGAAGATTTAATTAGTGCCATGCAGGCTGTGCAGGACGTGCATATTAGCGAAGTATTTATCGATCACGTCGTAGAATTGGTAAACCGGACCCGGATTCATCCGGCGTTGGAAGTTGGCTGCAGCCCACGTGCTGGAATCGCGTTACTCAAATCATCGCGTGCCCGCGCACTCATTCACGGTCGGGACTATGTGATCCCGGAAGACATGTACGCACTCGCAGGCGATGTGATTCTTCACCGGATTCGCCCCAACTACGAAGCCCTTGCCGATGGCTTGAATGGTGAAGTCGTGCTTCAGCAAATCATGAATGACATGGGGCTAACGGCTTCGACGATTCCCGGGTAAGGATCATGCAGTATCAAATCGACAATGTTGATACGCTGGATTCCCGGCAGTTCGCGATTGCCGTTCGGTCGTTGGCAGACAGCTTGAGCTATGGAACGGATGCGTCGCCATTTCTTGGTAGCGGCACGGATTACGTTCAGTCTCGAATCTACCAACCGGGGGATCCCGTTCGTTCGATCGATTGGCGGGTCACCGCACGAACCCATAAATTTCATGTCAAGGAATTTGAGACTCCCAAGCGGATGCCCTGTTACCTATTGGTCGACACCTCCGCCTCCATGACGATTAGTTCGACACGGAAAAGCAAGTACGAGACGGCCGTATTTATCGCCGGAGGAATCGGCTTCGCTTGCCTGGATCGAATTAGCCCGGTCGCCGTCGTGGGCGTCGGCGAAACGGAACTCCGATACACACCCAGCCTTTCACGCGACAAAATCATGCAGTGGCTTTACAAGCTTCGCAAGTACAACGTGCGTGAGAAAACCGAACTCGCGGAACAACTCCGCAAACTCGGGCCATTATTGTTGAACCGATCGTTGATCATTGTCCTTTCCGATCTTCATCAGCCTGAGGCCATCGCGCCCCTCAAGCGCATCGGTCAACAACACGATGTCGTCTTGCTGCAAATGAAGGACCCGGCAGAAAACCGGATAGCCGGCGCCGGATTCATTCGGGCGAGGGAAGCCGAAACGGGAAGGCCAATCACGACACGCGGGAAGCGTATGGGAATCGATCAGGAACCGCTGAATCAGGAACTCAAACGAGGCCGCGTGGATCATTTGGTGGTTCCGACGGACCAGCCGATCGCGTATCGATTGAGACATTTTTTCAAATCGCGTGGCCTACTCGGACGAGGTGCCCGGTGATGGAGCGACCATCGAAATCGTTTGGGTTCACAAGCGCGATGCTTGGCTTCATGCTCGCCGTTTGCGTCTCGCAAAATCTGGTTGGCCAGGAGAATCGATCGCCGACAGTCGGAGCTCCTGGTTTTGTCGATCAAATCAAACTGCCCGGATCGGAACTTGCCGCCAAGCCCGTCAGCGACGACCGGGTTCCCATCGTTGTGCGTATCGTCAAGACATTTCCCCACGGCGATCATTTTCGCTACGACATTGCCTTTCAAGGCCTCGAACCGGGCGAATACAATCTGGCCGATTATCTCGTTCGCAAGGACGGATCGTCGACGGAGGACTTGCCGGAAATCAAAGTTGAGATTCGCTCCCTGTTACCGCCGGGCCAGATCGAACCGAATCAGCTTGAAAACAGCATTCTTCCTCGACTCGGCGGTTACAAATCGTTGATGGTGATCGCCATTGTTTTCTGGTCCATCGTATTTGCCGGTTTGATCCTGCTGGGCTGGAAAAGGAAAGAAACGGCGCCAATCATTGAAACCAAAAAATCATTTGCCGATTTATTGCGTCCTCGCCTGGAGCAGGCCATGCGGGGCGAATTGCATCATACGCAGCTTGCCGAGCTGGAACGCATGTTGATCGCGTTCTGGCGAAGAAGGCTTGATCTCGAAGGGGTCGCGATTGAATCCGCGATCGAAAAAATCAAAGCCAATCCCGAGGCGGGTCCGACGGTACTGCAGCTGGAAAAGTGGATTCATAGTCCTCATGCGCAATCGGATGTTTCGCTTCAACAGCTGCTGGCTCCTTACGAGTCGATTCCTTCAGAGCTACTGAGCATGGAAGAGTCGGAGGTGGTTGGCGGATGAGTTTTGCAAATTGGTACGTCTTGTTTGGGCTCTTCATTCCGGCGATGTTGCTGGTCTGGATCTGGCTTCGGCAAACTCGGCCGGTCGTCCTCCCGCAAGACCACGGAATTGCCCGGCGTGGGTTGTTCTGGACTGGCTTGATCAATGTCATGCTTTCCGCCGGTCCACTCATGTTGGCCCTGGCCATCATCTTGCTTGCCGGACCGCGGCATTTGAGTGTTCCCAAGGCAAAGCGAGAACTGACAAACATCGAGTTTTGCCTCGACCTGAGCGGAAGCATGCGTCAGCCCTTTGGAAACGCCTCCCGCTATGACGTGGCGATGGATTCCATCAATGAATTTGTTTCGTTGCGCGAGGGAGATGCGTTTGGGCTAACTGTCTTTGGCGACAATGCCGAACACTGGATTCCCTTGACCACGGACCCTTCCGCATTCCGCTGTGCGAAACCTTTTTTGAACCCGGCCAGACTTCCTCCCGGGTACGGCGGTGGAACGATGATCGGGAAGGGGCTTCGCAAATGCCAGGAGACATTAACGTCTCGCGAAAAGGGAGACCGAATGATCATCCTGGTTTCCGATGGTGCCAGTTTTGATTTGGGAAATGGCCAGGAAGAAGAAATCGCTCGCTCACTCCGCGAAGACAACATCGTGGTTTATTCGATTCACATCGGCGGAGGAACTTCGCCTCCTGAAGTCTCGACGATCACCAACATTACCGGGGGCGAGTCCTTTAGCCCGGACAACCAGCAAGCATTGCAGGATGTTTTTCGCCGAATCGACAAGATGCAAGTCGCGGAAATGAACCAGACCTACGCCGAAGTTCTGGATTGGTTTGGTCCTTTTTCGATCGCGGGACTTGTCTTTCTCGGACTTGGTATGACCTGGATGATGGGCTTGAGGTACACGCCATGGTAACGGAACTCATCGCATTGGCGGTCATGCTGGTCGCGGCGGTTGCCGAGCTGATTCACTTTTGGAGAATTCAGCGCGTCGGGCACTTGGCGTTTGGCCCAAAAAACCGGCCGGCAATCTGGGTCTACCTCGCGGCTCCATTCCGGGTGATTGCGGTGGCGCTCATTGCCTGGGGATTCTTGTCACTAATATTGGTTGTCGAAGCCAAAGTCCATCAAGCGGACACGATTCAACCGAACGATTACAAGCACCTGGTATTGATTGTCGACGTTTCCCCCAGCATGCACTTGAAGGACGCGGGAGTGGATGGAGATTTGACCCGACGCAAACGGGCGTCGGACGTTCTCGAGTCCGTCTTCAATCGTATCCCAATGCGAGGATTCAAAACGACCGTGATTGGGGTCTACACCGATGCCAAACCGATCATTGAGGATTCCAAGGATCATGAAGTCGTCCGGCATATCCTGGAAGAGCTACCGATGTACCACGCGTACAAGCCCGGTAAGACCAAGCTGATGGATGGAATCAGCATGGCAGCCAAAATATCGAAACGCTGGAATCCCAACAGCACCTATATCGTTCTTTTGACTGATGGCGACACCGTGCCTCCTACCGGAATGCCCAAGCTCCCCGCTTCGGTGGCGGAATTCGTGGTTGTTGGCGTCGGCGATCCCCATACGGGAAAATTCATTGATGGCCACATGTCCCGGCAGGATCAAAATACCCTGAGACAAATCTCCAATCGATTAAGTGGCTATTACCACGATGGAAATCAAAAACACTTGCCGGCGGATGTGATCGCCCGCCTGAATCGCACCAAAGACAAAAAGGGAATTGAGAATTGGACCAGGCGAGAATGGGCATTGGCATCGATCCTTTTAGGGACAACGATTTTTGCCTTCCTGCCGATTTTGCTCAATTACTTTGGTACGTTTTATCGCCCCGGCGTACGCTGACGGACTCGGTATTGGTTGACGCTCCGGCGAGGGTTGAAAGCCTCAATTCATTTCGACTGCGTCGAGATTCGCCGTTGGATGGCTGACGATCAGGTCGTCGGCTGATTGGTCACCACCACTTTGCCAACCGCTTGTCTGCTTTCCAGCCGCGCATGCGCTCGTCCGACATCCTCGAGTGCGAACGGGCGTTCATCCAGGATGGGTCGCAGTTTTCCTAGCTCGGCAATGGCTGCCAACTCGCGAAGGATGGCCCCATGCTGTTCGCGTTTGACTGCGTGAAGCATCGGGATCAGCATAAAAACGACATGAATGGATAGTCCTTTGAAATGAGCCAAAGTCAAATCCAGTTCCAACATGGACACCGTCGTGACGATTTGACCATTGAGTGCCGCGGCCTCAAAGGAGTTCAACATGTTGGCTCCGCCGACCGAATCAAACACCAGGTCAAATCCGTTCTTGCCGACGTGTTTCGCGACGTAGTCTTGAACGGACTCCGTTTTGTAGTTGATCGGAATCGCATTGAGGGACTCAATCAGCTCAAGTTGTTTTTGGCCGCCGCCTGTTGAATGAACCTTCGCGCCAAAGTGATTGGCCAGTTGCAAGGCAACATGCCCGACTCCGCCCGTGCCGCCGTGAACGAGCACATTTTGTCCGGATTGGATACCGGCTCGCTGCAATCCTTCGAATGCCGTGATTCCGACCAGTGGCAAGGCGGCCGCCTCAGTCATGCTCAGGTTTTTCGGCTTATGCGCGATCAGGTTATGGTCGGCAACAATGTACTCGGCGAGGGTACCCGGAAGATCCGCCAGCCCACCGGCACAGCCGTAGACTTCGTCTCCCACCGAAAAGCTGTCTGCCCCTGCCCCTGCCCCTGCCCCTTCTCCCACAGCTTCAACGGTTCCGGAAAAGTCCATTCCCAGAATGGCGGGCGGTTCCGGAGAGAGGGGCAGTTGCTGCCCCATTTTTCGAATCATCGTATCGACGGTGTTCACACTGGATGCGGCGATTCGGATCAGGACATGTCCCGGCCGCACCGTGGGCTTCTCGACTTCGGCCAACTCGAACGTTGCATCCTCACCGTAGGATTTGATGATCATGGCTTTCATGGTTTATCTCCTTGAGCCGCGTTACTGAATCTCTTGAACGTCCATGACAAGGTCATTCCACTTTCGTTGATTCTCCATCTGGTGTTCCAGGCCTTTGTCGTCGGCAATCGAAAATCGTTTGATCGCCGGCGTTTTACTTGTTGCCTGGTATAGCCAAAAGGCTTCCGCTTGAAGCGCATCGGCAATGGGTTTGTCGATGGATTCGTAGACAGCCTTTTTGCAGGCTTCAATCGAAGCCGCCGGGAACCTGGCAATTCGTTTGGCCAAGGCGTCGACGTAGCTGCCGATTTCGTCCGGGTCCAAAGCCTTGTTGATCGTGCCATAGGCCTCGGCTTCATCGGCATCGAAATCCCGAGCGCTCAGAACAATTTCCAACGCGCGTCCCAAACCGACTTGGCGAGCCATCCGCGACGCGCCCCCACCGCAGGGCAGAATCCCCATCCCCACTTCCATTTGCATGAGTTTGAACTTGCCGCGGGCGGCAAATCTCATATCGCAAGCCAGAGCAAACTCATGGCCCCCACCGCGCGCAAATCCTTCCAATTTTGCAATCGTCACCTGCGGAAGTTGGCTGATTCTCTCAAGAACAATTTGCAAATCCAAAAGCTGAACCGCTTCGCGCGACACCGCTTCCTCCGACATTTCTCTCAATAGGTTGGTATCGTAATGGCATACCCAAATCTCTGGGTGAGCCGACTGAAACACAACCACTTTGATATCGCGATCTCGTTCCAATCTCATCGCCAGTCGATTGAGATCCGATAGCATGTCCTGCCCTTGAAGATTGACGGGCGGAAAGTCAATCGTCACCGTGAGAATGCCATCCCCGAGATCGGTGCGAAACGTTTTGAAGCCCTCGTATTTCATTCTTGCTCTCCATCCATTCCTGCCGCGAGTCATTTTCGCTTGTCTTGCAAAATCAACGGATGCATAATATCGACCGGTTCCGATCGAACAAGAACGCACATTTTGGACAGGTAGGCACAGAATGGATACCAAACAACGCACGAGACATACCAGTTACCAAATGCCCGCGTGTCCGGTCGAAGCAACCCTGGAACTGATTGGAGGAAAGTGGAAAGGAATTGTTCTGTTTTATTTGCTGGACGGGAAGCTTCGGTTTAGTGAATTGAAACGCAGGATTGGTTGCGTTACGCAACGAATGTTGACGAAGCAGCTTCGGGAGTTGGAAGCGACGGGTTTGG
>CAYSXI010000128.1:14322-15484 GCA_964434955.1 uncultured Pirellulaceae bacterium
TGTGTATGCGGAAGTTCCCCCCAAGGTGGAATACGAGTTAACCAAGGAAGGCAAATCGTTAAAGCCGATTCTCAACGCCTTAAAAAAGTGGGGGGATTCCCATGCTTTGAAACTCCTTCAGAAATACTCGGAGAAGCAGGAATCTGAGTAACTCGAGGTCCAACAAGGCAAATCCGGGAAAAACTTCGACGATTTTTGGCGGTTCACCTTCATTTTGTGCCTGAAGGTTCAAAAAACTTCGCTTGAATACCGAATTCTGATATATTGAAACACGTACAAGTCGGCAAAACGGAGATCATCGAATGAGAATCTTTCTGATTGTCGCTTGGCTTTTTGTTGGATTGGGTGGTTTGATTTACCACTTTGGTCCCGGTCAGCAACGGATCGAGATGGATCGAATTGACCAGGTCATTACAAAAGCCAGGCTCAGTGTTCAGGAAAAGGATTGGCAACAGGCCGTCGAAAACTACGACGAAGCCCTAAGCGCCATCCCGTCGGAAAACAAAACGCAGATCCAAAAAATCTCACTGGAAAAAGCCAAGGCCCAGATGATGGCCAAGCAGCTTCCAGATGCTCGCAAGTCCCTGGCGACATTGCTGGACGATGTTCGAGGCAACGAAGACGCGGAGCCGGAATTCGTTGCGGACGTCCAAGCAACGCTGGCCAATTCGCAATATTACATGACCTGGTTGATGCGTTTGGAAGGCTTACCGGAAGAGGAATGGAAGCCGGAAATCGAAGCCGCCCGCCAACACTACACGCAGCTGGTCAATCAAGCCAAGGAATCCGGAAACGCGGATTTGCTTGAGCGGAGCAAAGAAGATCTCGAATCCTCGATCCGACTGGCTCGGATGGATCTTAGCGAGCTACAGGGCCTGCCGTTGCCCAGCCAATGACAGGGCACGTGAAGTGGCAACAAGCCAGGTCGCGGTCGCGGCAAAAAACGCAAAAAAGGAAACGGGGCAGGATCAATGAAAGTGCCGGATGGCAACGGATCCTAGAAATTCCAGGACGGGATTGCACAAAATACCAGTCAAGGGCCGAACGAATCGTTCGGCCTTTTTTGTTTAATGCTAGAATAGAGGCTGGTTAGCCCTTTTTTTCTGCGTACGCGTTTCCGTGTACCTGTCTGTATCTTCCGCCATCGATCGTAGCCATCATG
>CAYSXI010000129.1:0-6340 GCA_964434955.1 uncultured Pirellulaceae bacterium
TGTCAATATTCCATACGGAACGCCCCCAAAGCGAGCCGGACCATTCGCGTAAATTACCAACCAATTCAATTTTTCCTTCTTGATTTGCTTGATGTAATTCAGACAAAAATGGAAGGCGTAGGCCTGATGTTTCAAGTGAATCGCATACTTGGCCAAAAGTCAATTTTGTACAGTAGCCGCGGTGGTCAAGTGCTGTTTTTCGCGCAAATTTTGTCTGCTGATACCAGTCATAGAAAAATGGCTGTTTGGCGATAAGGAATTTGTCTAAATCAACCATGGTGCCAAGGGCAGGTTTAATTCGGGTGTCGATTTTCCGCAGTTCGTATACTTCGTTTGAAAATTTCCAGCCTGCATAGAGATGATTGTCAAAGTCAAAATGATCTTCGGGCACTTTTCTAAACACTTCATGAAAATTTCCGTCACCAGAGTCTGCAATCACAAAATACAAACCAGGCGGTAAATCGGCGATCACCGGGCTCCTGCCCAAATACATTCCCTGTCCCTTTTGGGGTTCGCCAGTCTTTCCCAGTTCGTAAATTGTAATTTCTGCTCCGGGTTCTACTGTTTGAAACTTGACTCGCTTAAGACCGACGCCCTGGATTTGAGGGGCCGTCGATTTATTCACGGAAAAGAATGTAACCGCAGAATAACCAATTGCGTCGGCAGGATCCGACCGTTCGCCTTGTCCCATCAACGCGAATCCCATCCAGCCGATGACCAATAACAGCAGCGCCAAGATTCCGACTGGGACCCATTGAATTTTTGCTTTTGCCTTTGGGGCAATCCGGTGTCGACGGCGCTCGCTGTTGGTGCTCCTCGGTTGCAGCCGGATCAGCTCGTGATGAAGCTGTTTGACGGTTTGAAAGCGTGCTTTCGGTTCCTTGGAGATCGCTTTCAGGCAAATTTCTTCCAAGGCTTCCGGAACCAGCGGGTTGTAAAATCGAGGCGGTGCGGGGTCGTGATCCAAAATCAAGTCGGCCGGATCTTCGTCCCGGCTGATAAAAGGATTCACGCCGGTGAGCATTTCGTAAAGCACGACCCCGAGGGAAAACACGTCACTTCGGTGATCGGTTTTTTGCACGCTGCCTTCGACTTGCTCGGGCGAGGTGTAGCCGGGACTGCCTTGGAATTGCCCGTCTTCAAGCTCTGCCGACGCGGCAGTCCCAAACACTTTGGCCAGCCCAAAATCCAGAATCTTGGCGTGGCCGCGGGAGATCAAAATGTTTCTCGGTTTGATATCACGATGAATGACACCATGCTGATGGGCAAACTGCAGGCCTTCGCAAATTTCTATCGTCAAATGCAAGGACTCATCGATCGGCAACGGGCCTTCAACAAGCACGTCATAAAGACTGACACCGTCGACCCATTCCGTCACGAGGACCGTCTTCTGGTCGTATTCGAACGATTCGAAAAACTGGACGATTCTTTCGTGCTTCAAACGAGTTAGCGCTTCCCGCTCCGCGTCGGCTAGCCCTTCCGGATCCGAGTTCCGCGGAATCTTGATCGCATAGGCTCGATCGTCTTTCCTGGCAAAATAGATATCGGCAAATCCGCCCTCGCCGACTTTTTCCTGGAGTTGATACTCGCCGATCTTCCGGTACTCAAGGTCCTCCGCTCCGCCCATTCGGTTGCGTGAATCCGAGTAATAGCCTTCGTAATACTTCAATTCCTCGGCAAGAACTTTTCTCGCGGCCCGCGTCGAACAACGCTCAAGAAAATCCGCGTGATTTGGCTTCTCACCGCTTTTGCAAGCGAATTCGAATTCGCAAAGGATCGGTTCCAGCTCCACGCGGATTTCCGGATCAATCTCCTGCCAGGATTTTTGCTTTTCCATCATACTGCCCTATTCGTTCTGCCTTGATCGTTCAACTTTTCTTGTTGACGGCATCCTTGATAGCCGCGATTTTGCGATTGATCGTTCGCGGCGATACTTTGAAATCCGACGCAATCTCCTCGACGGAATATCCCTGGCGCAACTTCTCAATGATTTCTCGCGCTTCGGCGTCCAACTTGGAACTGACGCGTTCCAATTCTTCTTCAAATAACATGGCCATCGCGATGTTGTACTCGTCCGTTGGAATTTCTTCCAAGGGGACGTCGTCGGCAGCTCCACCGCGCTTCTTGGCGACTTCGCGACGTCGATAATCAAGCGCATTCAGATAAGCGACCCGCTCAAGCTGCCGCCAGAATGCGCGGCGATTAACGACCTTCTGTGCCTGCCCATTCACAATGTCCATGACGAGGTCGCCAAATGCGTTTTCCGATACGTCCTCGTAATCAAACGAAACCAAGCCGGTAATGCGGATCAACTGCTTCGCTTTCGACTGAACTCGCCGCCAAAAACGTCGTTTGAGTTTGGTCGCGGCCTCCGAATCACCGTCGGCCAATCGCTTGATCCAAGTGGAAACTGAACCACTCATGATGAGGACTCTTGTCTGGGCTTGTTTGCGCATCCGTGCAACAGGATTAACGCTAGTTTAGCAAGAGAAGCTCGTTTTACCAACAAAACGAAGTGGGCCCAGGCACATTCGCTCACGCCGAATCCGGCGCATAAAAAACGCCTGATGTCAGGGCAGTAACATCAGGCTGAGTGTTCGAACCGACTAAGCGGTCCGAACAGGATCCAATGTATCAGCCAAGCGTCGAAATTCAACCAAGTGCTGCGACACAAAAATGTGCGGATGTAGAAATAAAATAAAAAAACTTTTTGCGCTTTCACGGCGAAAAAACATGCTTCGAATCGAAAAGGTCGCAAAACGCGGGGTTTTGAATGTTCTTTGATTCGGATCGAACGACCAATCCGCCTACTCAACGGAACTTCGCATCCGGTATCATGGTTTCATTAATGAATACTTATTGGCCCCCAATGAAACAGGATAAAAATATGAAGAAGACAATGCCCCTGTCCCGATTTGCACTGCTCTTTGCAGTTGCTTCCCTGGTGGTCGGCGGAAATCTTGCCGCCCAGGATTCCGAGGCTCCCAAACAAGAGAAGAAAGGCTACGCCTTTACGGTCGAAAAATCGCTTGATTGCACCGACGTCAAATCGCAGGATCGCACCGGGACCTGCTGGAGCTTCGCCACATCCTCATTCGTCGAATCGGAGTTGATTCGCATGGGCAAAGGCAAGCACAATTTGTCCGAGATGTTTATTGTCAAAAACACCTACAAAGACAAAGCACAAAATTACGTTTTGCGTCAAGGCAAAGCCAACTTCAGCGAAGGCGCTCTGGCTCACGATTTGCTAAATGCCGTTTCGCGTCACGGCCTGGTTCCCGAAGAGTACTTTACCGGACTCAAGGGCAACGCCAAGCGCCATGATCACAGCGAGATGGTGATTGTCCTCAAGGGGATGCTCGATGGGGTCGTCAAGCAAAAGTCGTTGAGCCCGAGATGGAAGCAAGCCTACGATCGAGTTCTCGATGTTTACCTGGGAAGTGCACCCAGCCAGTTCTCCTATCAAGGCCAAGCATTCACGCCGAAATCTTTCGCCAAATCGCTTGGGTTCAATCCCAAGGATTACGTTAGCGTCACTTCGTATTCGCATCATCCATTCAACGAGTCGTTTGTTCTCGAAATTCCCGACAATTATTCAAACGGGTCGTTCCAGAATTTGCCAATCGACGATCTTGTGAAAACCATCGACAATGCCATTGCGAATGGTTACACCGTCGCATGGGACGGCGACGTCAGCGAGTCCGGCTTCAATTCACGATTGGGCCTCGCGATCCTTCCAAAGCAAAGCAGTTCGCGAATGTTCCGTGAACCCGTTGAAGAAATGGACGTCACTCAGTCGATGCGTCAGAAAACGTTCGAGAGTCTTTCGACGACCGACGATCACTTGATGCACTTGGTTGGGATCGCTCGCGACAAAAACAACAAGAAGTACTACATCATCAAAAACTCTTGGGGAGAAGTTGGACCTTACCGTGGATACATCTACATGTCCGAGGCCTATGTTCGCCTCAAAACGGTTGCGATCCTGGTTCACAAAGATGCCGTGGTTGAAACCAAGGGTAAAACGGCTGCGGGCGGCGACACAGCTGCGGACGTTAGCGGTGGCAAGTAGTCAATTCGAGAGCGTATTCGCGGAACGACGTTTCGATTCAATTTAGTTTTCCAAGGCCGGTTTCGACCGGCCTTTTTTTGTTGTCCAACCGCATCACTCAATTCGGAGATGGACGAAAAGCCATTTGCGAGACTCTGGTTGAGGCAATCGCGTTGCTCGGGCAGACAAGCAAATGCAGGCAGGCTTTGAGGCCGTTGCAAGGCTCAACACAGGATGTTTAACCTCACAGAAAGGCGGAAAATCAAATTTGCCGCCGCGGCAACGCCTCGAGCTGGTCCCGCAATTCGTCGATGGACATGGCAAGGGGTTCGACGGTCAGCCCGGAATCCGCGTGTCGAACATGCTCCGGCATCTGGGAGACTTTGACTTCGGTTTCCAGGGCCGCCAACCAGCTGGGGATTTCCAGTCCAGCGCCCAAGGGCTGCTGACAAAGCTGTTCGGCGTCGTGCTGGAGCATTTCAAAAGACGACATGGACTTGGCGCTATGGGGGTCATGCATCGCGGGCTCGACCAAGGCACGCATGCGATCCACATGCATCGGGTGCACAAAACGTTCCGCAAGTCGATTTGCCACGGTCGACATTTGTACCGAATATTTTTCCTGCAGCTTCAGTAGCCGGGTCATGTATTTTTCGGCTTCGGGGCCAACCCGATCACTCAGGGAACGTCGCCAAAGTTTCGCAACGTTGTTTTGTTGATCGCGTACGAGATTTTCATGCGCCCAGACGACCGGCTTAAGATGCCAACAAACGCGGTCGTATCGGACACGAAGCCTGAGAAAGTCCAGGAAGATATAAAACAGCTCACCGCGATCGCTTTGCGTCGTTGTTCCGTTGTAGTCTCGATATTCCTGGTAGTTTTCAATGACCGCCTCGAGAATCAGCGTCAGCCATTTCGCAGCCGTTTTCCGTTCAATGCCAACATCCAACTGAACCAAGAGCTCGATGTTATCAACGTGATGGTTTTCCAGTTGGCTAAACCATTGCTCAACGCCTTGGTGCAAGATCGCACGAATGTTCCCGAGGTGCAGAAACTGTTGGGTGAACAGGTCCTCGCCATAGGTTTGGACGAAGTCGGCGAGGTCTTCCCACGCCGATTTTTCGGCAACTTTCTCAAGAACGCTCAGTCGCAACGTTTGGCTATGCTCTAGCCACATGATCAGCATGCTTTCCGTGATCATTTCGATGCAATCAAAAAGCAACTGTTCGTGATCCTCCTGGCCTTTTTCTTCTGACGATTCCCGATCCCGCAAGGATGCATGGATCAGCGTCTTTACCGAAGACGTGTATGCCGTTCGGAATAGTTCGTCGAATTCCGTGACCGCACCTGGCCCAAGCGGATGGTTGCGTTCCATCGCCAAAGCCGTATTCGTTAGTTCATAAGTCTCAGGTATCAGACCAAATGCTGGCAAATAAGAAAGTAATTCGTTGATGGCGGACTGACGAAGCCGCGACTCGACAATATTCTCCGGGTTACCCGACTTGGATAGCGGAACATAAAGCAGCGGCAATCCGTGCAGGTCTTCGATTAAGGGGGCAATATGCTGACGAATCAGCACCGGCTCACGCAAGCGAATGCCGGCAAAAACGGCGATCATGTTTCGCTGTTCGCTTGATTGCCCCGGGTTTTGATCCAGGGAAAGTTCTTCCTTCAAATATCGGACCGCCGCAACTACCGCCTGCATTGCGCGAACGGCGTCTTCGGTTTCAACTGTCGCCACGATGATACGGCTCAACAAAGCTTCTTTGAACAACCGGAATCGGTCGTAAACCAAAAGCGATTCATGATCACCGGTTGGGACCGGAAGCTGATATTGATTGACCGAACCTAGCAGACTTCCAAGTTTGGAAAGATTGTCCTTGGCTTGAGAAATCCAGTTTTCGATCATCGCTCGGTGATTGTCGAGTGTCTTCTGATCCGATTGATCGTGTTCATCCCGTGCGATGTCATCCAGAGAAATCCGCGAAACCTGTTTCCAGAAGTTGGCGATGGTGGCCAGGAACTCCAGGCGGTCCGTCACCCGATCAACTTCTTCTTCAAGCTCCTCTTCACTTTGCGTGTATTGATTTTCATAAACCTCGCCTTCGACTCCATCGTCGGCGGTGTCTTCAAAAACGACATTTTCGTAAGCCGCGTCGACGATCCCATTGCCATCGTCTTCATCCAGTTCGTCCAACTCGTCGAAGTCTTCGTCGAACTCCGCGTCTTGTTCGGCAACACTTTTGCCAAGAATGAAATCTGGAACACTCCAGTAGTCGTCAGCATTGG
>CAYSXI010000129.1:6350-15405 GCA_964434955.1 uncultured Pirellulaceae bacterium
AGCAAAAGAAGCGGTCACCGACAAGTCCATCGGCGTCAGCATTGGCTTCGACAAAATCGTAGAACTTTCGAATCTGATTCCAAATCGTATTTTTGGATTGCCAGGATCGATCGGCTTGGCCAAGCCTTTTCGTTTGCTCCAGAATCCAGCGATCAATCAAATCATGAATGGAGCTGTCGCCTTCTTCCAGCGGCAGGCGATTGGCGTTGTTCAGCCAATGAATCATCAACGCCATGGGTGTCTTGGTATCATCGCGCTGCATCAAGGCATCGATCACGATCGCGTAAGCCTGGGGAGAATCAAACATCTCAGCGTGATTCGACCAGAAGCCAATATCCCCGGCGCTGGCACCGCCTAGATGCCAGAGGTTGAGTGCCCGCGCCACATGTTCGGAAGCATCGTAAGCGTCCAGAGGGTTGATGGCCTCAACCGCCGCCACTTCGTGCGGCGCGAACTGCGACCACCAATTCACGAACTCTTTAAAATGGGTTTTGATCCGCTCGCAGGTCGCGTTGTCATCGTTTCCAGCGGCTTCGCTCCAGATTTGCGAACAAATGGAAATGGTTTGTTCGACGATCTCCACCAAATCATCGATCCGATGGTCGCGTATCGAATTCTCGGCGCCCTGAAACAGGTCGTAGTTTCCATCGAAGCCGAGAATATTCCAGGGATCGACAATGGCGCCGCATTGGATTCCTCGTTTGATCAAATCAAAAATCTGCGGAATGCTTTGAACCGCGTCGACGAATTCGCCCGTCGAAACCTGGTGCTGGGCCGTTGAAAGCAGGCAATCGATCTGGCAAATCAATCGCGCGGACGCGACGGGCACGACGGCGGCTTGCCGATAGGCGGCGTCAATGTATCCCATGCGGGCGTAAATCGAAGCCAGGCGCACGTGGACAAGCTGGAGGGCTCGTTTCTGTGCCAACTTGGCATTGATGTCCTGCCTTGCGGCGGCAAAAGCCTGCCCTCGTTCTTTCGATTCCCGAATTAAGCGTTGTTGGTGTTCCCCCTTTAGCCGCGACAAAACGTCATCATAGAAATGGTCGCGATAACGGGCAACGAGTGGCATCAGGCCGGCGAGGGAAGTCTCAGAATCGAAAGCCCCCGGACCGCGACCGCAGATTCCAGCCGCCATCAAAATGGTGCCGGCGAAAACGGCCGCGGCTTCGTAAGTCAATTCTTCTTTGGGATGTTCGTCACTTTCTTCAATCCGTGATAAAAGCGCGTCAATCGTCAAACGATTCACGACAAATCGTTGGTAGTAGCCCGATGAATCAATCAGGTTTTCGTCCCACTGCCCAAACTGATAGTTGGGGCGGCGGTTAGCAGGGTGATCGAAATCAAAAGCCCTCGGGTCGTAAGAAAGCTCGACCAGCTGTTCGAAATCGAATTGAGCGCTTTGGCAAATTGCTGGATCAGCCGATTGCAATAACTCGATCGCTTTGGAGACCAACTCGTGATACTTACCGTGGACCGCGCCGACGTTCTTGACATAAATCGGAACCGGGCGAATCCATTCGTGTTCGTAAGCCTGGCAGCGTCTCGACTCAAGGACGGCCAGCGGACGATGGCCTACAAAACAGTTGAGGTTCCGAATTGCTTGATCCAATATTCGATCCGTCTCGTGCCAGGGTCCTCCTTGGCTCAAGACGGCTTCAAAAAATCGACCGATCAGAAAAGCGTTGAACAATTCGTTTTTCTTTTGATGGGCAAGCAGGTCCGAATGGAACTTGAGATAGCGGCCAACCAAATCGTGAACCACCAATCCGGTAACCGATTTGGCTTGCTCAATATTTCGAAAGGCGCCGTTCTCTTGCGGGAGTTCCTCGAGGCGGGCCGTGAGGTGATCGGCAAACGCGTCCAATCGGGCGTGCGGTTCAATCTCTGACTTTCGCTCGATCGTTTCAAAAACCAGATTCAGGTTCGCCAGGAAATTGGCGTCTTCGTTTCCCGAGGAAAAATTCAGGTAACCGAGAACTTGATCCAAAGCGTCACCAAAAGGTGTTTTGCCGTCGGACCGATTCATTTCCCCACTCCCTGATTATTCGAATTTCTCATGGTAGAGAATGAGGCCGGATTTGGTCTAGGGTCCGGAGCCGATGGGCCTGGCGAATCCGGGCGGCCCAACCACCTTGAGCCTCGGCCACCCAACTCAAAGACTCTTTGTCGAACCGCCGGTGTTGCCGGCCCAAACGCCCGCAGGTTGGAGGCTCAAGCGGCTTCCGCAGCTGGCCAAACCGCGTTTGCGGCCAAAACAGGTTCGATTTTGCCAGTTAGTCGGTTCAAGCGGCCTGATTCACGGCAAATTCACGGGCCATTTGCCTGCCCAAATGGCGTTTCAGTCGAATTTTCTTGGTGAGTTTCGAGGTTTTGAGTTAGACTAAACTACTGACCTTTTTTTCGGATCTGAATTCAAATTGATGGTGCTTGCCGTGAAGAGAGCCGCGTTGCTATCTGCCGTTCTACTGTTTGTTTTGGGCAATTCTTTGGCCCAGGCACAACTTACTGGTGTAATTGACCAGGTCCGCGCCCAAAAAGCGGGGCTCAAAGTCGAATGGATCAGTCAGGTTCAAGTCGATCCGACGGCGGCGAAATTATCGGGAATCTACCTTCAGGTCAGCGACAAGAATTCAACGACGACCTTCGAATTGACCTACGGAAAGCAGCGGGAAGTCATCTCTCAATTCGACTTTGGGCCAGATGGACGCCAATTTGGTGTTGAAGGCGCCAAGGAATGGGCGGAACTTCGTCAGGAGATTCTCAAAGAAGGACGAGGCATCGATGCGAAAATCGAAAAATTTGTAACTCCTAAAACGATGCTCTACGCGACGACCACCGAAGGCGTGGTCCAGGCGATTGATGGAACCACGGGAAAAACCATCTGGTCGACGACGGTAGGAAATCGGAAATTCCATACAACGGGCCCTAGCGCCAATGAGGAATTCGTCACGATCGTTAACGGATCTTCGATCTACTGTTTGCGAGCCGACACGGGAAAACCTCTTTGGAATCATACCTGTCGCGCTGCTCCTGGGGCGGCACCGGCCATGTCGGATGACTTCGCATTTGTTCCACTTTTGAATGGTTTCGTGGAAGCGTTTCCTCTGTTTGACCCAACGGCGGTCGTTGATAAACGAAAACAAGTTTCCCTTGAATCACCAGAAGAAACCAAGACTGAAGCACAGCTTGCTCGCGAGAAAGCCATCAAGGAAGAACGGATTTCCCGTTACGGTCGAGTTAATAATCGCGTCTCCAAGCACATGTCCATGAATTATTTCGTTTCGGCGGGTGCTGCCACCGATCCACCGATCGTCACCGGATTGACGACTTCATGGCCGACGCTTCGTGGCCATTACAACGTTGGATACAATTCGCGCGACAAGGTCGGAAAAATGATTTTCCGTTTGAAAACGGGTGGTCCGATTGTGGCTCCTGGAGCGGAACGAAACCAAATCCTTTTTGTCGCTTCGACAGACGGATTCGTTTATGCCGTCGACGAACGCGATGGAACCCTCCAATGGAACTTTGGAACGGGCGAGCCGATTAGCCAGACTCCGATTCCAATCGGCGATTCAGTCTACGCAATCAGCAACGACTTTGGCATGTTCAAGATCAATATCAAAACGGGTGAGGCCGACGAAAATTGGCCGTCACGTCTGGACAACATCAAGTCGTTTGTTGCGGCCAGCCGTGACAAAATCTACGTGATCGACAACTTGAATCGACTTGTTGCGATTCAGCAGAAAACCGGAGCGATCGTTTCACGCGTTGCCGCTCGGGGCCAAGACTTCCAACATTACAATCTCAAGACGGATCGAATCTACATCGGAACGAAGACCGGTACGATCCAATGCCTTCGTGAAATCGGCCAGAATCATCCCATTATTCACTCCGCGGAACAGATGGATGACGGCAAAACAGACGGTGGTCAAAAGAAGCCGGATGACGGCAAAGGTGAAAAGAATCCTTTCGACGAAAAGGGTGAGAAGAATCCTTTTGACGAAAAGAAGGAAGAAAAGAATCCTTTTGACGGCTAATGCTTCACCGGCAACTGCGGAATCACAACGATACTTAGCATTCAACGGGTGACTTGTTTACCCGTTTTTTTTTGCGCGTTCGCAAATCGAATTAGGCGGGATGACAAACCGGGGAGGCCCCCATCCACAAACAACCACTCCCCCTACAAGCACGAAGCGCAAGCGAGTGGTTCCACAACAACTTCACCCCGCAACCACACTTCGTGCAAGCACGAAGCGCAAGCGAGTGAGTCCTGGACGCCGTCACCATGCAACGACGCAAATACAAGCACGAAGCGCAAGCGAGTGGTTCCACAACAACGTTCCCGCACCACCTGAATCGCCATCGAGCCTCCCACTCTCCCGGGACGCTAATACTGAAAATGCTTGATCTTTTCTCCGGCATTACCAATCTCGGTCATTGCCTCAATGCCAATCTCCAAATGGATGTCGGACCAGGATTGAGTCACAACCTGATCCGATTCTTCCGTTTTCACCCCGTCCGGAGTGATGGGAACGTCGGATACGAGTAACAGGGCTCCTCGAGCGATCTGATTGTAATGCCCGACAATGAAAAGTGTCGCCGTTTCCATATCGATCCCGATACAGGTCAGCTGATTCAGTTTCCTGCGGAACTCAACATCATGTTCCCAAACCCGCCGATTGGTCGTGTACACCACACCCGTTCGGTACTCCAATTCCCGATCCAGGATTCGATCACTGACGAATTTGTGGAGTTTGAAAGAGGGCAGGGCGGGCACTTCGGAAGCGAAATAATCGTCGCTCGTTCCTTCGCCGCGGATGGCTGCAATCGGCAAGATAAAATGTCCAATTTCCGTCGAGCTCTTAAGTCCGCCGCACTTGCCAAGGAACAATACGCCTTCCGGGTGCTTGGCAATCAAGAGGTCCATGATGGTCGCCGCATTCGCGCTTCCGATCCCGAAATTGATGATCGTCAAACCGGCGTCGTTGGTCGCGCATTGCATCGGCTTTCCATCGCCGTACACATCACAATCAAATTTGCGAGCAAACTGTTCAACGTAGTGGATGAAATTGGTAAGCAGAATGTAGTCACCAAAGTCATCCAGTTTCATGCCGGTGTATCTTGGCAGCCAGTTTTTGGCGATATCCAGTCGATCAAATGAGTCCAAAGTCATCGAAGCCGCTCCGTGCTTGCTTGTCGTTTGCTGCAGATTGCCATAGTCTATGAAAAATCTGCAAGAATCATAATCACCGTTTAAAAAGGATGAACGGTGACGACCAATAAATTTCTGGAGGGCCGATATGGCTTCCAATCTTCCTGAGCAAGAAACCCGAGATGGCGAACTCATTCGCCGGGGACCTTATCCGGAGTTTACCATTCCGGGGATTTTGGTGGGCTGGTTTTTGGGAGCGATTATCGCGCTTTCGATTGCCTACGCCTCTTTGAAACTTGGATTTTCCATTGAAGGCTCGGAACTCGCGGCCATTCTTGGCTGGGGCATTCTGCGAGGCTTGTTACGACGAACCAGTATCGCGGAAAACAACATCAACCAGACCATTGCGTCTGCGGTCAATGGAGCTTCATCGGGAATCATGTTTTGTGTTCCCGCCCTTTTTATTCTCAGTAAAACGAATGGCCTGGAATCGGTCGATGACGGGTTTGACGGATTCTTTAGTCCGACTGTTTTCCTGATGATCTTCGCTTGTATCACCGGTGCCTTCATGGGATTGGCGTTTGTGATCCCATTGCGAAAGCAGATGATCGACTTTGATCGTTTGCCTTACCCGGGGGGGATCGCCGTGGCGACGATCTTGAAATCGCCGGGCGCCGGGATTCGAAAAGCACTTTATCTCTTGGGCGGTGCCGGCGTGTCCGCCGTCGTTTACCTTTGCCTGTTTATGGTTAATGGGGACGAACATGACTGGTTGCTCGGTCAACAACTTAGTCTGCCGGCATTTTTGAACATCACATTCTTTTTATCGTTGATGACCATCGGCGTCGGATTTCTGTCTGGGAAAGGCGGATTCTGGTTCGGAGCCGGTGGATTCATCTGTTACTGGCTGTTGGCTCCCTTTCTCGCATTGTTTGGTTCGACGGACGTCAAAGAGGTCATGGACCCTCCGGTGCGTACCTCGGTCGTTCAAGTTGCCGACGTGGAAACGATTGATCGGGCTTTGTTACTTTATGGACGTGGTGACGAAGATCCAGTCGTCAAAAATGTTCGCACGGGTTACCCGGTCAGCAGCGATGACGAAAACCGGGAAGCACCGAGTTACGGCAATTTCCTGGATTCCGAATTAGCGGCGCTCAACCTGGATAAGCTCTGCTCTTTGCTTGAAGGACAAGCTGAACAACTTGAGGCCGATCAGAAACTTACCGTTACAGAAGATGGCGAAGAGGTGTCCTACACTAAGGACGAACTCCAGGCCATTGTCAAAGAGATTCGCGAAGGTTCGAGCTTTGTCGATCTCGTGTCTTTTCGGGCGATCAACAAGCAGCTTTCGGAACTGGACGCGAGCAAGGCGAAGCCGATTCGCGAGGCAAAAACACAAAAGGAACTTCGCGCGGCCATGACGGCAGCTGGGCTATCGCTCGAGTCAGAAGAGGAAGAAGGAACAGCGAGCCCGGTTTTGGTCGCGGCTGGAACTGATTCCAACCCGTATTCGGCAGTGCCGGGCGGGTTGCGATCCCAGCTATTCCGTCCCGCCGGAATCGGAATGCTGATTGGCGCTGCCATCGGCGGTATCCTGATTGCCTTCCCGTTGATTCGAAGTGCGTTTGGTTCGCTGATGAAGGCAAGGCAAACGAAAGGTTCCGCGGCGGATGCCGGCCGAGACGAAATGCCAATCATCGCGTTGGTGATCGCCGTGTTGCTAGGTCTCGTTGTCTTGATAGGATTGGCGTTCATGTCTGTCAAAGGAATGACGCTAACGCTGGCAGTTACGATGGCCGTACTGGGGACCGTTTGGGTCTGGATTGCTGGCGTGATTGTCGCCGAATGTATTGGGCGCACGAACTGGTCCCCGCTTTCGGGAATGACCTTGATTGCGGTCACGATTTTGATCTTGATTGCTCAAACCGGTTTGAATGATCCGCAAACCGTGCTGTCCTGCATTGTTGTTGGCGCGGCCATTTGCCTTGCGATTTCACAGGCCAGCGACATGATGCTGGATTTGAAATCGGGATACCTGATCGGTGCAGTTCCACGTCGACAACAGATCGCGCAATTCGTCGGGGCTTGGCTGGGGCCAATCGTCGTTTTGACATTGCTGATCGTCCTGTCACGTAGTTACGAATTCGGCAGCAAAGAACTTCCGGCTCCGCAGGGAACAGCACTCGCAACGACGATCCAAGGCCTAATTGACCAGAACATTCCGATTTACCGATACGTGGCGGGCGGCATTTTGGGCTTTGGCCTCGCTGCCAGTGGCCTCGGCGGGATCGGCGTGATGGTCGCGCTTGGATTCTATATGCCTTTCTCGATCGTTTTGACTTACACCATCGGCTGTACGCTGCGAATGTTGACGGACAAATACGCCGGCAAGCCATTCAGTGAAAACGTCGGAATCCCGATTGCGGCCGGCCTTATTGTCGGCGAAGCCCTGGTTGGTGTTGGAATCGCGATCGTAAAAATATTTGGTTAACGGGAATCGGAATATGAGTTTCATTGGACAAGTACTACTGTGGTTTGGATTCCTTTCGGGTTCCCTGGCAACGGTATATGAAATCAAAGACGATGCGAATCTGTCGCTGACGATTCCCTGGTTTGTCGTTTCCGCACTTGTTTTGGTCGCTGGGATCGCGCTCATTTGGATTGGCAAGACCCAAGCTCGCGTCATGGATGAATCTTCCGAAGGAAATGTGGAAACGCTTCGGCGAACGATCAGCAATTTGGTCGTCAACGCAGCCGAAATTCAAAAGATGCAGGACAAGCTCCCCCCCAGTCAGATTTTGCAAAACATTGACGACCGATGCGCCGTCGATTTCCAGGAGTTTGCCGACAATCGCAAGTCGCTGATCGTGGCTCATGACCTCAATGTCTATGCCGAAGTGATGACCCAGTTTGCCGCTGGCGAAAGGGCAATGAATCGTGCCTGGTCAGCTTCCGCAGATGGATACGTGGATGAAGTTCGTGACTGCTTGTCACGTTCCCATGAACATTTGCTTGCTACCCAGGAGCTTTTGGAAAAATTGAAAAACGATTAGGTACTTTGACACCCATGATTTTGGATTGGGTGTTCAGAATTTGGGCTGGGAATTCAGAGGCCAACGCGGGAATGGATTTGCCCGCTTGCGCTTCGTGCTTATTGTTTCATTTTCCCGGAATCCTTCCGCTTGCAATTCGCATGCGCTAGTCTGTCCGCTTCCGCGCACTTGTTGGGCGTTTGAGTGAGATTGTTTTGAGGCCTGAGAGCCATGACATTTGCCGGGATTTCACGAAGCTGAGAAGCAAAGGGAAACTCAAAGGCATCGGTATCATGGCTCCCACTGAAATTCTCGTAGCGATACCCGATTTCCACTTCGAAACTCGACCCCTTCTTCTTCCAGGATCATTCGCTGGGACTTCTGGCTTTCCGGGTTCTCACGTTCACTAATTTTCCCTTGCGAATTCACGACGCGATACCAAGGGACTCCGGAATCTGGCGGCAGACTTTTCAAAATAAATCCGACCAGTCGCGCATTCTTGGGCAAGCCGGCCATTCGTGCGATTTGGCCGTAGGTCGCAACGTTTCCTGCGGGGATCTGCTCAATAACCGTCAAGATGGCTTGCCATCGTTCGTCGCTCGATACCTTGCGAATTGGCATAACCACTGTTTTTGAGTAACGCGGACTTGGATTAAAATAGAAGACGTCAAAAACAGGAAACTCGATGAATCGAATCAGTCCATTTCGGCAAATTGCGAATCCGCTAATGGTGGTCTTTTTGCAACTTGGGACGGTATTCATCCACGCGGCATGGGTCGAAGCCCAAGGCCCGACAAGTATCGACTTTCAAAAACAGATTGCCCCCCTGTTTGAAAAACATTGTATCGAATGCCACGGCGAATCGGAG
>CAYSXI010000130.1:0-15160 GCA_964434955.1 uncultured Pirellulaceae bacterium
GCATCGAACGGGTCAGCGGAATTCTGTCGACCATCAAATCATCGGGCGGAAACTCGTTCGACGGCGAAACCGCAGCCACGCTATATACCACGCATGGAATTCCACCCGAGCTCGTTGAAACACTTGGCGAAAAGGAAAGCGTTGAATTCGACTGGCCCGGATTTGACCAGGCGATGAAACGGCACGGTGAAGAATCAAACAAGCTGCCCGTTGCGGTCATGGGAAGTTTTGGGCCGATCGACGAGATTCAAACGGAGCTCAAGTCGACTCCGTTTGTGGGTTACGAATATACGAATTTCGAGTCCGTCATCGGTGGATTGGTTTCTGAAGACCAAAGCCGAAGTGACGTCATCAAGCCCTTCGATGCGAACAGCTCGGATTCGGAAGAAGACGAAAAGCAATCCGAACCAAAAAAACAAATCGTTTTCCTCAAAGAATCCCCCTTTTACTCGGAATCCGGTGGGCAAGTCGGTGACCAAGGAACCATCATTTCCGAGTCGGGCAAGTTTCGGGTCGAGGATACGCAGCGTGTGGGCGACTGCATACTGCACATCGGCGAAGTGACAGAAGGACAGTTGAACGTAGGCCAGACAGTCAACGCGCAAGTCGACACAGACCGACGGAACTCAATTCGCCGCGCTCATTCGGCAACCCATGTTTTGCATTACGCGCTGCAAAAGCACCTTGGCACACACGCGCAACAACGTGGCTCGAAAGTCGCCGAAGACTGGCTACGATTCGATTTTTCGAATTTGGAGCCGGTCGCTGCCGACGTCCTCGAAAAAATTGAACAGGACTCCAATCAGCGCGTCCAGGACGCTCAACCCATCGACGCGCGAACCCTTCCTCTTGCTGACGCACGAGAACAGGGCGCGATGATGCTGTTCGGCGAGAAGTATCCTGATCCTGTACGAATGGTCTCCATGGGAGATTTCAGCAAGGAACTTTGTGGTGGCACGCACTTGGATAATACCTCGGAAATTGAAAACTTTGAGGTCATTGGTGAGGAAGGCGTCGCTGCTGGCACGCGCCGGATCATTGCGTTGACGGGCGACAAAGCCAAATCGCAACAGCAGCAAGTTTTTGACGATGTCAAATTCATATCCGAGGCTTTGGGGATCGCCCCAGGCGATATTCCAACAACACTCGAAAAATTGACCGATCAAATCCGCGATTTAAAGAAACGAGTTTCGACGGGTTCTCGAGAAGTTCCATCAGCTGAGGAACTCGCGTTTATCAAAAACAATTCGTCGGCTGAATTGGACTATTGGCAGACCCGAAGTATTCTTCGGGAGGGAGCCAAGGTCGTTCTTACCCCTCCGGTTGAGTTGAAGACGCGTGTCGAATCAATTCTTCAGGAACGGCAAAAGTTACTCGAGCAGTTGAACACCATTGCCAGCGCGGAATCGGTCGACGCTGACAGCCTGATTGAATCGGCTGCCGAACAGGGCGGAACCAAGGTCATTGCTGCCAACATTCCCGGAGGCAACCCGAATCTGATGCGTACGTTGATCGATCAGATTCGCAAGAAGTCTTCGCCGGTTGCCGTATTCTTAACGGCTTCACCCGCTCCCGAGAAAGTGATTCTGGTCGCCGGGTTGAGCAAAGACCTCGTCGACAACGGACTCAGCGCCGGCAACTGGGTTAAAGAAGTCGCTCCGGTTGTCGGTGGTGGCGGTGGCGGGCGTCCGGATATGGCGCAAGCCGGCGGCAAGCAACCCGAGAACATTGACGCCGCGATCGAAAAGGCGAAGGAAACCATGTTGGCACAATTGGGCTAACAAACGGTTTCGCGCCAAGACTCGTTGAGTTGATGCAAAATCTTCGGCATTCCAAACTTTTCGCTCTGGCTCAAGCCAGGTCAATTTTTTTGCCTGGATTGCTGATGCGCATTGAGGACGCCTCCGACGGCTGGCATAATGGGGTGGCCAACGCGTCCGAATCGGATCGGCGGAGCGAGCGATGAGCAAGTTCCGCCAGCGATTTTGAAGATCACTTGAGAACGGCTCTTGTCCACGAATTGTAAAAACTGCGGTGCTCCGATTCAGATTCCGTCCGACGTGACGACGTTTTTCTGCGGGTATTGCGGCACGCAAATCGATGTCGAGCCGGAAATCCCGGAAGTTGTCGAAGTCGTTGAAGCTCAAGCCATCGAAGACGAACCGGACCAGTCCGAAGAACGCCGCAAGCAGCAACTACGTGACCAGATCGAAGAACAGAAGAAAATCTGCGATCGCGCGGAAGTCATGATTACCCCCGTCGCGATGGGACTAATCGCCCCCAGTTTTTTTGGTGGCTTCATCGGCTGCTCGCTTCTTGGTGCCAGTGGACGAGGTGGCCTGGCTTTCTTGGTCGGCGCTCTGTGCATTCCCGTTTTCATTCTGGGAATCACACTCACGGTCTATTTTTCAAAAAAGAAAGAACGAGCCGAAGCGCAAATCAAAGAACTTGAACGCCAACTTGGAAAAGATGTCCGGTCCTTTGGCGAGAAAATCCTCGACAAAGGACTCGGCTGGATATTTGGCAAAAAGAAAAACTAGATACCAGTATCAAACGGACGAAGTTGGCTCATCGCTGCCGCAACTACCTTCCGCCATCTCGTTGTTCTAGTTTGGTCATGTCGACAATTTCTCGCCCATTGATGGTAATCAGCTTGTACCAATCTTCGGCGGTCACATTGTTGCTCAGAAACTGAACGTGGCAGTCACAAAATAGAACGCAGGTTCCATTTTCGCTGAATCCTCCCAATGCGCCCCGGAGCTGTTTCGGGTCAAAGGGAATGTCTTCCGGCTTGGCCCAATGTGTTTTCTTTTTTCCTTCGACCAACAAAACCGTCCGACTGGTTCCATCGCCAACCTGACTCAGCTTGGTTCCGTCATCTCCGTCAAATACGGCTCCATCCCCGACGACAGCAAAGTAATTGGTCTCCAACGATTCGGGATCCGCGTTCGGATGCTTGAAAAACTCTGGAATTCGCTCGGTGACCTTGGCGTTGTGTGGACTGTCCCAAGCCTCATTCATTCGATACTCGTTATAGAGTTTGCGTTCGCCAATAAACGGCAAAATGGCGATTCGCCAACTGTGGCGATGGCCGCTTTCATGGACAATCACCGAAGGCGGAAGGCTACCATAGGCATCGTGGTAATTGTGCATCGCCAATCCAAGTTGGCGAATATTATTCATGGATTGCGTTCGCGCCGCGGCGCCAAAGAAGGATCCGAGCATGGCACCAATCTCTTCCATATCGACTTCAAGCGCCACCGATCCAATCACGCGGTCACCTTCGACGTTCAGCTTGTAGCTGTTTAACACAGACTTCGCCAACTTGATTTGGGCACGTTCATTCTCGCCCACCTGGTCTTCCGGAATTTGACCAAGCATGATTTTTCCAAGCTTGCCAAGTTCGTCGACAACACCTTTGACCTCCTTGGCATTTTCATTGTTGGGTAACTGCAATTCGCCGAACAACTTGATTTTTTCTTCGATCGCCAAACTACCGATCAAATAGTCGCTTGTCAGCATCGGCTTGATCAACTCCCCGTAGGGATTGGGCATTTCCGCCTCCTCAAGTGCCGAAAAAAGCTTGTCGCCATAGATAAATACAATGCGGTCGGTTTCGAAATTCCGCCAAGTAACATTCCACTTCGCCCGCTTTCCACCGTTCTTCTTCGGCCGATTCCGAACGCTGCGGATCGACTCCTCATCAACCGACCAGATGATGGTTCGTTCATCGGCCACGTGGAAAAAGGTCATTCCCTCGACGCGACGACCGGCTCGATAGTATCGAAAACCTTCAAATTCCTTTTCGCTCGCTTTTTTGATGATTGCATCAAATCCTTCCGACTTGGCGGTTTGAATCACCATGATCGAATTCGTGCCCTCGAAGTCGGTTGAAAATGTGATCTGGTCAATGTCGACAACCTTGGCTCCAGCAAGCCGCATGGTTCGTCGACTCTGTCCTTCGATGACCTTTTTGATATTGTCGGAACCAATGGACTTCTTGACCGACTTTTCTTTCGCGAGCATGGCCGGTCGAACAATAAAAATCATATCTTCGTCGCCATTGACGAAATTCAAATTGGCCGGTTTATCTTTTGAATCTTGTGCATTACCGACGATTGCGGGCAACAGAATCAAAAGACCAATCAAAAGTGAACTAAGGCGTGCAGGATTTGTCATGACTTTCTCCGGCCGAGTGTTGTTGAATGCTGCCGATTCTAAAAGCAATAATTGAGCTTCGCAAATCATTGCGAGAAGAAAAATCGATCAATGAAGATACATTCACGAACTTGGATTTTTTTCTTGTTTTTCGAAACACCCAGGAATAACCAACGTTGACGACGGATCTCAAAATAGATGGTGCGCACGGTGAAGGTGGAGGGCAAATCCTTCGTTCTTCGCTCGCGCTCGCTGCGCTCACGGGAAAAAGTATCGCCATAGAAAACATTCGAGCGCGAAGGAAAAACCCCGGACTCCAGCGCCAACACCTTTGTGCCGTTCGCGCGGCCAAAGAGATCTGCGACGGCGAACTCGAAGGCGACGAAATCGGATCCGGTTCGCTTTGCTTTCATCCCGGCTCGATTCGTTCTGGTGAATATCGATTTGACATTGGTACCGCGGGCAGTTGTTCCCTGGTGGCTCAGACGGTGCTTCTTCCGTTGTTATTTGCGTCCGCTCAAAGCAAGGTCGTGATTCAAGGTGGCACGCACAACCCAATGGCGCCGCCCTTTGAATTCCTCAGCGAAGTGTTTTCCCAACAAGTTCGCAAAATGGGTATCGACCTCCAATTCGAATTGGTTCGACACGGGTTTTACCCACAGGGAGGAGGGCAGATTGAGTTTGAGGTCCAACCGATCGAATGCATGCTGCCAATCAAACTTTGTCGGCGAATGGGTCGGCCCCGGGTCGAAGTCAACGCTTATGTCTCCAATTTGCCTCGGCACATCGCTGAAAGAGAAGTATCGGTGATTTCGCGACGCAGCAAGATCCCGATTCACGATGCCCGCGTCACCGAGTTGGATGTCGGCAGTTCATTCTCAAAAGCGAACTATGTCGTCATCAAAATCATCCACGAAAACTGTGCCGAGTTGATTCTCGAACTTGGGCAGGTCGGGGTTCGCGCCGAACAGGTTGCCGCCAAGGCGCTAAGGCAAGCCCAGGGTTATCTCAATTCCACCGCTCCGGTTGGCGAATATCTGGCCGACCAAATCGTCTTTCCCGCGGCCATCGCCGCGGACCGATTTGGACAGCCAACCGAATTTGTCACGCACGTACTTTCGGATCACCTGACCACCCATCTTTGGTTGCTTCAACAATTCCTTGAAGTTGAAATTGTCATCGAGGAATCGGACGAAGGTTCCCACCGGATCCTCATCTCTCCAGCCCATGGATCCAATCGAAATCATTCGTCGATCGGGTCGAACTCAAGGTAGCTCTTGAGGTAATGTACGCAAACGTAAAATGGAATCGTGTCCAGCAGTGCGACGACGAGCTTAAAAACGTAACCGGTCGCGATAAACAAGAACAGCTGCCGGAAAATCGGTTGTGAGTCGTTGATTGGAAGCCCACGTGAGATGTAGTGCGTGATCAGGATCACCGCAATCGTGTCAACGAGTTGGCTAATCAACGTCGAACCATTGTTTCGCAACCAAAGATGACGTCCGTTTGTGAGCCGCTTCCAGAAGTGAAAAAGATAGACGTCACAAAACTGGGCTGCCAAATAAGCGATCATGGAGGCGATCACTGCTCCAAAAGCCAACGTCCTGATTCGATAAAACGCATAGTCGTCTGGCACTTTCGCTTCGTAGGAACGATTGATTCGCTCCAACTCCACGGCGTTTCCATCCGATTTACGGATGTTTCCCCTTGGGTCGGTCAAAGCTTCCGTGCCCTTCGAGTCATCGGCCTCTTTTTCAACGATCGGCACGCTGGGCACACCGTTGGTCAAAACGGGAGCTTGGGGCATGATTCCACCTAGCCACAGAATAAGCATGACCCAGATATTGACGAGGAACCCAACAAAGACGACCCAGTTCGCCCGTTTGCGACCGTAAAACTCGCTGATGATATCGGTACAGAGAAAGGTCAAAGGGTAGGGCAGTACGCCGACCGCCAAAGCAAACGAAATTTCTCCCCATTGGCCCCATTGAAGCCGATACCCGTCGGCTTCTTGCATCAAGCTGAACAGCACAATGAATCGGCTGACACCCAGAATATTGAGCATGGCCAGGGAACCAAGAAACAGGCCAGAAATCAACAGAAAAAAGCGTTCTCTCCGCGCATGAAGCGGAGAAGCCTCGATGGGATGCAATTCGATTTCTTTGCCGGTCTGTTTCAACGTATCGCCTCGTATTCCCTTAAACACTAACAAATCGAAACTTTCCGATAAACCGGCTCCTGGACTCTCGAGGATTTGGGCTGCCGCCAATGCCTAGCAGCAAATGGACGAATCGATAAAATCAAGGTCAACATTTTCGCTGCAATTTTGACCATTCGAGTCCTGGAATCCAAATGAATACCGTCAACGAAGCCGCAACCACTCCTCTTTACCAATGGCACTGTGACAACGGTGGGCGAATGGTCGATTTCGCGGGTTGGTCCATGCCAGTGCAATACACATCCATCGTCGAGGAACATCATGCGACGAGGAAAGCGATCGGCATGTTCGACGTTTCGCACATGGCTCGTTTTCAATTTTTGGGTCCCGAAGCTGGCGAGTTTCTCGACTCACTGACCACGCGCCGCGTCAACAATGTCGGCACCGGAAAAATCCGTTACTCGTTGGTATGTAACGAGCAGGGCGGAATCCTGGATGATGTTCTGGTTTACCAGCTGCCGAGTTCTGAGGGGAACGATTTTTACGCGATGGTCGTTAACGCCAGTAACCGGGAAAAAATTGCCAATTGGATTATCAAGCATGCCGGCAATCGCGACATCGGATTCGTCGACAAGACAGTTGAAACTGGAATGATTGCTGTACAAGGCCCCAAAGCAATCGAAGTGGTTGACGCCTTTTGCGAAACCAAACCGAGTTCATTGAAATATTACACGGGCGCGGTCACGAGTATCTGCGGCCACAACGGTTGCGTTAGCCGAACGGGATACACCGGCGAGGATGGTTGCGAAATCATCTGTGATGCCGACGCCGTGGTTGAAATTTGGGATACCATTTTCAAAGCCGGCCAGGAGCACGGCGCTCGCGCGGCCGGCTTGGGCGCGCGTGATACCCTTCGGCTCGAAGCCGCGATGCCGCTTTACGGTCACGAGCTGAACGAAGACATCAATCCCGTCCAGGCGGGCCTGGGCTTTGCCATCAATTTGAAAGATCGGGAGTTTGTTGGCAAATCGGCGATTGTCGGGTTTAAGGCCGACGAAAATCAGCTGGTTCGAGTCGGGTTTGAGTTGGAAGGCAAGCGGGCAGCCCGAGAAGGTTGCCAGGTGATTCTGGACGGTATTGAAGTCGGTGAAATCACCAGCGGTACCACGTCACCCACGTTGGAAAAACCCATTTCCATGGGATATGTTCGACGAGAAGCATCCGAAGTTGGCACCAAGGTGGAAATCATCAATCGCGGTAAAAGTGGCAACGCCACGGTCGTCGGATTGCCCTTCTATCAGCGATCTTAAAACGGGAGGCCCTCAATTCCCGAGCGCCTGCCATTTTTGGCAGATTCCTACTCGTCATTGAGGGGTGGTTGTGATACTTTCGACATGTCGCAACACGACGATGCGAATCCCCCAAATGACGTGGGCGGACAAAATCAAGATCAGGAAACAATTGGGAGTAGGTCTGTGAATCCAGAACAACTTTTGTATGCCGAAACACATGAATGGGCACACGTTGGTGATGAAGATGTTGTCACCATTGGGATCTCGGCGTTTGCTTTGGAACAGTTGACCGACTTGGTCTTCATGGAGTTGCCGGCTGTCGGGGACGCCGCATCGGCCGGCGAGGCGTTCGGTGAAGTCGAATCCGTAAAAGCGGTTAGTCCCTTATACAGTCCCGTCTCCGGCGACATTGTCGAGGTGAACTCCGATATCGCGGATAACCTGGAACAGCTGGGCGAAGACCCATACAACGCGGGTTGGATCCTCAAGGTCAAGATGTCCGACAAGGCCGAACTCGACAAATTGATGGATCATGCTGCCTACCAGAAGCAATGCGCTGAAGAAGGCTAACGAAAATGCTTGGATCCTTGGGCCCCAAATTCCCAAGGGCCACGGTCCGTGGCGGGATCAAACCGGCAACGAAAGTCGCGTGAACGATTCCGGCTTTCTGAACGTTTAAAATTCAAATTTCAATGTTTGTGCGGCGAGTCTTTGATTCAACAAAGATCTCGCCCGTTTCTTTTCAAGAATGGACAGACAAACGATGAGTTCGACTCTGACAGCCAACGAATCAAAGACAATCGACCGCCTGAGAATGACCGACGGATTCGAGCCGCGGCACAATGGGCCAAGCGAATCCGAAGTCGCCGCCATGCTCGCAGCCGTCGGCGCCGAGTCCATGGAAGCCTTGATCAACCAGGTGGTTCCGGATTCGATTCGCATGTCGGGTCCCTTGAACGTTCCGGCCGCCGCAAGTGAGACGGAAACGCTTGCGGAACTGCGAGAATTAGCTGATCAAAACCAGGTATTTCGTTCGTTCATTGGCCTCGGCTACAGCGGCACGATTACCCCGGGGGTGATCCTGAGAAACGTTTTGGAGAATCCCGGTTGGTACACGCAATACACTCCTTATCAGGCCGAGATTGCCCAGGGACGAATGGAAGCGTTGCTGAACTTCCAAACCATGGTTTGCGATCTGACGGGAATGGACATTGCAAACTCGTCGTTGCTGGACGAACCGACTGCCGCAGCGGAAGCCATGAATCTTTCCTTCGGCGCAAGACCCAAAAAATCGACGGCCGATACGTTTGTCGTTTCGGACCGTTGTCATCCGCAAACTATCGATACCGTCATTGGTCGCGCCGAACCTTTGGGAATCAAGGTCGTCGTCGCGGACCACCAAACCTATGAATTCACCGATGACGTTTTTGGCCTTCTGTTGCAGTATCCGGCAACCGACGGTTCGATTACGGATTACGAAGACGTGGTCGGTCGGGCCCACGAAGTTGGCGCGCTGGTTACGGTCGCGGCCGACATCATGTCACTGGTTCTGCTTCGCTCGCCCGGAGAATTCGGTGCCGATATCGTGGTGGGCAACTCTCAGCGATTCGGAGTTCCTTTTGGTTTTGGTGGGCCCCACGCGGCATTCTTTGCGACGAAAGAAGATTACAAGCGTTTGATTCCGGGCCGCATTATTGGTGTCTCCAAAGATTCCAATGGAAAGCCTGCACTGCGGTTGGCATTGCAGACCCGTGAACAACATATTCGCCGCCAGAACGCGACCAGCAACATTTGCACCGCCCAGGTTTTGCTCGCGGTCATGGCATCGATGTACGCCGTTTATCACGGCCCCGATGGCCTTCGCAAGATCGCCGAACGAATTGCATTGCTGACCCAAATCCTGGCAAACGCCCTAAAAGCTTCTGGTTACCAACTGGCATCCGACGAGGTTTTCGACACGCTCACGGTCACCGACGGCCCGCGTGATGTCGATGCGATCCGCCAAGCCGCGTTGGAAGCTCGAGTCAATTTGCGCTATGAAGCGGACGGCAGCGTGGGAATTTCACTAGATGAAGCCACCACGGTCGAAGAACTATCCACGCTGTTCGAGATCTTTGGGTGCGACGTCGCATCGCTCGAGACCTTGGCCGAATCCTCGAACGTCAGCTTCTCGGGTCCGCACGCACGGACCACGCCGATTCTCGACAATGAAATCTTCAACAAGTACCACAGCGAAACGGAAATGGTTCGATACATTTTCCGTCTTCAAAACAAGGACCTGTCGCTCGTCCACAGCATGATCCCCTTGGGCTCATGCACAATGAAACTGAATGCCACGACCGAGATGATCCCGGTTACCTGGCCCGAGTTTTGCAATATTCATCCCTTTTCTCCTTCCGACCAGGTCGCCGGATATCTGGAGATGTTCAAACGACTCGAGGATTGGCTCGCCGACATCACCGGGTTTGACGCGGTTTCGCTTCAGCCGAACGCAGGATCGCAAGGCGAGTTTGCGGGGCTGATGGTGATTCGAGCTCACCACTTGGCCAATGGCGATAAGGACCGAAATGTTTGCCTGATTCCCAGTTCCGCTCACGGAACCAATCCGGCGAGTGCCGTCATGGCCGGCATGAAAGTCGTCGTCGTCAAATGCGATGACAACGGCAACGTCGATCTGGAAGACTTGAAGCAGAAAGCGAAAGATAACGCGGAGACGCTTGCCGCATTGATGATCACCTATCCGTCCACGCACGGGGTTTTTGAGACAGAAATCAAAGAAATCTGTGAAGTTGTCCATCAGAACGGCGGGCAGGTTTACATGGATGGTGCCAACATGAATGCCCAGGTTGGCCTGACAAGCCCCGGCATCATTGGTGCGGACGTTTGCCACTTGAACCTGCACAAAACATTTTGCATTCCGCACGGCGGCGGGGGACCGGGCATGGGTCCGATTTGTGTCCGCGAGCATCTCGCGCCCTATCTTCCCGGCAATGTGGTTAGCGACATGCAGGTCGGAGGCGATGCAGCCATCCACGCAATCTCGGCAGCTCCTTGGGGCAGTGCCACGATTCTCCCCATTTCGTACGCGTACATTCGAATGATGGGCGCCGAGGGTCTGACCCGGGCTTCAGAAATCGCGATTCTCAACGCAAATTATGTTGCCGCCAAACTGGAAAATGACTACCCGGTTCTATACAAGGGTGAAAATGATCGAGTCGCGCATGAGTGCATTTTGGATACACGCGACCTCAAGAAATGGGCCTCGGTCGACGACATCGCCAAACGCTTGATGGACTACGGTTTCCACGCGCCCACCATGTCTTGGCCGGTCGCTGGAACACTGATGATTGAGCCGACCGAAAGTGAATCCAAGGCCGAATTGGATCGTTTCTGCGATGCGATGTCCTCCATCCGGGAAGAAATCCGCGAAATCGAATCGGGCAGCATTGCCGCGGAAGAAAGCCCGCTGCATTTTGCACCGCATACACCGGAGATCATTGCCGGTGATTGGGAGCGAGCCTACTCGCGAGAAAAAGCCGCTTACCCGCTCGATTGGGTTCGCCTGCAGAAATTCTGGCCCTCGGTGTCACGGGTCGACAATTTGTATGGTGATCGCAACCTGGTTTGTACCTGTGAGCCAATTGAAGCTTACGCGGAATAAGGATCCATCCATCCCAATGCAGGCTCGATTGATCGTTGACGGAAAATGCTCCGGCAGCTGGAACATGGCCACAGACCAGGCCATCCTTGAAAACGCAACGGCAAACGAAGTTGCGACTTTTCGGCTCTATCAGTGGGCACCTGCGACGGTCTCCCTGGGCTACTTTCAAAAAATTTCGACTCGCGCGACGCATGAGGCGAGCGCCCAATCCCCGATCGTTCGTCGGGCGACCGGAGGCGGTGCGATTGTTCACGACCGCGAGTTGACTTACAGCCTTTGTGTTCCCGGAAATTCCAATTGGTCCAAAGACAACCAGGCCCTTTATCGCTTGGTTCACCGGGCGTTGATCGCATGCCTTTCGGATTGGAGTCGAAAATGCGAGCTGATGCCGGAAACGATCAAACGAAAAGACGAGCCCTTTCTCTGCTTTTTGCGGCGAGCCGAAGGAGACGTCATCCTCGACGGCCATAAGATTTGTGGCTCCGCTCAGCGAAGAATTGACGGGGCTATTCTTCAACACGGAAGCATTTTGCTCGATCGATCGGAAGCGGCGCCGGAACTGCCCGGGGTCAATGATTTGGGGGCCCGGCGAGTTGAGCTGGAACAGCTGTCCAATTCGCTGATCGCCAAATTGAAAAAAGAAATGGCTGTTGAATTTATTTCTGCGGAATTGGCCGATTTTGAAAAGACACGCGCAGACGAAATTCAAAAACAACGTTTTGATCATCACGAATGGACATCGAAACGGTAATTTCGATCCCGGCTCCCCGTTTTCACCGCACGCGAAAGCGAAAAAGTCGCGAACGGCGCGGCAAATGTCAAGTTTTGACGGTTGTTATGAATGCATGTTTACGGAATGCATCATTCACAAAGTCAAGTGGCAAAAGCCCTCACAAACCCGCCGTTTCTGTAGAAAATCGCCGCAAAAATCGATGGAACATGATTGCGAATTGAGCGCCCCCGTCTATATAATAGACCCGGGAGAGAAGGCGAATGGCCCGCAAGTGGATGGTCAATTGCCTTACAGATGGTTCGCAAGAATTTCAAAGTTGCTGCCCACCTTTGGCAACAGAATGCGAACTCAATAGGGGTTGAAAGAGGAGTTGCGAATGCAAGTAACGCTCAAGGTTATTGGGGGTAAGAACGACGGACGTGAAATCAAGATTTCTGTCCCCCAATTCATCATCGGACGCGGCGAGCAAGCCCATCTTCGTCCGAGCAGCGACCTGATTAGTCGCCAACACTGTGCGATCAACATTGGCGACGGAAAAGTTACGATTGAAGATCTTGGCAGCCGCAACGGCACGGTTGTTAACGAAGAAGTTCTGTCACAGCCACATGTCGCAAGAATCGGCGACATTCTCAAAGTTGGCCGCCTTCAGTTTGAAGTCTTGATCGACCATGCCCAGTCCGGCGCGAAAAAGCCTCGGGTCCAAAGTGTGGCAGAAGTCGCTCAGCGAACCGCCAACAAAAACGGCGTCAATGAGAAGGTCGACGAAGACAGTATCACTGACTGGCTGGCAGAACCGGTAACTGATCCCGATCGCGAGGTTTCGGAAACCAGACAATTCCGTCTCGATGAGACGACTCAACTTTTCCCGAGCAAACCAGAAGAATCGGACGCGGCCGTCGGGGCAACCGAAGCCGTCGAGGAAGAGGAAGAAGTCGACGCGACGAAATCCGATGAATCCTCTTCGGGAATCTTCGGAAGAAAGAAGAAGAAAGAGAAGGGCAAGCTTCCGCCCAAGCCCAAATTCAGTGCGGATTCGTCGACGACAGCTGCCGACGATGTCTTGAAGAAATTCTTCAATCGTCGCTAGGGACGGATACAACCCAATCTCAGAAAACAGCTTGATACAAAGGCCGAGAACTCTCGGCCTTTTTTATGCGCACTCTCGTCTTCGCATGACATTTCTGAGGCGGTGAGGCATTTCGGCGGATGACGCACGCGTTCATTGGGGAATGGGGAAAGGTGCCAGACTCGAATCATCCGGGGCTCGAATCATGCCAGGCTCGAGTTATACGGGGCTCGAATCACAGCGGGGCAAAAAATTGCCGGGTATTCGCCTGGAATACCAGGAATGCCAAACATCCGTTTGAACCGCAGATTCCATGATTCGGAACCGTTCCCACTGCCTAATTGAACCAATCTTCATCAAATCACTATTTCAACGAGGAAGGAAATGGCCGAGAATAACGAAACTTGGAATTCAAAATGAATCCCCGGTTTCGCCCGACTCCGAAAATTCGTCATTTATTTTTTTATTTGGGGAATTTCGGGGAATATTCATCGGCCGTGGGCGTATTAAGTGCGTTGGTGAAACAATTTCGGGGAAAATCGAGTTTTATTCGAGAGGTCAGTCTTGGCAAACGAACTAAAAGCACTTGTCAAACGTTGTTTGTCAGGGAGCACAACCGCCGCGTTGGAGTTGGTTCGACAATACCAGGGCCAGGTATTCGGGCTTTGTTACCGAATGCTGGGGCATCGTCAGGATGCCGAGGACGCAGTTCAGGAGACGTTCATCCGGGTTTTGAAGAACCTGGATCGCTGGGATCCTGAACGCGAATTCGAGCCATGGCTATTGACGATTGCCGGAAACCGCTGCCGGACGCGCCTCGCCAAGCGGATGCGGAAGCCCGCGTTGCAGACTCTCGATCGCCCCGTTGTCGATCGGGCTTACCAGCAACAAACGGCTGATTTGCTTCATGAAGAAGTTGAGTTGGCACTGAGTGGAATCAGGGCGGAATACAAACAAGCGTTTCTGCTTTTCCATGAACATCAGCTCTCGTATGAAGAAATTGCCGAATCGATGGATATCCCCCTTGGGACCGTCAAAACATGGGTCTACCGCGCTCGCCGTCAAATTATTCAAAAATTGGAACAGCGTGGAGTCGTAAGTGGCCGAACCCCTGAGCTGCAAAGAGCTTGAGCAGCGCTTGAACCTATGCCTCGATATGCGGCGTGATCCCAAAAAGGATCCGGCGGTCGATTTGCATATTCAAACCTGCGATGAATGTAGCGAGCTGGTTCGCGGCCATGACATGGTCCATAGCTACCTGGAAGATTCCAAATCGACCATCGATGAGCTGGAAGTCGACGTCAGCAACTCCGTCGTCACCAATTGGTCCCATTTGTTCCCCGAACCCAAGACGCGAGCCTGGCGAACCAGCTCTTACGTGATTGGCTTTTGCGTCATGATCCTTTTGCCGATCAGCTTGATCTGGTTTGCCTGGCCACGCGGAAATCCAGCCGCCACTCCGGAGCCAAGTTCGGTGGCATCCTCGAATCTGAAGCAGCCGGAAGGCCCCGGAAATGGCATGGATAAGGAATCAACCGATGTGGTTTTCAAGTCCATTCAGGACATGCTAGGTACTGCTGATGAACAAATGGACTGGATGAACGCCTATCGACCGACGATGCAGTTTTTCGGTGTTTCCACCATGTTCAATTCTCTCGACCTGACTTTCGACATGTTGATGGATCAATTCAAAAAGGATTCCGATCCCAAAGATTCACCCGGGATGAAATCGAACGACCAGGATCCTGTTTCGGTCGAGAAGGCCTCGGAAAAGTAACCGCCCGCGTCGATTCGGATTTCGGAAAAGCGGATTGCCCCAGTTGCCTGGATAGTTGGCCCCCGGCCAGATAAAGAATCTGCTGCTTTTTGAACCTGTCGGATTGCTCTAACCATCGATCGAAATGGGCCGCCTGCTCGATTTGCCGTGCACCGATTGATTCCGGAAAAGGAACTTTGAGACAAGGGCGCGGGCGTCGCGGGGCGGCTTGGGTGCCGGCGCTCCATGCAAGACGGCGCTCCATGCAAGACGACGCTCCATGCAAGACGACGCGCTTGCTTTCTATTGAACTCATTTTTGGCTTCCTTTTTCCGT
>CAYSXI010000131.1:0-15071 GCA_964434955.1 uncultured Pirellulaceae bacterium
AAACTCGTTTTTCTTTCGAAAGAAAAACGAGTTTGACGGATACTATGTCGACGTGCGCTGCGGCTAATCCGTCGGCCATCCCGCTCGTCGACATAGTAATCGTCAAACTCGTTTTTCTTTCGAAAGAATCCAAACATCCAATTATTGTATCCGGATTTCGTGGAGCCGTTCGGCTAAATCGCCGGCCGGGTCCCCATTGGAATCAATCACGATGGGTCGGCGATTCGATTTGGCCAGTATGAGAAAATAGGGTCTTCCTTGAGGACTGAATTCTTCGATCGTTCTCGACTCGAAAAATTGATTCAGCCAATCGCTTAACTCTTTTTTTTCGTCTTCGGATTCCGGATTTGGCACCACACAGAACCGGTTTTTAAGTCGATGAGCTTGGGCTCGCACCGGCGAAACATCTACCAATTCAACAAGTTGTGTCGACTCGCCGCGTGTTTGAAAGGGGCCAATCAGCAAAACCACAACGGAACCGTTCTGGTGGGCATATTCAATTTTCGCCGAATCAAAGGTCGACCAGACCAGCGGTCGATTATGCGAAAAGACATTGTGTTCTAGAAACATGTAAATGGTGACGCCGATCGCGACGACGGCGATCAGGCCAAACATACGCGTTGATGAAGAACGCGCGGGCCTCCTTTTGCGCCGAGTCGGGGGCGTGGAAATCGGTGGCGTTTTTTTCCCGCCGACGTTTTTGACGACCTCCGGATCTTGCGAGACCAACTCCTCGCCCTCGCCTTCAGGGCTCGAATCTTGTTGTTTCCGTTCTTCGTCGGATTGGGGTGGTTGCGGCATTGGCCTTCAAATGCACAAACTTGTAGGGCTCGTCAGACAGAGTCGTCTACCGCCAAAGCATCGCTTTGAGTGGCGGAATGCGTTCATGATACCAACAATCTTTCAATTGAAAATTCGATGCTCAGCCTAAAAACATTGACTTCCGATCGATGGCTGCAACAGGTCGACCAACACCTGGATCAGATTCTGATCGATCATGCCCATTGCGAGAAAAAGGCGGCCGGATGTGCCATGAATCTGATCTTTGCCTATGTCGACAATCGACAACTTTGCAAGGAAATGACGGAAATCGTCAATGAAGAACTTGAGCACTTTGAAATGGTTCTGGATTTGCTCGCGCAAAAAGGCATCGTCTTCAAGCGAATCAAGCCGAGCAACTACGGCCAGCAACTGAATGCCCTTGTTCGAAAGCAGGAGCCGCAACGAGCCGTCGATCGGTTGCTCGTTGCCGGATTAATTGAAGCTCGTAGTTGCGAGCGATTTGATCTACTTCGCAAGCATGTCGATGATCCCGAGTTGGCGAACTTTTATGGGGACTTGTTTGAGTCGGAGGCTCGGCATCATGCGACCTACGTCCGGATGGCCATGATGTTTGCCAGTGAAAGCGAAGTCAAAGCAAGATTGGACGAGTTGTCGGAACAAGAATCAGAAATCATTGAACGAGGCGATATTTTGCCACGGATGCATAGCTAGTCCCGGGTCGCCGCAATTCCGGGCGAACGCTTGGCGAAACAGGTCCAAAGTGGCGCGAATCAGAATCGGCGTTTTCGCCGGATTGTAAGAAACTCAACGAAACCGCACCGGGTACCCTCGTCAAAATATCAGATTCACTTTTTATCGAGAGAGAACGGAGAGCAGTCATGAGAAGCAGTCGCATGTTGATGGGGACGATTTTTCTAAACAATGCGTTCACCAAGAGCCTTCTGGTTCTGATGACGATCCTGGCAATCACATTTTCAATTGGCATGTGTGGTTCGGCTTTTGCCCAGGAAGACAACGATCAGCCGACGGTTTCCAGTTTGTTCGCGCGACTCAAACAAACCGACCAACAAAAGAAATCATCGCTCAGCAGCGTCAAGAAAATCCATGATCACCCGCTTTACCTGATGGAATACCACGGAGATTACGATTCCGAAAAACCGCTGCTCTCCCAATTGGAAAAACAATCTGATATTCAATGGGGCTGCTCACTGTTTTTCGCAACCGGCGACAAGGAGAAGCCGCTTTACGGACGCAACTTTGATTGGCAATACAACCCTGCCCTTTTACTGTTCACCAACCCGTCAGATGGCTACGCCTCGGTTTCCATGGTCGACATCAGCTATTTGGGTTATGCGCGAAAAGACAAGAAATTCGACACCGTCGAAGGTCGACAAAACCTTTTGATGGCTCCATTGATTCCATTCGACGGGATGAACGAACATGGACTTACCGTTGGAATGGCGGCTGTCCCCAACGCCAGGGTTCCGGCCGATGAGAAAAAGGAGACAGTGGGTGGACTTCAGATCATTCGCATCATGCTCGATAAGGCCAAGACCGTCGATGAGGCCCTTGAACTCATCAAGAAACACAATGTTCGATTCTCGGGTGGGCCGCAGATCCACTATTTGATCGCCGACGCAGGCGGGAACTCGGCCGTCGTTGAAATGAAAAATGAAAAAATCAATATCATTCGCGGCGAGAAAGATTTCCACAGCGCAACCAACTTCCATTTGACGGACAACGAAGGCAAGGGTCCAAAGCTCTGTCGTCGCTATGCCCAAATACAAACCGAAATGAAAAACAAGGCTGGCAAGCTGGACGTCGATCAGGCATTCAAACTTTTGAAAAACGTTTCGCAGGTCACGACTCGATGGTCGGTCGTCTACGATTTAAAGGGAAAAACGGCCAATATCGCGATGTCGCGAAACTACTCGAAGCCGCTCAAGTATGAGGTACGTGATTTGGAAGATGAGAAGAAAACTTCGAAGTAAGTGATAGCATTTCGAACCGTTTTTTCTCTTCCCTCGTAGAATCACTCCGCGGCTCGCTCTCCCGGCGAGTCGCTTTTTTGTCGTCTATCTGCAAATCCGGTTGCATGGATTGCACTCCACGAAGGGGCGCTTTTACAGGCATTGATGTCGCTTACATTGCGCCCGTTCACGTCGCTCGCTTAAACAATCTTTGATGATTGTTGAGCCGTGAATACCAGGCACGCCCGTGGAGAATCTCATGAAAGTCACGACCACTGATGGTTACTTCCAATTAATCCTCTCAACACTGATAGCTGGTTCGCTTACAAGCTACAGCGAAGCCCAGTCCACCAGCTTTGATGTCGACTCCCGAATCGAAGCCATTGAAATTCGCGCCCAGGATCAAGCTCCCCCAACTCAATCCAAACTGATCCAAATCCCGATCCAGGTGAGCACGGATTTTGACGCGAAATCGAGAAAGGAACTGGCGCAGATTCGCGTTGACGTGCAGTTCCTGGAATCCGGAAATACCGTGCAGGACTATTCGCCAAGAACGGTTACCTACACGGATATTGAGGGGCCAATCAGTTACGAAAAACATCGCGAGAAAAACGCCAACCTTGGGGTCAATCTGTCTGGCAGCTACGAGCCGGTTCGTGGATCGGCCAACGTGGGCCTGGGCCAGAAAAACCGAACCGTCGAACGGTATCAAAAACTCCCGGAACAAAAACTGCTGTTTGCAACGGGAACCAAGAACCGCCGCAGCGGTGTTTACTTCAAGTTTCTACCGAGTACACAGGAAGCCTCCGATGCCGAGAAACAAATCATGATTGTGGCCAAAGTTCCCCAATCATGGCGTATTGGTCTGTTGCGAATCCAGGTCGAGGCGACCGGGAAACGTCAGCTGGTTCCCGGGTTCAAGGAAGACTATCGAATTGCTGCGAAATCCTTTGACACGGTCGTTTTCCTTTCGGGGGACGAATCAGCTTTGGAGCTTGCCAGTACATTCGAATCCGTCAACCGCCGTGTCCGGAACAAAATTTCGAGCGACGCCCATTCAAATCTCGTTGATTCGACTCTGCGAGACTTGCGATCCATTCGGTTCAACAATCAACCAAAGTTCACGACAAAAGATATCAATCGCTGGCTGGTGCGCCCCTCACTAAGCTCCGACGACCAAAAGAAGCTAAAGAGATTGCCATCTTCGGAACGCGAACTCTATCGCAGCTTCATTTCGACGCGGCGAGAAATTTTAAAGCTCAAACTTGAAGCCAAGCCGCAAGGGCCGAGTCTCACCAGCATGATCAAAAAATGATTGTCGACGTTACCGGAAAACGATCCGTGTACCGATCATTTTCTTTCGCAGCTCGGCAACTTTTTCGCGACTGACTTGCGTATCGGTGATGCTCAGGAGCGTCAGTTTTTCCAGCTCGAGAATTCGATCCATATGGATGTCGGAAACTGTGGTGCCATCCAAATTCAAAACGGTCAATCGTTTCAAGTTCAAAAGCGCATCCAGAGCTCCATCACCGATTGCCGTTTGCGGCAAATAGATTTCCTTGAGGCGGGGCAAGCGGATCAGCTGTTTCGCGAGTTCGGTATCCACCGAAGCCGGCGATTCACGAAAATCCACCGACAATACGCGTCCGGACTTGCTTCGCCGGAGCTTGCCCCCGATCTGCTCAAGATGCATTGCCAAATCAATGTCATCGGGCGGGTCGGATAAATCGTTTTGCGTTGTCATGCGGCTGCGATCAAACGTGGCGTTAGCCTGAAAGTGCGTCGACTACCAGGTCTCCCACTTCCTGTGTCGAGTATCCCATTTTTCCAGCCGACTGACTTTTCATCTTGTCGCCTGTAACTTTCTGGATGGCATTGAGGACTCGCTTGCCAGACTCGGGTTGTCCCGTGTGTTCCAGCAACATCGACATGGCACTGATTGCCGCGATGGGATTGATGACACTTTGCCCGGTGTACTTTGGAGCACTTCCGCCCATTGGCTCGTACATACTTGTTCCACCGGCGTCCGGGTTGATGTTGCCCCCTGCTGCGACTCCCATGCCGCCCTGCAGAACCGCCGCCAAGTCGGTGATGATGTCGCCAAACATATTCGTGGTCGCAATCACATCGTAATAGTCTGGGTTCTTGACCATCCACATACAACAAGCATCCACGTGATTGTAGTCGGCTTCCACATCCGGATATTCGCTGGCGACTTCCTCGAACGTGCGCCAAACCAAATCATGTCCGTACGTCAGAACGTTGGTTTTTCCGACGAGGGTCAGCTTCTTTCCTTTGGGGTTATTTCGTTTTTGGGTGTACTCGAATGCCCAACGAATCCAACGTTCACAGCCTTTTCGCGAATAAATGGCCGTTTGCGTTGCCACTTCGTCGGCGGTGCCCTTTTTCAAATAGCCACCGATTCCCGCATAGAGGTCTTCGGTGTTTTCACGCACCACGACGAAATCGATATCCTCGGGACCGCGATTCGCCAACGGTGTTTCAACGCCCGGGTAAAGTTTGACCGGTCGCAAATTGATGTATTGATCCAGTTGGAAACGAAGTTGCAGCAGCAATCCCTTTTCAATCACGCCCGGTGTGACATCCGGGTGCCCAACGGCTCCCAGGAAAATCGCATCGTGCTGTTTCAGCAATTCGACTGAACCTTCGGGAAGGATCTCGCCGGTCTTCAGGTAGCGTTCGCCGCCGTAATCAAGATCCGTGAGATCATATTGAAAACCGTCGATTTTTGAGACAGCTTCAAGAACCTTCAACGCTTCCTGAGTAACTTCGGGGCCGGTGCCATCACCACCAATTACGGCAATTTTCATGATCTACTTTCGCGATTGCAGCTGAAAAATGTTGAAGCGAAGATTCTATCAATCGCTTTCCAAGTGCTCAACCGACAGGCGATTTCCTCGGCCATTCGAAGACATTCGGGCCGCAGTATCGACGCGGGGACGAATTCAAATTGTGGTTTGGGCGACAAATCGGCTAGTTCGTGATGCCGTTGTGGATGCCAAGTTTCCGATTCTCAGCGAACGCTTGCGCCGCTTTGATTCGTCGATTCATTGCGGGAGAATTCCCCTGAACCGAGTCGCATAACGCCAACCCCTGTTTGGTCAATTCGATATTCAAGACTTCGTCCCCGCGGAGAAGGTAGGCCAACGCCCTTTGATCTTCATCCCGGAAAATTCGATCGAACTGAAGGTAGACGATCGGGTCACCTGCTCGATGCCCGACTCCCGTTTCCTGACCGGATTCAACTTCGATGAATTTGCGAGTCAACTCCGTCGCTTGTTCGGATCGTCGTTGGTCCATTCCAGAAGGCAGCGAGATTCCGGCAAGTCGAACGCGAAACGCCCCGGCCCCTTCGACGTCCTCCCTGACAATCAACGTCACAGCGTCTTCGATCTTCTCGACGCGATAGCGGCCATCATAAAGATTGGCAGGAGGAGCCAGCGGGTCGCCCAAGTAACTTCCCCAAAACCATCGCCCGATCATCAGTGCGACGACAATTCCAATGAACAACCACGGAATGATCCTGGCTTTCAAAACTTGCCGAATCATGGCTTCTTGTTGTAATGACCTGAAATGGACAGAACCGAATGCCTCAGGGGCACCGAAACGGTCGATCAGTTGGAGCTAAACCTCAGCTGCAGATTCGCTTCGTTGCCGAACGGATCTTGCATGAATTTCTTGTAACATTCGGGACAGAGGTCAAATTGCTTTTGTTGGTAAAGCTCATTTTCCAACTCCTCACATTCGTCTTCGTCCAAACGAGCGAGGATATCCTGGAGTTCCGCCAGGTGGGTTCGAGCCTCTTCTGCATCTTCAAAATCGTTTTGTCCAAGCGTGGCCTGAACTTCCATATTCAAGACGTAGCGAACATCATCTTCTTGAATACGCCGCTGACATCGATCGCAAGAAAAGTGAATCATTGCATCATGCCCGATTAATGAATAAACGCTCAACTGCTTGTCGATGCGTTCCGGTGAGACAGGTCCTCAATCCGTTGAGGTGTTTCCGATAGGTCAATCGTAATCCTATGAAATAATCAACTGCAAGAAAATTCCATTCGCAATCGAAAAAATTTTTATTGCGCATTTACGTTCTTTTCGTGCAGTCACTTTCATCCAATAGGGAAGGCAAACTCGCGTTTTCGATTGAACCGATGTCGCTCATGGCGAGCGAACTGTCTTTCAGCGAACGTTCCCGTGCACGCCAAACATTTGTTTGCATTTCACTGCCGAAATGTCAGCGGTCCGAAAAATTCGCTCCGCTGGTTCGGTGGTAGCGATTCGGCCCTAAGCCTATAATGATTTGCGGATTCGACGCTTCACGGGCGTCTTTCCAGCAGTACGGATTCGAAGGCGAACAAGGTTTCGAGAATAGATCCGGTCGCTTTCGAGTCATGCCATCCCAGGATTTGCATAGGCAAGAGTTGCGACCATGGTGATCAATCGAGGATCAGCGGCCGTTCTGAGTGGAAGTGTGCTGGTTCTCAATCGTTTTTACATGGCGGTTCACGTCGTATCCGTTCGCCGCGCGATGGTTTTGCTTTATCGCGACCACGCTGAAGTCATCGACGTCAATCAAGGACAGTATTTCAATTACGACTTTGAGTCTTGGCTTGAACTAAGCCAGTTCAAAACGGCGGAATTGGAGGAACGTCCTGATGATGAGGTTCTCGGTCTGGAAACCAGTGACGATTACGAGTGGATTCGCGCGCCCAGTTTTCAAATTCAAGTACCGCGAATCGTTCGACTCTATCGCTACGACAAAATTCCGAAGTTGACCTTGAGATTCAACCGCCGCAATCTATTTGCTCGCGATGGTAACCAATGTCAGTATTGCGCGAAAAACTATCCGCTCGCGCAATTGAGTTTTGATCACGTCGTGCCAAGGAGTCGTGGCGGCTCGACCACTTGGGAAAACGTCGTTTGTTGTTGCTTGCGTTGCAATAGCAAGAAGGGCGACCGCACGCCCGAAGAGGCAGGGTTCAAGTTGATTCGAAAACCAGGCAAGCCAAAACAAAACCCGCTTCTTTCGGTCAAACTTGACAATCCAAAGTATGAAGTCTGGCGAAGCTTTCTGGCCGGATCGTCGATGACCATGGAAGTCGTTTAGCTGTTTAGCGCTATCTTGCGGGATTCGTTCTGGACCGACTCGCGTCTCCTCGCTTTGCGAGGCTCTCCCACAATTTCTCGCCGTGACTTTTTGCCAAGATTGGGACTTGTCGATCCCGCCTGGGAAAGTGGACAGGCTTGAGATGCAAAGCGCATCAAAAAAGGCCCTTCGCGAGGACCTTTGATATTTGGTTCAAGCCACTTCCCCGCGTATCGCCACTGATGAAAGTTGGGCAGACGCTTCAATGACGGCGCCCAACTGGCCAGGTACTCACGCGTTCTGATTCAATCGTGAACCAACGATCAGCCTAACCATCCGTGAGTGGTGGCTTTCGCTCCGTGATGTTTTCGAGGTTAGGTGCCTTTTCGGCATTCAATTCGATGTACTCTTTGAATTCTTCAGGAACATCATCCTCATGAAAGATTGCCTCAACGGGGCATTCAGGAACGCAGGCTTCGCAATCAATGCATTCGTCTGGATGAATATAAAGCATGGTCTCGCCTTCGTAGAAACATTCCACGGGGCAAACCACGACACAGTCTGTGTACCGACATCCGTCACAGGGTTTTGTTACGACATGTGTCATTGAATCACTCTTCTTTTTCTTGGGATAACGAGGAAGCAGTTATTTTGCCGCAAAAACGGATCCGAATAATCAATCCTGCCCGTTTATCGAGATTTCTGATGAAAGATCGTACGACCGCGCAACTTTGGTGTCAAGTTTTATAAGGGTCATCGGCAAATTACCGTTCAAAATTGAGTGGGTCATTTTATAATAAGGGCAGCCGACGCGTTCTTTATCACCCCTTTGCGTGAGTCTTCGATGCCTTTGACTCAATCTGACCGCCAACTTCTTGTTCGCTGCATCGAAGGCCAGCCTTTTGCCTGGCATACATTTGTTGACAGATTTATCGGGCTGATGATGCTGGTCGTTGACCAGACCGCCAAAACGCGAAGCGTTGAACTCAATGAAAAGAATCGTGAGGAGTTGGCTGCCGAAATCTTCACCGAAATCATGCGCGACGATTTTCAGTTGCTTCGGGATTTTGAAAGCGACTGTTCTCTGGACGCCTATTTGACGGTGATTGCCCGTCGGATTGTGGCCAATTCAATGGACCAACGATTACAGGGAAGCGATTCGTCGGCCGAGATGCGCTGGAATTGATATTGGTCCTTTGGCGGGTTTCTACCAGTTCGAAATGATGCTTAACTCGAAGCCTTGCTGATTCCATCGGGAGAAGGCAAAAAGCCTACCGATATTGATAGCCTCGGGGTGGCATCGCGGCTCGCTCGCCGTTTCCGTTCGCTTCGATATTTGACGGAGCCTGGGTCGCCACCGGGACTCGGGATATGTCCAGAATTCGAACATCGGCCGGTTGAGGCATTTTCCAAAGTAAATCCGGATCACCCCAAATCTGGTTGATCCGGTATCCGTTTCGGGATGCCGCGATCGTCAGCTTGATCTGTTTTCCGGTGGGGTCCAAAAAGAAAATGTCGACATGACGGGGGATCTTTACGTTTGTTTCCGGATCATACTGAAACTTCGTCGAATTGGCGTAGGCGATCATCTGATTCTGTGCGTCGTAAAGTGCCATCTGCTCGATGACTCCCGTTTTCTGATTCACTAACACCGTCCGGGTAATCGCCCCCTTGGGTGAGTTCAAAGTGGAACGCACTTCATAACGTCCTTTGTTGGGAAATGGACCTTGGTGCTGATCCGCCGGATCGAAGGTTACCAGCCCCAGCGCTTCGACGATCCACTTTGGTTGAATCGGCAAGGTCTTGGCCGCATCGCTCCGCGCGAATTCTTCGTGATTGGCGTAAAGCAGCATCGGTTCCATTCCGGCTCCAGAAGCCTTGCTCCAAACCCAGAACACGTCGTCGTTGCTTCCAATGTCCACGCCCAGTTCGGAAATGCCCAAAACCCCGGCCTGGATCCGTAGGTTCCGCGGCTGTTCCAATGCGAGGTTCCCCTTCAGATTCGGCAAGCCGTCCATCGAGACGGTGACGTTGCCTTCGATCTGTTTCGCCCGTTTTGTATTCTCGTTGATCGAGCCCGTGATCTGCTCAAGGGTCGGGGTCGCCGAAAAAACTTGCGGCAACTCTTGCTTGGGTGCAAAGAAATGGCAACCAGAAGCCATGACAAACACCGGAATCAGTGCCAGTTGTGCAATTCGAAGTTGAGTCAATTTCTCGTCCTTGAGTTGTTTGCCATTAAGCGGCTTCGCCATCGCCTTCATTTGCGATGACGCGATTTGTGAACAGGTGCTCACCCAACTCCTGTTGGATTTGCTCGGCGCGTTCGGCCGTCAATGCGATCACCTGAATTTCAATAGGTTGTTCATGTCGCGAGGAAATCAAACGCAATTTGTCTCGTTCACCGGGACCATCGTCCAGTTTCATCAACCGCTTGCGGACCATTAGTAGCGCCAAAACATAGAGGGTAGCCGGGGCCTTCTGTTCTTCATGAATCTTGTCAAAGTAGGCGAGGATTACGTCGTTCGGCGCCCAGTAAACTTTGCCGTCTGCCAGGTCGGGAATTTTGGATCGCCACCAGCCAACGCAGTCTTCGGGTGGCCCTTCCCAGGCCTCCATCGAATAGTCAAGCCGCTCCATCTCGCAATCGTCGTTCAGGATGAGTACCGAGATGTATTCATCTCCGGGCCCGATCTCGCGATCGCTTCCCGCGCATTTTTTGCTACATCCTTTGAAATCAAACTCGGCCATCGTCATCCACAAATTGGCGCAGATTCCTGCACAGAAAAACTGGGCGAGATTATCAAAGTCGCGTTCGCATGGCAAATCAGATTGTTGCGATGCTAGCGGAGGAATGATCCCGGCGGCTGCCATCCGGCAACGATGCCATTTTCGGGCCTACGGATAGGGTCGGATCGTTCTCCGTCCGCCCATATTGGAGAAGTTCTGTTCGATAACGCGTAGCTCCTGGTCATCCAACTCGTTCTTGAGGGAGGTGATTTGCGCGGTCAAATTGCTCGCGCTGTCGACATCGCCCCGTCGATCGTAAACGATCTTCTGTCCCATCAAGCCGACCAATCGAAATCGCGTTTCCGTATTCGGCATCGATTCCAATTCTTTGTAGACGTCCATTGCTTCCAGACGCTTGTCCTCGCGAAGATAAAACTCGCCCATACGTTCTTTGGCGAATCCGCTGTACAAAAGATTTCGCGCCGAGGCTTCAGCGGGAAAATAATTGATCACGCTTCGATAAGCTTCGATCGTGTCCAACTGAAATGCGTATCGGTATTGTTCTTGAACCGTCTCTTTTTTCTCAACCAAAAACGTGCTCGGCTTTCGATCGAAAAGCCCCGTCGCCGGTTGCAAGTTGGCAATCCAACCTCCCCCGACCAAAGCCAGGACAAAAGCCAAGACAATGCTTGCCCAAAACGATGGTTGCTTCCAAAGCGGAGTCAGGTGGCCCAACATCACCGTTTCAAGCTGGCGCGTGATCGCATGACGAGACTGTTCAACGGTTCTCGCTTCCGACTTGGGACCGACATCGTTTTCGGCCAATTGCTCGACCAAGCGGTCCCAGTCTTCATAATCGATATCGAGTTTACGAATATCCTTGAGAAGCTCGGTCGCCGACTGAAAGCGGTCGCTCGGTTTTTTGGCGATCATTTTTCCGATGATCGTTGCCAACTCGGCTGGAATATCCGGACGCAACGACTGAATGGGCTCCGCTTCGTGTTTGACGTGTTGGACCGCAATCGCGAGAGCATTTTCGCCATCAAATGGTGGTTGCCCAGCCAGCATGTGATAACAAGTGACACCGAGCGAATAGATGTCGCTTCGTGGATCGACTTTGTGGCCTTCGACCTGCTCGGGACTCATGTAGAGTGGCGTCCCCATGGTGATGCCGATTTGAGTCAGGTCCTTCTTCATGCTTTCGTTGTTGACCCGAGCCAAACCGAAGTCCGTTACTTTGACTTCGCCATTGGGGGCCAGCATGATATTCTCGGGTTTGATATCCCGGTGAATGATTCCCTGGTCGCTGGCTTTTTGCAGGGCTGAAGCAACCTGCCGCAGAACACTTACCGCCATAATTGGTTCGACGGCACCAAAACGATTCAGGTACTGTTTCAGGTTCTGGCCGCGAACGTATTCCTGGGCAATGAAGTGAACTTTGTCGATCTTGCCGACTTCATAGATCTGGACAATGTTGGCTTGAACCAGGGCAGCCGCCGCGCGAGCTTCGTTTTGAAATCTTTGAACGTACTGTTGATCCTGGGCCAGATCGGGCTTGAGTACTTTCAACGCCACCTGCCGGTCCAACGATTTTTGGTCGGCAAGATAAACGTCTGCCATTCCGCCACGTCCCAAACGGCGGATCAGGACATAGTCGCCAAGCGTTCGACCGGTCAGGTCGACCGTGACGCTGGATCGCGGTTGGGTTGGATGATCATTCATTGATTCGGGCGGCGAAATCTTGTCGGCGGACCTTCGGCCAGTCAAATATTATACGTTTGATTTCGAAATTCTGTTTCAGCCTCGACGAGTCGAACCGGTGAAATTACACAGAACTGGCTTTTTTCGTCTCTGTTTTGGGGGTTTCTACGATTGTTTCGCGCATGCTGGCATTGCGTTCGATCATTGGTTTCTCGAATACTTTTTTCCTACATCCAGTACACTTTGTGACCCTTTTGATTTCGTCCGGGTTCCCCGGAATGCAAAGTTGAACTGAATCCTTCATAATAGTTCTCTCTAAAACGACCCAGTCATCCTTGTGAATATTCGCTTGCAATGAAAAAAAACGCCTCAAATACCAATCGACGGGATTTTATCCGCAACGCTGCCTTGATTACCGGATCAGTTTCACTTGGTCTAACAGCGACTCAGAATCAAACTTCTGCCCAACAGGAAAATGCAACCGAGGCCAAACCTTCGGATCCACGACCCACGGTTTATTCGGCGAATAAGGGCGGCGGGTTTGGAAACACCAAAGAGGAAATGGTCAAAAACTTGAAGCGCTTCAAGGCAATTGGATATGACGGCATGGAGTCCGTCAGCCCTGGAATCAAAGACACGCGCGCCCTTCGCGAAGCTTCGGAAGAAGTCGAGTTTCCAATTCACGGGGTGGTCGACATGGTTCACTGGCAAAAAAGGCTCTCCTCACCCGATGAAAAAACCCGTGACGTTGGACGAGCGGCCCTCGAGCAGGCGATCAAGGATTCGAAGGCAATCGGCGGTTCCAGCGTATTGCTGGTCCCCGGGCGAGTCGCTGGCAAGGATGAAAATCACGATCATGTTTGGAAACGGTCGATTGTGGAAATCAGAAAGGTCCTTCCGCTTGCCAGTCGCCTCGGCATTCACGTTTTGATCGAGAACGTCTGGAATGGCTTCTGTGAATCACCCGATCAGATGCGTGACTACATTGATGAAATCGGAAGCCCTTGGGTCGGCGCTTATTTTGATATCGGCAATTGCCGTCGCTTTGGTCCCGCGGAAGACTGGGTTCGAACCCTGGGCAAACGGATCGTCAAACTGGATGTCAAAGACTGGGGCAAAGTGGTTAAGAATCGAAAAACGTTTTGCCGACTGGGTGAGGGCGATGTCAATTGGCCGGAAGTCCGAAAGGCGTTGGTCGAAATCGGATTCTCCGGTTGGGCGACTCGGGAAGGTGGCGATAAGTCACACGAAGACACGAAGAAGCTGATCGATGAGTTGCTCTAACTGCCGTGACCTGCGACGTTTCGCGTGATCAATCAAGGAGTTTCGCTTGCCGAGTTTCCGCCTGATCCATCTGATCATGTTGGTCATTTTGGTCGCGTGTTTGTTAGCAGCTTTTGAACAAGCGCGCACATTTCGCAAGAACCTGTCTGCCAGCCTTGCAACAGGCCCCACGGTCGCCGTTTCCAATGACGGAACACGTATCGCCATTCAATATTTCGCTGGGCGAATTGATCTCTACGATCAGAACCTGAAACGTCAAAAGCGAATCACGATAAGTGATCCCGAATCGCCTATTCACTCGTATGTATTTTCGGCCGAGGATTCGAACTGGTTGTATTGCTTCTATCCGCGCCTCATCGACGGCGGCGAATGCTATGTGCTATCCAAGTTCAATCTGAACACCCAAGACAGTCAGGATCTTTGGCGATTACCCGAAGATCAGATTTCCTGGATCTCCCTTACCGATCGCCGTTTGACGTGGATCACCCCAAGTCATCAGCTGCGATTCGTGAATCTGGACTTGAGTCAAGATTCACTCGGCGACCAGGTCGTTGAGTTTCCAGTGGACCGGTCGAAATTCAATTTGCTGGCGTTGGGCCGAAGCCAGGTCAGCATTGATTCCGACCGATTTTTCGAACCGGCTCAACTGAGTTTCGAATGGCTGCACATTGACGTGTTTACCGGCCAAACCGAAACCATTGAAAACCAGAACGACATTCTGATCGTAGAGAAGCCCGAACGGCTTACGTCCAAAGACGGAAACTATTTCCTGAATCCGGGCAAAAGCAAACGAAAACCCGCTTGGCTCGACAAACAGTACAGCTACCTTTCTGACGAGTCGTTCGAAAAAGGATTGATGATTTTTCATTCGACTCGCGAAACCGGACAAGCTTGGTCGGATCAACAGGTTTCATTTGCGTGGCGACAACCGATGGTCATTCATCATGGTGCCAATCACTATTTGTTTCGTGGCCACCATGGCAAAGTCAAAGTTCACGAAAAAGCCGGCGATCGGGAAGTTGGCAGTTTCGATTTGAGCGTAAATCATTCCGACTTTTTTGATGCCGATTTTATCCCCGGGTCCGAACAGGTCGTTGTGGTTGCCAGTGAATCGAAAAAGGGTTCCATTCTGCATGACATCGACCCTTCGGTTTTCGTAATTGATTACACTCGCGGCGAAATCTTGCTCGAGACCAAACGACCGAATCGTGAAAAGCCGCTCGCAATTTTCTTAATGGTTGTGTCGTTTTTCATCGCAATCCTCATGGGACGATTCGCGACTCAACCATCTGAGAAGATCACGAACTCCGTCAAATTCCTGCAGACGCTGGCCCGAATCATTGTGCCCTTGATTGCGACTGGAATTCTCGGCATCGTCTACTACTACCTATTCAACGACGCCGAACTGACTTTAATGAACCAAGTCATCCTGGGACTCACATGGACAGTGTCGCTTGTGATTCTGTTTGCCGCCTTCCTCAAGATGAAATCGTCTGC
>CAYSXI010000132.1:0-14981 GCA_964434955.1 uncultured Pirellulaceae bacterium
ACCATGACCTTAATGTCATCCAGCTTGGCGAATCCGGTACGAATCGCTCGATCGTCACCAAAATGTTTGTCGCCGTGGACTTCGACGAATTCGTCAAACACAAGCGAAAGATAGTCGACCGTATGCGGGCGGTCTTTGTGACGCGCGACCTGAACCGTTTGCCATGGCGTCAGGTTGTCGTAGATCTCGCGCGTGGAGTCTGCCAACTCCCGGCGAAGCAGGCGAATCTTTTCTGCCGAATCAGCCGAAACCTCCCCTGCCCCTTCAATCTCGTTGATTTTGGTTTCCAGGTCCGCGAGCGGTTGTTCAAAAGCGAGATAGTCCATGAAATTCCGAATACGTTTTTGGGGTCAGTGCTTTGCTTTATTGAACTTCCCATTTTGAACCGAAAGCTTTTTTTTCGCCAGACGTAAGTTCGAAATGGCCAGGCGCAAGTTCCCTTGAGTGGCCAAATGCGGTGAAGTCCTGCAGCAATCGGCGGAAAATACGCCGCTAGGTCGGCAATTTGGGACGTCGTCCAGCGCGGAAAATCCGGTTGTTCAAGTCCTCATAGCATTTGAGAAACTCGTTGATCGTCTTTGGGCGTTTCTCGGGGTCCTTGGAAAGCATCCTGGTGATCAAGGCGGCAAATTGATCCGAAACCGCATTGTTCGAAGCCTGGAGCGAAGGTGCGGCCGCCTTGAGATGGCGATTCAAAACCTCGTCCGGTGTCGTTCCCGTAAAGGGTGGTTTGCCGGCCAGCATCTCGAACAAGACGCAACCGAATCCATAGATGTCAGTGGCAGGCGTGACGCTTCGGCGGCGAATCTGTTCAGGCGCCATGTAAGATCTCGTGCCCTGCAATCGCTTGGGGCGATTCAATAAAGCCGCAAATCCCTTTTTCGCTTTTCGAGCAATCGAAAAGTCAATCAGCTTAACGTTCGAATGCCCGTCAACCAAAAAGTTGTCCGGCTTAACATCACAATGGACCCATCCCTTGGAATGCAAGTGCCCGAGTCCTTCCGCACATTTCCGTGTGATTTCTTCCAGGTTTGCCTGCAACAATTCTTTGCGTTCACGAAGTTCCTGCTTCAGGTTTCGCGCGTTAAACAACTGCATCGAAATCAGCGGTAAATCGTAGTCGGCCGTGAAATCAAAAATGGAAATGACGTAGGGATGTTTCAATTCCTTGCCAACCGCCGCCTCGTGACGCAACTCTTCAAGTTTTCCGCGATCGTTTTTAAATTGGCCGTGAAGAACCTTCAGCGCGATACGGTCTTTGCCGCCGGTTTTCATCGCCTCGAAAACGGTCGTTGTGTTGCCCGTACGGATCATTCGAATGATCTGGTAGGGTCCAATAAAGTCGCGACTGATCGACAAAGAATCTTCCTCGATGAACTGAAAAAACGGGGCTGGAGAAAAACGAACTGGTCTGTTTGAAAACGTAAGGGGCCGGTCGAAAAACGTCCGAGGCTGGTCGCCGAAGGTGAGTCTTGCAAGTCTTGGCTGCAGGATACTATCCAAGTCTAGTTTACATTCGGTCAATCAAAAAGGGTTTACGATTGGGGCGAAACATCCGAAGGGTATCTGACGCACTGCAAAAATAGCCCATGCGGGGGCGCGGTGGGTCCGGCAACCCGGCGGTCATTCGCCTCCAACACCTCCCGAACCCAATCGGGTGACTGTTTGCCCAGCCCGACTTCAACGAGCGTCCCAACGATGTTTCGCACCATATTGTAAAGGAAGCCGTCCGCCGAAATATCAAGGTCCAGGCACTCAATGTTCCCCGTGGACTGCCCCGTGATACGCAAGTCAGAGACCGTTCGAACGGTCGTCAGGGTTTCGGCTCCCGAAGCCTGGAAACTCGCGAAATCATGTTTGCCGGTCAGCAATTCCGCCGCCTCTTGCATTGCCTCCACATCCAATTGGCCGCGAACGTACCAGCGAAACAACCGTTGGAACAGATCAACTTGAGGGCCAAATTGAAGTTGGTAACGATAAGTTTTTGAAACGCTGTCTCGAATCGCATGAAACCCTTCCCCGGCCACTTCCACTTCCAATAGTCGAATGTCATGAGGAAGATTGGCGTTGATCGCGCGACATAAGGTCTCGCGATCCAGTTCCGTGTTGGAACCGAGGCTTGCGACTTGGCCGCGGGCGTGAACTCCCGCGTCCGTACGTCCGCTGGCGGTGATCCGGAGATCCTCCTGGCAAACCGCGGCCCACGCCTTTTCGAGACAAGCTTGAATCGAAGGACCGTTCGGCTGGACTTGCCAACCGACGTAATTCGTTCCTTCGTAAGCGATCGTCAGTTTAAAGTAACGCATGCGCTTTTATTTCGTTTGCACTCCCCTGCCCTGCGGTCCAGGAGAATTACGAGTTGCAAAGCGTGTACTTGCCCGACAAAACCAACTCGGCGATCTGGACGGCATTGGTCGCGGCGCCTTTACGCAAGTTGTCGCTGACACACCAAAATGCCAGACCGTTTTCACAAGACAAATCTTTTCGAATTCGCCCGACAAATACCTCATCCTTTTCGTCGCAGTTGGACGGCATGGGGTACTCCCCCTCTTTCAAATTGTCCATGACAACGAGGCCATTCGCTTTTGCAAAAAGCTCGCGGGCCTCGGCGACGCTCACGGGGCGTTCTGTCTCGACGAGAATACTCTCGCTATGGCAATTCTCAACAGGGATTCGAACACAGGTCGGACAAACCTGGATTGAGGAATCAGCAAAGATTTTTTGGGTTTCCCAAACCATTTTCATTTCTTCGGACGTGTAGCCTTCGTGTTTTTCAGAGCCAATTTGTGGCAAGCAGTTGAAAGCAATATCGTGAGCAAAGGCAGAAGGCTGAAACGGTTCCGATTCCAAGCGGGATCGAGTGGATTCGATCAGTTCCCCCTGCCCCGAGACCCCTGCCCCGCTGGTCGCTTGATAAGTGCTAACTACGACGCGGCGAATTCTGGCGGCGTCGTGAATCGGTTTCATCGCGACGACCATCTGAGTGGTTGAGCAGTTTGGGCTGGCGATGATTCCTTGATGCTCCGCGGCCGCTTCCGGGTTTACCTCGGGAACCACCAGCGGAACATCCTCCCGCATCCGATGGGCGCCACTTTCATCGACCACAATGGCTCCGCGCGGGACCGCCCAATCGACGATATCGACGGCAACTTCATCGGGCGTGCTGGCGATCACCAAGTCGATATCGTCAAACGCTTCCGGTTCCATTAACTCGACGGTATGCGACTCGCCTCGGAATTTAATTTGTTTACCGGCCGAACGTTTGGACGCAAGGAACTTAAATCGATCGACGGGCATGTCGACGTTTTCCAACAATTGAAGCACGATGGATCCCACCGCGCCAGTTGCTCCTGCAACGGCCAAACATTTTGACACCGGAATTCCTCCTTTGGTTAATGGAATCCATCAGTTTAGACGCTGCTTCGTCGTTTCTGTAGGGCCAAAGATTCTTCCGCAGAGATTCGGTTAAGGTTTTCGCGATTCGGTGAAGGTTTTCGCGATTCGGTGAAGGTTTTCGCGAATCGAAGCGACGGTTTCTAAGCGGCCGATTCGGCGGTACCGCCCTGCCCTGTTTCTTTGCGCAAGAAACCGCGCAATTGATCAATCCATTTGGGCGGAAGGAATGCCATGTTGGCAAAGATCATGATCAAACCAAATGTCATCATGCCCATGCATATTCCAATCCCCAAGTGCATTGCCACGGCTGAGAGAAGCAGCCAAGGTCGACAAAATCGGTTCCAGATCAAAGCACAATAGCTGAGCTCAAACAGAATCGTGCCAAATGTAAAAACGTTGATCAAAAATAGATTGTCGGCCGTCCAGGTCATGTCGAGCGTCTGGTATTCGTAACTTGCGAAGGCTCCCCAAATTGCATTTCCGGTGACCCAGGTTTCCCCTTGGAGTTTTGCGAGGCCTGCAAACAAATAGACGATGCACATATGGATCTGAATCAAACGAAGACTGATGTTCGCCGAAGTTGATGTGAGCGGAAGTTCGATTCCGCGTTTTTTTCGGATCCAGGAATCAATCGAAAAGTATCGACCGCAAGGACCGACAGCCAGGTACATCGTCGCAAACGCGTTGATCTGATCCAGGCCAAACTGCCCGGGCGCCAGGCGGTTTCCATAGGACACCACCAGAAGAAAACTCAAAATCGAAGTGACCCGAGTGAATAACCCGAGTGCGAACATCGCAAAAATGATGAGGGCAATGATATGCACGGTCCAGAGCGTCGCCGCAGACTCGATTCCGAATAAGTGACTCCAGAAGAATTTCGAGTCACCGACTTCGCCGCGAACGTAGGCCTCGGGAATCAATCCGTCTGCGAGCGCAAACGATTCAAGCGAAATGGACCAGACCAGGTGCGTGTAAAGCACCATGCCGCCGACAAGAATACGAAGTAGCGACGGGAGTCGGGAGTCGGCCGGCGTGAACCAGAATCGGTTCCAGCACGACACCGCGTCTCGGCCATAATCCTTCAGCGGTTCCAAGATCATTGGATCTCCTCCGCATCATTCTTTTTCTCTTCGACTTCCTTCAATTCGATCCGGCGTTCCAGAGGTAAGAATTCGGGATCCGTCAGTTTGCGTTTCTCGGTCGTCACCTGGTAGGGCCGGGGCAGTGTGCGTTCGACAGCGAAAAGTTGAACCGATCGAACGTCGTAACGTTTCGCGAGATCGTTCTGGATTGCCACGGTCAATCGATTGCTTTGTTCGCGAAGGCGATCATTGTTTTCCATCAGCAGACGCTTTTCGCGGTTGAAGTATTGGACGGCTTCAACGTTTCGATTCATATCGGCTTCGCGAATGGCTCGATCAATGTCGGCATAGGCCGCTTTGAGCTCTTCATCGCTCATGATCTGGTCATTGATTGCATACACGCGTTCAGAAAGCATGAACCAGCGATGATAATGCAAGCGCGGCCAGTGTTTGTCTCGATCAGGAAAACGCCCTTCGATCCGTTCTCCGTCCTGGGTAATTACGATGTATTGCACAAAATGGCTGGGTCCGGGGTCGGGTGCAAAAAACTGATAGCCGTGATCGAGATAGGTTGCGTGTTGGTAGGGCGCTACAGCATTTCGAACGGGAACCGTCAATGCTTCCGAGGGCGCGAACATGGTCAGCGGCGCCATCAATACCGCCAATAGATGGAACCCGATTAAAAGCGACGCAAGTGCTTTGGCCCAGGCAGGCCAGCTGGATGCGACTTGCCCGGCATCCTGAGTCCCCTGCCCTGTTTCGGATTCACGCATCGAAACCGAAGGCGTTTCGTTCGCTTTCGCTTGACGTTGTTTCGATTTGGTTCGCGTGGAAGCCATGGAGCCGGAAAGCCGTAAGGTGGATGGAAAGACCCATTCGGGGTACTCCTAATCTTAGGTTTCGGCAAAAGAAAAACCCTTTCCCATCATTCGATCGGAAAGGGTTTGAAATACGATTATTCTGGTCCTGACGATTAAATCAGCACGCAGCCTTGCTCAGCAAATTATGGGTTTCGCGAAGCGATTTTTGGTGCCGGCAAGTTGCTTTCGAAATCGAAATTCAATTGCATCGATTGCCCGGCTGCAACGGTGACCGTCTTTTCTTGGGAAACCGTTTTGCCATTTCGATTGACCGAAACAACAACCTTGTAGTCTTTCCAGGCTTCGCCCTTCTTCAACTCTTTGGTTGAGTAGTAACGGACGGGACCGACCGAACTGGTCTGAACATCGCCCAAAGAAACTTTGGCATCGGCAGGCACTGAAAGCGTCAACGACGTGATGAGTTCGCGTGTCTCGCCGAAATCAAAGTCAAGATTCTTGTTGCTTCCGGCCGTCAGAGAAACGACTTTGGTCTGTTCGACTTTTTTACCGTCCCGCTCCACTTCCGCGCGAACTTCGTAGGTGTATTTCTCACCCGCGATCAAGTTGCGAGAAACATATTGTCGTTTGCCGCCCGGAGTCGAAGTCAAACGTCCATTGACGTAAACCTTTGCTTCACGTGGCAACGATACGTTCAACCAGGCATCGCCGGTCGGAGGATTAACGGAGACGAAACCCATTCCGCCTTCGCCCTGCTCTCCGCCCTGATCACCTGGTTGGTTGCCTTCACCCATGGGTGGCTTCTGGTTTTCTTGACCCTGTCCAGGACCAGGATTTCCACCTTGGCCCGCGTTGGGATCGACGATTCCATCCATCACCCGAGTGTTACCTTGATCGTAATAACCGTTTACGATTGGCGGATTCGAGTAACTGCGAGTGTAAGTCGCGGAAGATCCTCCGCTGCTGCCTCCACTGCTACCGTAATAAACCACGTAGCCCCCTGAAGAGCCACCGCTCGAACCGTAATATCGGCCGCCGGACGAATATCCGCCCGAACTGTGCCAGCGATTTCGAATACGACGAAGCGTTGAACGAACTGGCGTGCGAAACGGTCGGCCGTAGCTGCCGCCGCTTGAATAGTGATATCGACCTCCCGACGAGCCGTAGCTTCCGCCGCTCGACGAGTAGTAGCGGTATCCACCGGAAGAACCATAGCTGCCGCCACTGCTTCCCCATGAACCGCCGGAACCATAACCCCAACCATGTGCCTGGACGGAGTTGGTGACGCTAGCAAACAAAAATGCTGTCGCCGCCACCAAAAACAACCTTGTCACAAACTTCATTGTGAGCCCCTTGGCGAGCAAAAAAAATAAACCTCCAACAAGTGCAAAACGGTGGGTCTTCCACGCAAAATGCACTCCGCCGGCCTGACGAGTCGGCCGCGTATATTCAGCTTATCACTAAATATAGGCAATTCAAGGTAATTGGGGGCAATGGATAGGTAAATCCGGTTATTCGGATTGGGGTAAGCTTGAAAGCAAGTTGCAAATCGAAATCCGAGGCTTCGACGTGGTAGAAAATCAACATGCAACAAGCGCTTACCTGCGCAAAAAAAACGACCGACTCGCCTCGGGCTTCATCAGTCGTTGTGTCCTCGCATGACCGGCTTGGCGCCGAAAGTCAGATTATTTTCGGACTTCAATTTTGCGAATCATCAGGTTGTCGAACGATGCCGTTCCCGTCGCTCCGAACATGCCGATTCGAAGAATTGCCGCTTTGGCATCTTCGGGGACTCGAATTTCGCGATCGTAATTCCGCCACGTTCGCGTGCCCTTGAAGGGTCCGATGTAGCGTGGTTGTCCAATCGGCTCATTTTTCTCGTTCCAGAATTCGACGGCACAAAGTGCAATTTCTGATTTGCGAAAGCCTTGTCGGACGTCTTCGCACTTAACCGATGCTGAAAGTTTGATTTTGGAAATGTGCTTTCCATCAATCGCGAAGACTTGCATCAAGTGCGAAGGTTTACCTTTTTCGGTGTTCTTGAACTGAATAAAGTACTGTCCGCTCGGCGCGAGAACTTCTTCAATGCGTTCGAGTTTTCGTTGATAGTACCACCCGGGAACAAACCCGTTTTCATCCAATTCTTCTTCAAAATCGCCATTGAGCAGTTTTGGGTTCTTGGGGTCCGGTTTTACTTCTCGGTTGTCTTCCGCTCTCCCGGTCATTGGAACGAAAAGCGTCGGACGAAGTTTCTCCCGAACAAGCTTTCCATCCTTTTTCCGCATCAAATACAGCGTTTGTTGGTATCTTTCACCGACGGGAACGACGATTAAACCGCCTTCCTTGAGTTGATCCACCAAAGGTTGAGGGACTTTTTCGGGCGAACAGGTCACGATGATCTTGTCGAAAGGCGCGTGTTCTTTCCAACCTTTGAAGCCGTCACCAATTTTCGTTTTTACGTTTTTGTATTTCAATCGCTTCAAGGTCGAAGCGGCTTTTTTGCCAAGCGCTTCCACGATTTCGATCGAGTAGACTTCCTTGACAAGCGGACTGAGAACCGCGGCCTGGTATCCGCTACCCGTTCCAATTTCGAGGACCTTGTCGGTCGCTTTGGGTTCGAGGCTTTCGGTCATGAAAGCAACGATGAAAGGTGATGAGATTGTTTGGCTTTCGCCGATGGGAACTCCCGCATCATAGTAGGCCATGTACCGAACATTTTTGGGCATGAATTCATGCCGTTCGGTTTTCAGGATGGAATCGATGACCCGCTTGTCTTTGACTCCGGCTCCAACCACAGCGACTTGGACCATGCGTTTCCTTCGGGCTTCGTAGTCCGGTTTCGCGCTTCGTTGCGCGGAAAGGTCCTTTGAAGCGCTGCAGACGATCGTCGCGAACGAGACGGCAATCAGGCCGAGCAAGGAAAAAGTACGAGGGTAAATCATTTGAAGTTTCCTGAAATCGATCGATGAGAATGCCGATCATTCCCAACTTGGCGTTGCCCCATCAGGCTAGCTCGCAAAGCAGCTTGACGAATTGATTATATCGAAAAAAACTACCCCACATTCCCTGCCGTGGTCGAAAATGAGTATTGAATCAGTCGCAATTGACGATTGGAATACAGTGAATCCGGCCTTTCAGGTTAAGATGCTTGAATGAGTAAAGAATCGAACGGAAATGAGGGCAATTCGAAATCGGAGGATCGTTCCGAACGTCCGGCGTCTTCGGAATCGGAACCACCGATTTGGCCTTGGGTTCTCCCTTTGGCGGCCTACATGCTGCTGTTGACTTTTTTTCCGAGCGGCAAATCGAGCTCTTATGCGTCTGCCCCGACTCGGGATGGATTCCGCGCTGTTGCCTGGGCCCGGCAAGACGAGGCCCCTAGGCCCGTTGGTTCCGAAGCCGACAAAAACACCAAACCAGGAATGTCGACGAAAGATGATGCGTCGGGCGCCCGATCGAGCCAGACGGATCCACGAGCTTCGAAGGGTTACGCGCTGGCGACCTTGGTAAGGTTTCTGGTTGTCGCCGCTGTGCTCGCCTTTTGTTTCCCGCATTACTTGCGACAGTTTCCATTGAGAATCGGATATTGGTGGCTGCCGGTCGGCGTGGTTGGCGTGGTTCTTTGGATTGCCCTTTGCCACCTGAACCTGGAAGCGAAACTTTTGGTGCTTCTCGGGTTTCGAGAAGACGCATTGGGGAGTCGCGAAGCCTTTAATCCATTCGACTCATTCCAAACCGCATTCATGTTGTATGCGTTTTTGACGCTTCGCTTCGGCATCCTGTCGGTGCTTGTCCCGTTGGCCGAAGAGATCTTTCTCCGCGGTTTCCTGGTGCGATACATTCATCGACCCGATTGGTGGCGAGCCAACTTTGGGAAGTTGAAATGGGCTGCACTCGGGGTTGCCCCCGTCTACGGTGTCTTGACTCACCCGAGCGAGGCGTTGGCCGCAATGGCCTGGTTTTCCTTGGTGACCTGGCTCATGGTTCACACGAAGAATCTATGGGAATGCGTGTTGGCCCATGCCGTGACCAATTTATTGTTGGGCATCTACGTCATCGCCTTTAGCCAATGGCAACTCTGGTAGCCGTTTGCGCTGTGCGCGGCTCGACATCAGGACGGGCTTGAAGGCAAGTCTGCTCATAGGTTCCGTTGATCATCCCGAACAGAAAGTACATGAACGATCCAACCATGGGGATAATGGAGACGTCGTGGAACATCCCATTGGTCATCCAACAAATCACCATCACCATCATGAGTGTGGAAAACTTGAACTGGAAATAGCCGGTTGAATCCGGCTCCGGTGCTCCGCGAAGGAAACGCCGCCAGATTCGAAAGGCCATCGAAGCCGAGGTGATTGTAATGGCCAAAAGGAAAGCCACGCCGATCAGGCCGAGCTCCGTAAGATAGGACAGCACAATATTGTGCTGCATATAGACGAGCACTTTTTGAAGCGGCATGCCACTTCCCGATTCCAGGTGATAAACCCGTTTGTACTTTGTGTATTGCCCGAAACCACAGCCCATGATCGGGCGATCTTCAAACATTTTGAATGCGACAAAGGCAAGCATCGGCCGAAGGGATGCCGACTCGGACATTTCCGAAGCGGTGACGTACTTGTCGCGTTGGAATGAATTGAACTTCGAACCGAAGAGGGAAATTCCGAGCGCCAAAATCACCATCGCCGCGATGGCCATTCCACCGCGCAAGCGATTCGGTGCCGGCAGCCAAACCAGCGCGAAAAAGATGACGGGCAATCCAAGCCAAACGCTCCGAGTCATCGTCGCAACAATGCCCACGGTCAAAAGAACCGACACGGACGCAACGTAAATTCGCAGTTTCAACTTGGACGTATCGTTTGGCCAGAGGATCAGCGTACTTCCCAAAGCAAACATCATGGCCATGCCATTGGCCACGGGATTCATCATCGGTCCCCGTGCTCGACCAAAAAACTCGGCTTCGCTCGGATCGGCAATGTACCTTGGCCAGACCAGGAAGGACCATCCGCGGACCTCGGCAATTGCCGTCAGCGCCAGGTAGATACCGAACAATGAGAAAAGCCAGAACGCCTGTTGGAAATGCTTGGCCTCGAATTTGATATTGCGGGCAACAAGATAAAAACCTGCCGGCATCAAGTTGAAAAAAAGCAACCGGCCCATCGGCTCGTTGCCCCGGTACTTCCAGTCATGGCTGAACGTGCTGAATGCAATAAACAGCAGCAGGCCTAGAACAAAAAGATCAAGGTGATTGAACGGGCGGAGACGAATCTGATTCTTGTAAATAAAGAATCCAAACAGGCACATCATTGCGCCCCAGAAAATGCGATCAATCGTTGCCGGGATCGGTCCGACGGAAAGGTGGAAGAATTCGTAACCGAGACAGCATCCGGCGATCAAGGAAACGACCATCAGATTTTGATAAGTCATCCAGGGCTTCAAAAGCGCCCAGCGATTCGAGCGAAAGACGACGATGGCCCAAATCAGCAAAACGGGGATCGCCAAGGCCATCAGGAAGTTCATGAATTCTCAAATCGAAAACGCCGGACAAATTCGGATACGATTTTTATCGGCAAGATTTGAGTAGTCCCGAAAAGCGGGAAAATCGAATCGTGTCAAAGTTTGACGACCGTAGCGTGTAAGTAAAACCGCGTGGCAAAAGGTAATGATCGTAGGGATTGAATGGCTACTTGCTGGCGGACACGATTTCCAACCGACATTCGTTTTGAGCCGAAGTTTGGTTTCCGAATTTGTCTTCGATGCGGGTTTCGACACGGTAAACGCCACTTTCGAGTTCCGGGATCTCAATCGTGACGTACGCAAAGTAATCACGGCGAATGCGGCGACTTCGATCAACGATCGAATCAAACTGCCATTTTTTGATTTCCCGATCGTTGTCATCCAGGATTCGCACCTGCCCAGAAAATTCTGTTTCAAAGACGAATTGAGAATTGGATGTCAGCGTCTTTTTTGACACCAGGTTTTCGATTTCGCAATACAAAAGGACTTTGTGTCCGGGGCGGATTTGGCCTGGTTCGATGGTGGTGTATTGGCCAAAGCCGTGAATCGCGGAACATAATTCGCAATTCGAAATTTCCAAAGGAAGGTCGCCCGCGAGATTAACGAGCGCCTGCCGCAGTTGTTCCGTACAGCGACGCACGAGTTCCCGGCGTCGTTTTTCATTCGATTGGTCCCATTGGTTTTCCGCCAGCAGCAACATGTTGTCGACGGCCGCCATTTGAGCAATCCAGCTTTGCTGTTCGTCGGACGAAAAAGATTTGACCGGCTCACTGGCGTGCGAGATGTTTCCCGAAAGCAAGCGAAGCAAGCGAAGTTTGGCAGACGAGCCGATGGCTTCCGCGCCCTCGTGATCGCTTTCGAGATCCGCGGTCAGAACTTCGACCGTATGTTTCAGTTTCTCATTCCAGGCCACCCGTTGGACCTGGGCTTCATCCGTCAATACGGGATCGTCGTCGCCTTCATGCAGTGTCCAAAGCAAAAGCTTGTCACGAAGACGTTTCGGTTCTGCTTTCTCCGAATCCGAATTCAGAATCAATTGAACGTGGGCTTGGCAGTCGGGGTCTCCCGATTCGCATTCATGAGCTGCCGTTTTGACTGGGTTGCTTGAACCTTTGGGGGCTCGATATATCAGTTGCGGCCGTGGCGATTCCTTGGAGACGCCGCCCACATTTGAGGACCTCGAGGGGAGATCCGTGTTTCCAGCGTCCGCCCATTGATTGACCAATTCCTCCAGGGATCGTTTGCTAATGGATTTGGGAATCGGACGTAGCGGGTTGTCTTCGGCAAGACGCCGACGTTCCGGTTGGTTCCGCGTGCTCGTTGCCGGCGCCGGTTCCGAAACGGCCACGCGGGGATCGCTGTTCCTTTCATTGGCCCCGTGCACGCCGGAGCCAGTAATTTCAGAAATGTTCGGCAATTGAAAGGGAACAAACTCCGGTTCATCTTCGGTTGGCTTATTTTCGTCTTCCTTATCAGGCGTGATCCGAATCGGCTTGGAGCCATCGGGCTGCTTATTGATCATCGAGACGAGACGGTCGACGTCCGATTGATTCCGCAAAAGCCCACAACCGGTCATCGAGACGAGGGGAAGGCAAACAAGAAGCGGTGAAAGGATCAAATGTCGATTTCGCATCGTAGTTCCGCGCGCGTAAGCTTGGATTGGCTGTCCACAAAAATGGGGCGCGGATCATAGAAAAACGGGGCCAGGCCATCAAGCTTGGCAAGCCAAAGCGCTTTGAAATGCTAGCGGGAACCCGCCATCACACTTCCGCCCTACGCGGCCAGCTTCGCGAACAAGACTTCGAGGGCAAGTCGGGCCCGGTTTTCATTCGAATGGGAGCCCTTCAAGGCAAGATCGGTTTCAAGCAACCATTGATGAATGTGGCTCGCTTTCTTTCGCCCCATCGCCTTCATCCGCCTTTCGGCATTCTCAAGTTCATTTCCCCAGCTGCGGAAACCAGCTTGTTTCAATGATTCGCGAATCGCAATCGGCGAACCCTTGCGTTGGGAGCTGAGGAAATATTCGCAAGCTTGTCCGAAGCGACGAAGCGACCAGGAAAGTTGCCCGTAAAGGGCCAAAGGGTGTTCGCCCGTTTGAAGCAAACGATTGAGCAGTTCAAAGGCCTGGTCCAAGTCGCCATCGGTCGCGTGGTCGATTGCTTGCCAAACCGAAGTGGCCTTCCAACCGCCCACGATTTCCAAAATCGTTTGCGGCGTGATTTCTTTTTTGCCACCTTCGATCAACGAAATCTTGGCCAGCTCCTGATCCATTCTGCCAAAATCATCGTCGAGTAGATCGATCATCTGGCGGGCGGCAGGCGTTCCGAGCTTGATTCCATACTCGGACTTCCCGTGCGCGACGATCCAGTCCGCGATTCGTTTGTCATCGCGAGATTTGCTTCGTCCTTTTTTGACCTGGGGAGGACCGACATCGATTTGCAGAAACTTTTTGTCGCAATGTTTGTAGAGTCGAGTATTGGCCGGCCAACTTCCGACGCAAAGAATCAGGCATCCATCGATTTTCTTCTCGCCCAGGTCCTCAATGGACTCGCGATGGTCTTTCACAAACTTGTCGGCATCCTGAACCACCGCGATTCGCTTTCCCGAATCAAATAGCGAAACCGTGGAGAGTTCATCATAAACGTCGGACCAGGACGCGCTGTCCCCTTCAAACTTGGCGGTTGAAAAATCAGAACCGTCGTCCGGTTCTCCTTCCCCCTGTTTCAAGCTTCGGACCAACTCGGAAACCGCGCGCTGACGCAGAAAACGATCGTTGCCAAAAACGGGAACAATCATCTTGTTACCTTCAGGCAAGTCGGAATCAAACAAATCAAATGCGTGAATCGTTGGCATGAAATTGAAATACAATTCAAGAATGCGGATGGCGGTTACAAAAAACTTGAGAATGGCTGCGGCATGAATCAAATGCCGTCAGGTTCCGAAGATTCGGGCTCCATTTCTTTAAGCCATTTTGGGCTTCCGCTTCGGTTTTGTTAACTACAGATCCGCGGATTTGGCTGTGATAGAATGAACGACGATCGACCGAACTGGAGGCGTTTATGAATCTGGAGACACGGGATATGCATTCGAAACTATGGGGCTTGTTAATATTGTGTCTGATTTGCACGGCTTGTTTTTCGATAAGCCCAACCCAAAACCGAGAAGGTGTTTCCATGCAGGAAAGTAAGAAAGAAAATGACGAACGCCTTTTTCATATCGACGCGTTGAACGAGATTCGTGCCAAGAAAAAGGCCAGTTATCATTCGTTTCTCAACAACTCGACCATGCATTGCGGTGTCTACCATTTGAAAGCGGGTGCCAAGGACGGCCAAAGTCCGCATCGGGAAGACGAGGTCTATTACGTCCAGAGCGGCAAGGGGAAACTGAAGATCGAAGGAAAAAGTTACGATTGCGAGCCAGGTGCGATTCTTTTTGTGGCGGCTGGCGAAAAGCACTTTTTTCACGATATTGAAGAAGACCTGACGTTGCTCGTATTCTTTTCCAAGGCCAAGCCGGAAAAGCAATAGTCGCAAAAGGCATTAGTTGCCTAAGGCAAAGGTCGGAAGAAATTGGCATTTAAGATTTAGCGATCGTGTTCGCGATCGTATTTGCAATCGTGTTCAAACAGGGGGGAATCAACATGGCCGCCAAAATTGACTGGCTCTACCATCGCAATGGCTGAACAAGCTGCAAGAAAGCGCAAGGGGTCCTTGCCGAGGTCGACGTGACGGTTGTCGAGCAAATCGACGCCCGAAAAGAAAAATATGGTGCCCAGGACGCAATAAAACTTGCGCGGGCGGCAACAGAGCTTTGGTCTGCCAAAGGGAAAAAGATCGTCCATTACAATTTGAAGAAAGATAATCCAACGGATGAGGAACTCATCAAAGTCTTGATGGGTCCAAGTGGAAACTTGAGAGCGCCGACTTTTCGTCGTGGAAAAAAACTTTTTGTTGGATTTCACGACGAAGAATTAGCAAAATTTCTCAACGGATGAGGTGGTCATGGACGCCTTCAGTTCGCCCTTCGCGAAGGCCGTTCTTGTCCGATCAAACTGTGTCGACCAAGCTCCGCAAACTCCGCGTTGAGACTTGGCTTGAGGTTCTAATTGAAAGGCGAAGCGATGTCTGGCCCCCTGTTCAGCAAACTGTCCGTGACCTGCCTGGCTTTAACT
>CAYSXI010000133.1:0-14976 GCA_964434955.1 uncultured Pirellulaceae bacterium
CCCCAATCATGGCATCACCCATGCGGATCTTGATCAATACCATTCCAAGTTGGAAGCAGCACGTGAAGAAATCTTGAAACAAGATTTGCCTCTATTTGATTCGGGCGGTGATGTTCCTGCCGACAAAAGCCCACTCGACGCGGGCTTTATCGAAATGCCTGAACGATTGTTGGACGCTTATACGAAGGACGGAGCTGCCAGTGAACTCGGACGAATCCTGGACTCCGCCAAGCGGATTCGTGCATGTTCTGACCGGGTCGTCGTTTTGGGAATTGGCGGTTCCTACATGGGCGCGAAAGCATTGATGGAAAGTTGTTGCCAGCCCTATTTCAATTTGTGGTCGCGTGGAGCGCGGGGTGGGCGTCCGCGAATGTTCTTCGAAGGGAACAACATCGACAACGATGCGACCCAGGGTTTGTTGCAATTGCTGGCCAGCGAAGACGATCCGGAATATGCCTGGTCGATCGTTGTGATCAGCAAAAGTGGCGGCACCATCGAAACTGCGGTTGCCTTTCGGCAGTTTCTTCAGGCGTTGACCGCGAAGTTCGGCGCGGACCGTGCCGCCGAATTGGTGATTCCGGTTACCGGGAAAGTCGGAAAGCTGTCGAGTCTTGCGGATGAGTTGGGATGCAAGGATCGGTTCGAAGTCCCTGACGGAGTCGGGGGGCGATTCTCGGTTTTCTCCCCGGTTGGGTTGTTGCCGGCAGCCATCCTCGGCATCGATATTATTGCTTTGTTGAATGGCGCGATGGCCATGAATGAAGCGTTCCGGCAAAAGGGATTCGACGAAAACGTGGTGTTTCAATATGTCGCCGTCAATCAGTTGATGGAGGCATTGCGAAACGTTAGCGTCCGAACGATGTCGGTTTGGTCCAAGTCGCTCGAGTCATTTGGGCTTTGGTATGACCAGTTGTTCGCCGAAAGTGTCGGCAAGAAAGAGTTGGGCTCAACACCGCTTACCGTGGTCAATACCCGGGACTTGCATTCTCGCGCTCAACAGCACCAGGAAGGAAAACGGGATAAACTAATCAACAATATCATCGTTGAGCAATGGCGGCAGGACCCGTTACCGGTTGGCAAAATCGGCAGCGACCTGGATCAGCTGGATGAGCTGTCGGAAAAGACCTTGCCCGAGTTGATGACGGCAGCGATTCAAGGAACGAATCAGGCTTATCAAGAAGACTTTCGCGCCACAACGGACCTCACGCTTCCGAAATGCGATGAGTATTCCATGGGCCAATTGATGCAAATGATGATGTTGGCAACGGTGATGGAAGGCCGCTTGATGGGAGTTAATCCCTACGGCCAGCCCGGAGTTGAAAATTACAAAATCAATATGAATCGAATTCTGCGCCAAGATTAAACGGCCGAAAGCAAATGGCCTAGATTAGGAGACTGGAATCATGTCGGTAGAAATTATTTGGCACGGGCACAACACTTGGACCGTTAAAGTTGGCGATCAGAACCTCGTGATCGATCCCTTTTTTGATGACAACCCTTCGACTGAGGTGAAGTCCGACGACGTGGAGGCGGATTTCATTCTGATCTCTCACGGGCATTTTGATCATATCGCCGATGCCGCAAAGATTGCGAACCGAACCGGTGCCACTTGCATAGCCATCTTCGAAATTGCCCAATGGCTGGCGACCGAACACCAGGTTCAGAATACGGTTGGAATGAACATTGGGGGCTCGGTCTCACAGCCCTTCGGTAAAATGAAATTGACTCCGGCGATTCATAGCTCGGAACTGCCGGACGGTTCCGGCGGTGGCGTGGCTGGCGGAATTCAGTTGAATATCGACGACAAGAAAATTTACTTTGCCTGCGACACCGCACTCTTTTCGGATATGGCGTTGATTGGCAGTTCGGGGATTGACCTGGCCGTCGTGCCGATCGGTGACCTGTTTACCATGGGTATCGAAGACAGCATCGCGGCAATTAACTTGATCAAACCGCAAAAAGTCATGCCATGCCATTACAATACATGGCCGCCGATTGAACAGGACGGCCAGGCTTGGGCCCAAAAGGTCCAGGCGAACACCGAGTCAGAACCAATCGTATTGGATCCAGGCGGAAGCTACCGATTGATCTAAGCGAGTCGTAAGTCGAGCTTGCCAAATCGACTGGCAGCACGCTTCCGCAATGATCAAACATCACAGCTAAATTGACAGGGCAGGGGCGCCCAACAGGGAAGCACAGAGATGCACCGTATTCACAGAATTTGCATTTGCGTTGTCGCAGCCATTTTTATTCTGAGTTGCTCCGGCACCGCTTGGGGTGTTCAAACCGAGGGAACCCAGGCCAATCCCTTGGCTTGGAAGTTCAAAGTAGGTGACGCTTATTCGCTTTTGTTTGATCAACTTTCTCAAACAGAAACGCTCGTACTTGAACGGGAAGTCAAAATTAAAGTGCGAGTAAAAATGCAGGTCAGCTGGACGGTCGACAAGGTGGTCGATGGTAACGCCTCCATCAAGCAGGTCATCCATTGGGTGACGATCACAACGACCAATACTGACCCCGAAGGCGAAGTGAAAACGATCGCGATTGATACGCGCGAGGATCCTTCTGACGATTTACCGAGTCGAACCAAAAAGGTAATTCGTGACATGTTGAAGGACATGCGACCTATCGTTGGGGCGACTTCTTTTTTTGAATTGTCTCCCCGCGGCCAGATCGGGAAATTCACGATCCCCAAAGAAACCCAGCAAGCGCTTCGTGACGCTTCCAGTTCGATGCACCTCCGGCAAGTTTTTTCCACCGAAGGAATGAACAGCATTCTCGGGCCTTCGGCGATCGAGTTTCCCGAGAAGCCAGTGAGCGAAGTCCAAAGCTGGGAGTCAACTCGAAAGATTGAAAACCCGATCGGTAAATTTGATCAATCGTTCAAGTACGAATTCGACGCCGAGAAATCGGCAAAAGAAAAAGTTGCCGTTGTCAATGTTGTTAGCGAGACGACAAAAACCGAAGACGGCAAGGAGAAAATTGAAATTACATCCCAGTCCGGGAAAGGTGAAATTCAATTTGATTCCGAACTTGGTTTCATGAAAGCCAGCTCGTTCGAAACCAATGTCGAAACCAAGAAGTCCATTCGGCCGGACATTGATATCATCACCAAGACCAGGGATGAGGTGATGATCGAAGTTGAGAAGAAGTAATTTCGAGAACCTGAGATTGGGAAGGACGATACTCGCTTCTTCCCTTTACTCCGCTTCCTTTGGCGGACCTTTCTTTGACTGATCTTCCTTTGGCCGAGGCGTGGGATTGACCAGGATCTGATCGCCTTCGATTTTCAGGTCAAATGCGTCAATCTTTACACGGCGGTTTTCACACCAGGTACCGTCGCGGGTATCGAAACGCCAGGCATGCCAGGGGCAGGCTACGACCGAGTCTTCCATATGACCGGTTGAAAGCGACGCCCCCATGTGAGGACAAAGATCGTCAATCGCACGGAACGTTCCCTGGTCGTTGAACACGGCGATGATTCGTTCATCAATTTCGAAGGAACGACCTTCTCCTTCCGGAATTTCGTCGGTTTTGCAGACGAATTGAAATTGGTTTTCTGCGGGTTCGTTCATCGGATTCTTGCCTGTGCCGCGTGATGTTGCGGAGAGTGGGAGTCGATTACAATCAGCGATCGTAACTCGATGGCCGAATCGAGAAAAGGCAACATCCGGAGCGTCGTGAATGGATCCAACAAACGAAGTTAGCTTACGCGACCTGCAGAACCTGATTCGAGGAATGTACCACGAAAAGGATGTGGCTCGAGGCGTTGAGGGCACCTACATGTGGCTGATGGAGGAAGTGGGTGAACTCGCGACGGCTTTGAGAACGGGGGACCGCGAAAATTTGCACGAAGAATTCGCGGACGTGTTGGCTTGGTTGGCAACCATTGCGAATGTCGCGGACGTCGATCTGACCAAGGCGATCAGTGAAAAATATGGGACGGGATGTCCGGGTTGCCAAAAACTGGCTTGCATATGCCCGGACGAAGAAAAACCGTAATTGGACGTCGGGTTGGCCGATCAAAAAGGGGCTTTTCTACGTAAAATCAGCATATAGAAGCTTCGAAACCATTTCGCTATGCTGTACCTTTCGATTTCCCGCTATTTTGGCCCTTTGGCAGTTCTATTTTGACCAGCCCAGTTCAATTTCTCAGCCGAGCGATCGGCACCCCGTTTCGTTCTTTGGGTCGGCAATTCGCGAGGCCTTCTCATTTGGGCTTCTTGGTTCTGGGGTTGGTTGGGGTCTGTTTTTTGTCACTGCCGGCGAGTGGTCAGTCGGATCGCGCCGAGGAAACGAGCCAGTTCGTTGATATCTCGATTGGCTTCGACGGGCGTTGGAGTCTCGGGAAGTGGGCCCCGCTTCGATTCAAGACCGCCGCCAAGGTAGACGGCGCTGCCTTTGTTGAAGTGGAAACCCTGGACGGAGACGGCGTCCCGATTCGTTATCGATACTCGGTCGAGAATGCCAAAAAATCAGACGGTGCATTTGAAGTCGGCGTGCGTGTCGGACGTGATCGTTCCTACATCGAAATCAAGCTTTTGGATTCGGACGAATCGGTTTTGACGGCCCAGCGTTTTCGCCTGAAAGAATCCGGTGAGATTCCATTGCCCCAGGCATCGACCACCCGTTTCGCACTGAGCTTTGGAACGGATATTGAAATCGATACGTTTATCGGCTCCAGTCGCGGCGGAAAACGGGATCGAATTGGTCTTCACTTTGCGGACACCAGCCAGCTTCCCAACTCGGCGGCGATGATGAACTCGGTTCAGTTGATTGTGATCATTGCCGACGGCATCGAGCAAAACTGGTCGGCGGAAGCGGGCGAACGCCTGGCCGAGTGGATCAGCAACGGGGGGCATTTGGTTATCAGTTCCCGGGAATCCAGCGAAACCTGGTTTGGTGAAAACGGGTTGTTGAAAAAGGCGCTTCCCGGAAGATTCAACTCCTTGGCAAGTCTCGAGCGTGCGGACGAACTCGAAAAATATACCTCGGCCGATTCAAGTCGTTTGATACCAGCGGGCGCCGACCCGCTCCCTGTCGCTCACTTGATGTTTGACCAAGCGACCGAACAGGACGTGATCCAGGACCGGATCCCATTGATCGCCGAACGGGCGTACGGCTTTGGAAGAATCACCTTCGTCAATTTTGATTTGGGTAGCGAACGGATCAATGATTGGAATGGCCGCAATCAATTGATTGCTCAGCTGTTGGGGGCGACCGGGCTTTCATCCCCGGACGACGCTTCGAACCAGAATACGTCGGGAATCGGGTTTTCTGACTTGAGCGGTCAATTGCGTGCTCCTCTGGACCAGTATGAGGGCGTGGGCTTTATCAACTTCACGACGGTTGCCTTGCTGGTTGTTGCCTATATTTTGCTGATTGGCCCCGGTGATTACTTTTTCATGAAGTACGTCGTCAAGCGAATGCAGTGGACTTGGCTTTCATTCTCGGTCATTACCGTTTTGTTTTGTGGGGTCGCCTATTTTGTGTTCTCCGCAAACAAGCCTAATGAGATTCGCGTCAATCACCTTGAGCTTGTCGACGTGGACGTCCAGACGGGCAAAGTTCGAGGAACGATCTGGTCGCAAATTTACAGCCCGGTAACGGCTTCGCACGATCTCTCGATCCCCGAGAAAAGCAAGTTAGAGCTTGAGATCGAGAATCGAGAATTGTCTTGGCAAGGACTTCCGGGTAACAGCTTGGGCGGGATGCAGACGCTTTCGCGAAGTAGCCTGTTTCAATCCTCTTATGTCGCCTGGCAGAAGCCGGGCGTGACCGATTTGAATGGTGTCCCTATTCAGGTTACTTCCTCGAAACCGCTTTTGGGCCGCTACCAGGGGCGAGTTAATTTTGAATATGACGGCCAGCTGACTTTCGAAACGGTGAGCACGACCCTTTCGGGGTCGGTGAAAAACCCTTTCGATTTTGAGTTGACCAATTGTGCCGTCTTTTACAAGAACTTTTTGATTCCCATCGAATCAAACCTGGGACCAAACGAAGAATTCGATCTTTCATTTGGTCGCCAACAGGATCTTCAATCTTTCCTGAAACGTCGAGTGAAAAACCAGGACACCGACGACAATGAGATCAAAGAAATTAACACGATGTGGGACAAGAGCGATCTCGACGTTCCGCGGATCCTGCGAATGATGATGTTTTTTGATGCGGCGGGTGGTCGCGTTTATACGGAGCTGACGAACGACTACATGACGCAAGTCGACATGAGTGCTCTGTTGGATAGCAACCGAGCGATGTTGATCGGAAGAATCAGGTCAGCGGCCACTCCTTTGACCGTCGACGGAAAACAGACTTCTGCCAATATCGACAAGAAATGGACGGTTGTTCGCGTCCTGTTCCCAGTAAAAGAAATCAAGCGATAGGTCCGGCGCAGTTCACCTGGCTCGGTTCAAGGTATTAACGTGATTAGAACTGAAAATCTGACGAAGAAATACGGTGAGCTTTACGCCATCAATTCGATTGAGATTGATCTGCAGGAAGGTGACCTGTTTGGATTCATCGGGCCCAACGGTGCCGGCAAAACGACGACGATGCGAATCATCGCGACCTTGTTGGAGCCAACTTATGGCGAAGCCTATGTTTGCGGGCACTCGATTTACAACAAACCCAAGGAAATTCGTCGGCTGGTTGGCTACATGCCCGACTTTTTTGGTGTCTATGATGACATGCGGGTCATCGAATACCTCGAGTTTTTCGCGGCCGCCTATCGAATCCAGGGCAAAGAGCGTCGTCGCCGCTGCGATGAGATGCTTGAGATTGTGGATCTCGACTTCAAAAGGGACGCGTACGCGAACACGCTTTCCCGTGGTCAGACTCAGCGGCTTGGGCTTGCTCGTGTGATGCTGCATGACCCGCAGGTCCTATTGCTTGACGAGCCTTTAAGTGGTTTGGACCCGCGGGCGCGGATCGAGATGCGAAACCTGCTACGCCGACTTGGGCAAACAGGAAAAACAATCATCGTTTCCAGTCACATTCTGCCCGAATTGGCCGACGTTTGTAACAAGGTTGGTATCATCGACCGCGGTGTCATGAGCCATTCAGCGGAAGTTTCCGAAGTCATGAAACTGGTGCGCGAGCGAATTGTGCTACACATCGGGATTCAGGGCGATACGAAGTCGGCCATTGGCTTGCTGGAGCAACAGGATATTGTTGACACCGTTTCCGAAGGTGATGGATTTCTGGTGGTGACGCTTATTGAGAATGCGGAAGACTACAGCGGATTATCGACCAAGTTGGTTTCCGAAGGATTTGCGATCCAAATGTTCCGCGAAGAAGAAGTCAATTTGGAATCGGCGTTTATGGCACTGACCAAGGGCGTTGGCGCAAAAATCTAGTCGAGAAGGTTTGGATAACCGATTCGCCCGAAGCCCAAGACCGGCCAACGGGCCCAGCGACTTTAACGGGCCCAGCGACTTCAACAGGCCCAGCGACTTCAAAGGGCCCAGTGGCTTGAATGGCCGGTGACGTTAGATGGCTTCCGGGCCGCGTTCCCCCGTCCGAATACGAACGCATTCATCAAGGGGCAGGACGAAAATCTTGCCATCTCCCGGCTCTCCCGCTTCGCCAGTCCTTCCGGCATTCACAATCGCCTCGATCGTTGGTTCGACAAAAGGTTCGTTGACGGCGATTTGAAGCTGAACCTTGCGGTGCATCTGGGCGAAGGGATCGACCGACTCGGCCGGACTACCGGCGTCTGATTTCGGGTTGTGGCGACCAAACCCCTGGCAGTCGACAATGGTCAAGCGAAAAACGTCGACGGCTGAGAGAGCTGATTTGATCGGCTCCAGCTTCTGTGGCTGGACGATGGCGATGATTAGTTTCATTGGCTTGGATCAAGGAATGTTTCTGGCGCAATGAAATCTACCGCTTGCGTGCCTTAACCTCAAGAGTTAACACGATTCCAAAGGGCACCATGTTTTGAAGACTCGAATAAAAAAACGACTTGGAAATCCAAGTCGTTTTCTATGATTTCCGATTCGAAATCGAATCGGTTTGCTTTATTTGCCTACGGACTAGAACATGAAAATGGCGTCCATGGCCCAGTTGGCTTGGCCGCTGGTCGCAGCAGCAGGACCCCAGTCGAGGCGAACTTCAGGTCGAACGATGATGTTCTGGTGAGGCCGAATGTTGACGCCACTTGTCCATCCCCAGGTCGACATGTCGCCACCGAATCGATCGGTGCGGTAGTATTCCAAGCGAGTACCGAGACCCAAGCATCGGCTGGGACGAAGGATGAACTCGTTGGTGACCGCGATATCGTCGAAAGCATCCAACTCGTAGAAGTCGATTTGCAATGAGTAGGACAAGGCATCGGTCAGGGGAACGTCGATGACGGACGAGTTGGCGTAACCCGTTCCGTTGATTCCCGTGTCGCCGAAGCTGAACATGCTGGAGACTTGAATGCCGTTTGCCATTTGCATCCGGTAACCACCAACAAACGTCAGTGCGTTGCCAATGTTTTCAAAGGCTGAATTCCAACCGGTTGTGACACCGCCAATCAACGTCGTGCCGCCCATGTTGGTCTCGACCAATCCACCCGTCATTGTGTAAGGGCGAGTCAAGGTTTGAACAAAGGTGCGGCTGTAGAAAAAGTTATCGACGGAAGTCAGGCGGTCTTTGCTCATGGGAGAGAAAAAGTAACCGGCTTTGGCTGACGCGTATCCGTTGGAGTATTCGACAAACGCCTGCGGGATCGCCCAGCCGTAGATACCGTTGTCGTAGCTGTTATCCCAGTTGTCTGGAGCAGCAGGGGGCGAGTTGCCAAAAGCCTGAACGTTTTGAGCGTCGACACCGTAAACCGCATCCGCTCGGAAACCCCAGTTCATGCCACGCGATGGGTCGGCCAATTTCTCGACATGGAACCACGATTGATGAACGTTCCATCGACCGGGGTGGCTGTTGAACAAACCGTTGGTCCGTTCGTGGTAGCCGGTTTGAACCCAACCGCCGACGCAGAAGCCGTTCTGAGTGCAACCAAACAGACGATCCGGTCGAGCTGGAATGTTGCACCAGTTGCGGCGTCCGCCAATCAGGTTGCGTGCGTTGCTCTGGACTTCCAGGCCAGGGCCATTCACGCCATCCTGATTTCCTTGAGGCGCTTGAGGAACCTGATTGATATCCTGGTTTTTGTCTTGAACCGGGTCTTGCTGGTAGTATTCACCAATCAAGTAAGGGTTTTGGCCCGTCGAACCGATCCGGCTCGAGGCTGATTGAACGATAGGTGGAACCTGCTGGGCGAGCAGGGTGGTTGCTGGTGCCAAAGTCAGGCAGACGATAGCAAACAATCGGATCGTCAGATTGCGGCGTCGCACGTCAAACTCCTTTTTGCATGCGGTAAACAGTTTGCAGGAATGGAGCGCTCCGCGCAGTTTCCTGTCATTGCTGTTGTATCGGTTGGTTTGATTTAGCAGGTTGACCGTATCCGCGCATGCTAACTGTCATGCCGGTTAGCAAAGGGCTAACGCTCAGCCAAGCGAGCGAAGCTAGGAGGAGTTTGAGGGCCTTGGTCGGCGTCCAACGGAAGTTCGATTTAGCCTTCGAAATCCAAGAGAGCGTTGACGTAGTGATCGACGTTAAATTCTGCAAAAGCGTCGGGAGTTTCGCCCAATCCGATGAATTTCACGGGCAGGTCAAATTCCTGACGGATGGGAATTGCGACACCACCTTTTGCGGACCCATCCAGCTTGGCGAGGACGATTCCGGTACAGCCTGCGGCTTCTGAAAACCCGCGTGCCTGACTGATAGCATTTTGACCGGCGGTTGCATCCAGCACCAAAAGAACTTCATGAGGCGCGGTTTCGCAAACGCGGTTCATCACATTCCGAATCTTGGTCAGCTGGTCCATCAAGTTGGTTTGCGTTTGCAGGCGACCGGCGGTATCCACGATACAAATGTCGGCATCCGTATTGACGGCCGTTTCGACGGCTTTGTAGGCAACACTTGCAGGGTCACCGCCTTCCTTGCCGGTCACAATTTCGGCGCCGAGACGTTCTGCCCAAATTGTCAGTTGCTGGACAGCGGCTGCTCGAAAAGTATCGCCAGCGCCGAGCACGACTTTCTTGCCCTCGGATCGATACTTGTGAGTCAACTTGGCAATTGAGGTTGTTTTCCCGGAGCCGTTGACGCCCACCACCATAATAACGGTCGGCCCCGATTCGGCCATGCTCACCGTCGCCTGTTCCTGGGCCATGATTTCCCGGACCGTTTCTTTGGCCGAATCAACGAGGTCGGTCATCGACAATTTACGTGCCCGGTATTTGGCTTTGATCCCGTCGCGGATTTTTCCTGCTGGACCTGCTCCCATGTCTGTTTTGATCAGGATGGCAAAAAGCTCGGCCAGGAATTCGTCATCGACGACGCGACCTTCTTTTCCGACCAGGTCGCGAACGTCCGTATTGAGAACTTCGAACGTTTTCTTGACGGCCTTTTTAAAGCCGGAAAACCAACCGCCTTTCTTTTCTTCCTTTTCAGGCTCGGAGGATTCGGAAGCTTCAACCGGTTCCGGCGTCGGGGGCGCATCGTCGGTCAGTTCCGGACTTTCCAGCTCCGCCTCATTGGAAGCTGGGGCTTCGCTGGCTTCCTGTTCCGTCTTGTTTTTCTTTTTTCCGAATGGATTCCAAAGAGCCATGGCTTCAAACCAGGATTCAGTCGCGAGTTAATGAAAGGACAATTGAGACTCCACATGTTACTTGAAGCGGGCAAAATTGTCTTTGGGGGACGAATATCCAGCGATTGGATCAAAACCCTGGGCCTCAAATCGAGTTGTCGTGAACCGGGAATCAGGCGTTGGTAAGACTTCGAATCTGCTCGAGCTTCGCCGTGACGGCACCCGAATCGATGGCCTCGGAGCATCGTTGAGCCGCGTCTTTGAGCGAATTCGCGTTACCGGTAATCCAAACGGCCGCCGCCGCATTGAGAATCACAATATCTCGCTGACAGCCGGATTCGCCAGCGAACACGTCGAGGATCATTTTGGCACTTTGCTCTGGACTGGAAGCAGTGATGTCTCCGGGCGATATTTTCAGCCCGAAATCATTGGGAGACCAGGATGTCTCGGTCAACTCAGTGTTCGATACCTCGATCACACGGGTTTGGTCTTGGCAGCTAATCTCTCCCAGTCCGTCGTTGCCATGGATCACGATCGAGTGTTGGGTTCCTAGCTGGGCTAAAGCTTCCGAAATCAACGTCTGGGTTTCACCGCGACCCGCGCCCAACACCTGGTGGGGTGCAAGGGCAGGATTACAAAGTGGACCCAGCAGATTGAAAATCGTCGGGTGCGGTAATGCCATTCGAATGGGTACGACGTGGCGAACCGAGGGATGAAACAAGGGAGCATGGCAGAAACACAAACCGGCCTCGTTGAGACATCGTTCGGCAGACGCGATGTCTTTATCCACCGCGACCCCAAGCTCCGCAAGGACATCCGTGGAACCACTATTGCTTGTCGCCTTCCGGTTTCCATGTTTGGCCACGACGGTTCCACAGGCGGCCGCGACAAACGCGGCGGCCGTGCTGATGTTGAATGTTCCCTTGCCACTCCCGCCAGTTCCACAAGTGTCCACTGCACGCGGGTGATCACAGCGAATGGTATTCATGTGGTTGCGCATCGCCCTCGCGGCGCCCGCAAGTTCCTCAACGGTTTCGCCTTTTTTATAGAGAGCGGTCAGCAGGCGGGCGGTCAGTTCCGTATCTGACTGTCCCTGCATGATTTGATCAACGATTTCCGACATTTCGTCTTGTGACAGGGACTCGCCGGCTTGCGCCTTTTCGATTGCATTTGAAAGCACGTTTGCTCCGATATTCTGTTTTGTCGTCAATCTTTAACAAATTGGCTGGCGATGCGAGGGAATTCCCGTTGAATCGAATCGTTTGTACGCTTTTTTTCTTGTTTCAATGTGGGTTGAATTTTAAAATTCCCGCGACGGATTCAGGATTCCCACCACCAATTTGGTTCGAACATACTCTTGTAATGCCGCAGGAAGGCTAGGGCAATCGGTGCGTAAAGTAATTATTGACTGCGATATGGGTACGGATGATGCGGTCGCATTATGCCTTTGCCTGTTTGATGAACGATTAGATGTCGTCGCGGTTACGGCTTGTGAAGGAAGCGTTACCGCCGATCAGGCCAATCAAAACCTCCAGGCGGTCATCGGATTGATTGATCCGGACAAGTATCCACGACTTGGGAGCGCCAGTGGCGCCGACAATGCTCCCCCGGTAAACACGAGTTTTCTTTACGGTCAGGATGGACTGGGGAATTCAGGATTCGAAGTTTCGCGGCTTCAGCACCTGGCACCCTCAGACAAATTGATTGCGGATTGTATCAAGCAAAACCCCAATGACGTCACGATTCTCTGTCTCGGCCCATTGACCAATGTCGCTCGAGCTTTTCAACGCGATCCTGGCCTGGAAAATCTCGTCGATCGGATCGTGATCACCGGTGGAAGCGTCGATGCGATCGGGAACATTACCGCTGGCGCGGAATTCAATATGTACTTCGATCCGGAGAGTGCCAAACAGGTATTCGAATCGCGAACAACCAAGACGCTGGTGCCCCTGGATATCACCAGGCAGATCGAGTTCGGACTCGATTTCATGGATCAGCTTCCCGATGACCATTCCCGAGCGGGGTGGTTCTTGCGGCAGATTCTCCCCAATGCCTTTCGAACCTTTCGGCAACACTACGGAAAAGAGTCAATCACTTTGAATGACGTGATTGGCGCCATGTCCATTTTGGAACCGCAGTTGTTCGAATTCAACGAGATGCCGGGGATGATTGAAGTGACAGGTGAAATCACCCGGGGCGTGACACTTTTCGACCGCCGCGACATTCCAGAAGCAAGCAATAACATGGAAGTCGCTACGGATGTTCGAACGGATCAGATTTGGCAGTATATCGTTGATCAATTGACTCTGGCTGGAAACGCGACTTAGTCGCCGCTCCAAGACAAACCGCTAAATCGCGGGCAAGCAGCCAAATCGAGCCTATGCTTCCGACACTCTAATCGCGCGATTGGTCCGTTCTGTTGCGCTCAACATGACGCGTTCGAAATGACGTGATCGAAGACGAGCCAGCCCCGATCAATACTTGTAGCCGAACAGCGTCCAGCGTGGCAGGAAACTGTCGTTCTTGGACTTGCCCAACATTTTCTCTGATTGTTTGACCGATTTTCGGAACCAACCTTCTTTGCCAAACGACGGTTCATCGTCGTTAATCAGTTTGAAGATTTCCAACGCGGTCGCGTGTTCGTTTTGTTCCTGATAGGACGTGGCCAGCATCACGAAAATCGAGGGGTCGTAATGTTCGTTCGGCGGCTCAAGCATTTTGAATAGCTCGCGTGCCTCGTTTAGATTTCCTTTTTGAATCAGGCCGACACCCCGCGCTCGAATCGCTCCGGGATGTTTGTTGTCAATTTCGAAAGCCCGGTCAAAACAACGATCGGCATCGCCTTCGGTGCCGTACTTTTCGTGCCATGCGCCAAGGAAGAATTGAACATCGGCATTGGTACCGTGGGAACCTTCCATGGCTGCCGCGAAGTCTCTTGCCTCATCGTGTTGGCGAAAGGCGCTCAGTGTTTGCAAATGTTCGATGGCCACATCGGGATCGTCCATCTTGTCGACCAGATTGCTGGTGCTGGATTCGATCGCTTCCGACTTGATCCGTTGCCATTCTTTGACCGAAATGGCTCGGTGCTGGGTGCAGGAAGGGCAGTAATCGAGGATCTGTTTGCGGCCCAAAGGAATGATTGGGATGAACAAAACGACAAAGAAAAGCCCGGTTTCGTAAGTCTCAAGCTGGGCGATACTCCCGCAAAATTCACAGGCTCCCGTTTCCAATTCGAGATTGGATTTTCCGTAGTAGTGGGTGCCGATTCCATTGACTGTTTGAGGCATTTTGGAAGTCTCCAGGCAACAAGATACTGCAACCGATGATTATAAAGTCGCCCGAATAGGCAATACAATCAGCCAATGATGTCCCAAATACCGTTGAGTTTGGCCGAAAGAGTCTCGATTTTGAGCCTTTCCGATCGTGCCGCTGCGCGGTATCATTTTCCTTTCAAATTTCGAACAAATCAGGAATTGATCCATGGCCAAGCCTTCCCATAAAGTCAAAAAAGCCAACCACGGCAAGCGACCTGCGAGCGCCAAGGCGCGAAAAGCTAAGCGCAAGAAAATTAAAACTCCATAGACCCGTGTTCGACTGGCCAATCATTGCCAGTTCACCGGGTTTCGCAATTGAGCCCGGACATTTGAATTCATTGAATCCCGTTGCTTTTGCGGCGGGTTTTTTGTTGCCTCAGGATTATGGGTCGTAGAGCACTTCCAAAAATCGATCGCACGATTGAGTTTGATCATTTGATCAAACACGTCGAGGACCTTCCTGAAGGATTCAATGTGCTTGAATTCTTTGATCGCGACGCGCCGCTTGAAATTGAAGTCGGTAGCGGCAAAGGGCTTTTCTTGTCCAACGCCTCGCGAAACGATCCGGACGCAAACTATCTGGGCAATGAGATTGCTCGAAAATACGCCAAGTACTGTGCTTATCGATTTGCCAAGCTCGGTTGTACAAACGCGCGGATGATCGCCGGCGACGGACTTCGTTTGTTCCGTGAGTTTTTGCAGGCGGATATCGCTCGAGGTGTCCACGTCTATTTTCCCGATCCCTGGTGGAAAGCCAGGCATCGACGAAGGCGCGTGATGACTCCTGAGTTTGTTGCCGACGTGTATCGAGTCCTCCAGCCGGGCGGCGTCTTCCATTTCTGGACGGATGTCGAGGAGTACTTTGAATCGACGATCGAACTACTGGCCGAGTGTTCGCAATTCTCAAAACCCCGATCAGTCGAGGTGACCCCGGCCGAGCACGGCATGGACTATCGGACCCATTTCGAGCGCCGGATGCGACTCAACGATCATCCCGTGTTCCGGGCTCAATTCGTCAAGTCGAACTGAGGCGCG
>CAYSXI010000134.1:0-14964 GCA_964434955.1 uncultured Pirellulaceae bacterium
ACACGTCGTTTGCAGAAGTCCGTTGCGGCGTGCCTTGGCGCTCAGAAGGAGTTTGTGTCTCTGTACGAGTTTGGGTCTCGACAGGAGGCGGAGCAGGAATCTGGTTTTCGAGATTCGTCAACAGAACTTGTAGTCGATCATAATTCTCAGAAATTCTCGAAAGGCGATTCTTGACGGCAGGGCTTTTGCTGTCGACCGGCGCAGGGGTATCTCCCTTGGGCTGGACGTTTCGTCTGTTTGATTTTGTTTTTCTATTCATTTCTCGCTCAACCACATTGTTTTCAGCGAGAATGAAATTGGCAAGGATCAAAATCCTCGCCGAAGGTCAACAAATGGCCGATCCGGTCTCGATTCCGACTACTGATCGGGAAAATCGGTTTTGATTTCGGGAACCTTGTAGTGTTTCATGAGACGTCGAAGTTCCTTTTGCAACGCTTCGCGTGTTTTGGAATACGACGGATCATTGAAAAAGTCCTTGGTTTCTTCGGGGTTCTTCTTGTAGTCGATGAGTTCCCATTGGTTGATCGGAATCCGCTTTCGATCTTTGGTGGTTTCATAATAGCGAACCAGTTTGTGCTGCTCGGTGACCACACCAAAATGAGCAGGCACGCCATGCATCCCTGTTTCGTAGTAGTGGTAATAGAAGGTCTTACGCCATTCGGGCTTCTCGCCTTTCATCAGGGGCACCAACGATTTGCCTTGCATGTCCTTGGGGATCTCCACGCCAGCCATTTCCAGAAACGTTTCAGCCATGTCGAGATTCGAAACAACGTTTTCGTTCCGGCTTCCAGCCTTGGTCACTCCCGGCCATCGAACGATCAATGGCGTTTTCAAGGACTCTTCAAAAATCCAGCGTTTGTCATACCAACCGTGTTCTCCAAGATAAAAGCCCTGATCGGACGAATAGATGACGATCGTGTTTTTCGACAATCCTGATTCATCGAGGTACTTGAGAACGCGACCGACGTTGTCGTCGACCGATTGAATGCAACGCAGGTAATCTTTGACATAACGTTGATAGGACCAACTGGTCTTCTCCTTGCCTTGCAAATTTGCCTTTTGGAATTCTTCGTTCTTTTTCAGATACGCATTGAAGAAGGCGTCTTTTTGTTCCGGCGTGAATCGTCCGAAAAAGCGTTTGAACGGTTGGGTATTCAGATCTTTCTTGGTCCAGATCTTCAAGTCCGCGCCGGGTCGCATGTGATTGGCAATCATCATTTTTTGATCCGCGATGACCGATTGCCGACCTTCATAGGAATCGAACAAGGTGGAAGGCTCCGGCATGGTCACATCGTCAAACGTGTTGAGATGAGCGGGGCCCGCCGACCAGTTTCGATGAGGTGCTTTATTCTGAAGCATCAGCATGAACGGCTTGTTTTTATCACGCTTGTTCTTGAGCCAATCCAAACCGACATCCGTGATGACATCCGTACAATAGCCGGTGATTCTTTCGGTGCCCTCCGGCGTTTTGAAATCGGGATTGTAGTAGGCCCCCTGCCCCGGAAGCACTTTCCAATAGTCGAAGCCGGTTGGTTCCGTTCGAAGATGCCATTTCCCGATCATGGCGGTTTGATATCCATTCTTTCGCAACAGCTTGGGAAAGGTCTGTTGAGATCCATCAAAGCGGTTGCCGTTGTTCTTGAATCCATTGAGATGCGAGTATTTCCCGGTCAGAATGACCGCGCGACAGGGACCGCAAATCGAGTTGGTAACTAGGCAGCGATTAAACAACATCCCTTCTTTGGCGAGTCGATCAATGTTGGGCGTCTTATTTCGATTCGAGCCATAGGCGCTGATCGCTTGATAAGCGTGATCATCACTGTAGATGAAAAGAATGTTGGGCCGCTCGTTCGCATTCACAAAAGCGTTGTTCGCGACGTTCAGGAATTCTGTTTGAAACAATCCGAGACAGATCAGGGCAAGGGTTGAAAGCCAGATTCGCATTATGGGTTCCGTAGATTCGGTCAGTTTGTGTTTTCAATGATTCTAGTCACCGAATTATTTGGTTGGAATCTATCGGAATTCCTTTCTTGGCAAAGTTGGCCGTTTGTTCTGTTTCTGGCGCTAAGGTCGTCGAAGCCGATCGCAAGTCTTGGAAGCTCAAAAAACGACGCGATTTCTCGGCTTGAATTGAAAATACCGGGTCCCGTTCAAAACCCGCACCTTTGGACCCTGGAAAGCCGAAAATAGAAGATGGTGTTCTGTTGTTTCACAGCTTCAAGTTTTGCCAGATCATGATTCCCGCGAACCGAATGAATTGCATTTTTCAAGCACTGGCCGCAGTCTTACTGTTGCTCGCGGCGCAAGACTTGTTACTCGGGCAGAAGTTGGTCACGGTCGGATCCATTCGGCAGGAGTTGCCCAAAAAGGATCAGGACGCAAAGGGCAATCAAGATACAAAACAGGATTCGAAGAAGGCCAATCAGGCCGAGAAGTCGTTGATCGACAAATTCATGGGGAAACAAGGTTCGCAGAGTGTGCCGGGAACTCAGAGTGTGCCGGGTACCCAGGGCGCGTCGCCAACCCAAGGCGGAGGCGCTGAAGAGATTCCGCCCCCACGTAACCACCGTCCATCCAATAACAATGCCGTGGTTCCGCAAAACGCACAAGAATCGATCGGGACACCTCTGCCAAATTCGGGCGCCGAAGTCATCCGGCAACGATATCCCAATGGAAAAACCCAGGTCCTGCGTCACGTGATTCAAGACGATCAGGGAAACTATCTCAATCATGGGCCCTGGAAATTGTTCAATCGTTCCGGCCAGGTATTGGCAGAAGGCAACTTCGCGCGTGGCTACATGGAAGGGAGCTGGCAACGTTGGCACAATGCCTCGAAGGATTCCATGTTCGGGGCAGCACCCTTCAATGAATACAAAGGACCGTTCCTTTCAATCGCGTTTTTCAAGAACGGGAAGTTGCACGGTAGTTGGGTTGTGCTCGATCCGATGCGTCGGAAAGTTTTTGAGCTTGGCTACGAAGATGGTAAACGAAACGGCGTTGCGATCTGGTGGTATCCAAACGGCATGAAGATGAGGCAAATGGCCTTCGTGCAAGGAAAGCTCCACGGCGAACTAATCCAATGGGACAAGGCCGGACGCGTCCAACGCAAGGACACGTATGTCAACGGTCAACAAATCGTGAACAAAACCGAGAACTGGTCTCCCAACCAGAAACGCAATGAAAACTACTTCCTCGGTCCCCAGTTGGAGGTCGATGGCGAAGACGATTGGTGGAACGCGAAACCCACGGGATACAAAACGATCGGCAACGAAGTCCAGCACGGTAAGTCGTTAGCGTGGTACCGAAACGGCCAACCGAAAAAACAAGGTCGGTTTGAAAAGGGGCAGCAAATCGGTCGATTCACGTGGTGGTACCTTAACGGTCAAAAGAAAACGACAGGCGCCTTTGAAGACGATCAACGCGTGGGCCAGTGGGTTTGGTGGCACGAAAACGGGATGCGAGCCATCACCGGTGTCTATGAAAACGGCCGCCCTACAGGAACCTGGCGTTGGTGGGATGAAAACGGAAAACTGGTCCGAGAATCGGATGTTGCTGATTTCCCGGCAGCCATCGAAAGTGAACTACCGGATCCCGACAAAGACTGAAAGCTGCTTTCAGTAACTTCCTACCGCAATTCGTCAATCTTTTCCGACGTGGGTAACGATCCACCAAATGTTTCCCGATTGATCCTGGACCCCGCCATAGCGATCACCGTGTGGGAACAATTGCGGTTCCATGACGCTTTCTCCGCCCGCATCCAGGGCCGTTTGGTAGGTCGTATCGCAGTCATCGACATAAACATACATGGAAGTTGGTTGAGCCTTGAGTGAACCCATGGGCTCGCCCATCATGACCACCGAATCTCCAATCGTGATTTCCGCGTGCTGCACGGTCCCATCATCTCGGAAGCGAACTTCGCCTCGCAACTCCGCTGAAAAAACCGTTTTGAGAAACTCGATCAGAGCCTCAACCTGGTCGACGATCAGGTAGGGAGTGACGGTGTGAAGTCCGAACGGATTCGATGCCATTAATTGTCTCCCAAAATACCGTAGGCCTCGGCTTTCTTTTTCAGCGTTGTTCGGTGAATTCCAAGTTGTCTTGCCGCCGCCGAATACTGCCCTTTGTTTTTCTCCAAAACCAAGCGGAAAAGTGGTTTTTCGATTTCCGCCACCAGCTTTTCGTAAAGTTCCGTGGGGTCAGAATCGCCGCCGAACTGCAATTCGGCCCAGGTTCGAACCAGCGACTCGAATTTAGTATCGATCGACTGATCCTGGATTTCCATATTGGCGGTAATCGGACTGGGGAAATGGTCCGGGAAAATCACCTGGTTGCGCGACACGATTCCAGCTTGTTCCATGGCGTTTCGCAACTCGCGAACATTTCCGTACCAGCGTCGTGCCAGAATTTCTTTCTTTGCTTCCTTCGAAAGTTGCGCTGGCTTTCGATCCTTGGAAAACTGTCGGAGAAAATAGTTTGCCAGTTCAATCACGTCGTCGCCACGATCACGAAGCGGTGGTAGGTGAATCACAAAGGAAGAGATGCGGAAAAACAGGTCGTGGCGAAAACGGTTTTGATCGACCATGCTCGCGAGATTTCGATGCGTGGCGGAAAGAATTCGAAAGTCAGATTTCACGGAATCGCTACTTCCGACCGGCTGGAATTCCTTGAGTTCCAATGCCCTCAGCAGTTTGACCTGAATGCTTTCCGGAATATCAGCAACCTCGTCCAGAAACAGCGTTCCACCGTTTGCTTGGGCCAGCAAGCCGGGTTTGGCGTCGGTCGCGCCGGTGAAGGCACCTCGGACGTGCCCGAATAACTCGCTTTCTGCCAAGGCCGGATTGAGCGCGGCGATGTTCACGGCAACGAATCGACCCTTGGCGCGGCGACTGTTGGAATGAATCGCTCGTGCAGCCAATTCTTTGCCGGTTCCACTTTCTCCTTCAATCAGGATCGAAGCATCTGAGTCCGATGCCAATGCGATCTTTTTGAAGATTTCGTTCATGCATGCCGAGGAGCCAACCAGCAGTTCGTCAATCGACTTTACCACTTCGTTGGGCTCACCGATTTTTGCGACAGCGAGTGCCCGCTCAATCACCGCTTGAACGTGGTCCAGTTGAAAGGGTTTGACAATGTAGTCAAAAGCGCCTTTCTTGATGGCTTCTACCGCGGTTGAAAGATTGCCATAGGCCGTGATGACAATCACGGGAACCCGCGGCCAGCGTTGCTGGAAATGCGCGATCGCCGAAATGCCATCCATACCTGGCAAGCGGACGTCGACAATGACGAGATCCAACTTGTTGGCCGAATGCTCCAACGCTTTCTCGACCGACGAAAAAGTTTCGACCTGATGTTTCATCGAGGTCGCAAGTTCGCTTAGTCCCCAACAAATCGTTGGCTCGTCGTCGACGATGAAGATTTTTGCCAAAGGATTCCCCTACTGGTTTGACTGCGTAACCGGAATGTCAAAAACAAATCGTGTCTCTCCGGCTTCACGTTCCCAATCAATGGTACCGTGATGGGCTTGAACGATCTGTCGGGTTAGTGAAAGTCCCAAGCCGATGCCGTCAGGCTTGCCGGTGCAAAACGACTCGAACAACCGGTCTTTGATTTCAGCGCCGGGACCGGGGCCCGAATCGGCAACTTCACAGATAACGCGATCATTTTCTTCTCGAATCGTGATTCTCACCACAGGCTTTGCAACATTCGTGCCATCGACGACGCCCGAGGCCGCCTGGATCGCGTTCGATAACAAGTTGGTGACGGCCTGTTCCAGATCGCGCGAACTCCCGTGAACCAGGACTTCGGAATCCGGCACATGGACTTCCAGAAGCACACCCAGGTGGTCAGCCTGCGGTCGGGCCAAGCTGATGCTCTGGTCAACGGTCGTCAGGAAATCAAAATCTTCCTTGGAGACTTGAGACGAATCGCCAATTCGCAGAAAGCGATCCACACTGGATTCCATTTGCCGCAATTGCTGAAGTGCCACGTCGAGATAATGACGATCTTCGGAATCGGAATTTTTTCGGCGGTGAAGTTCAATTGCCATTCGCCCACCGGTGACCGCATTTCGAATTTCATGGGCAATCGCACGACCAATTTGATTGAACGTCTTTTCTCGTTCCTGTGACCGAACCTGGTTTTCATAGTTTTTCAAGCGTTCAGCCATTTGATTGACGGAAACCGAAACATCTCGGAATTCGTCGTTGCGCTGTGGCACGGCGATCGGCTCGAAAGTCCCCCCGGCAATGATGTTGACTTGATCCCGTAATTTTCGCAGTTTTGCCGTGAACTGACCCGACGCAAATACACCCAGCAACGCGACGACCAGGCTGCCGGATAAACCAGTGATCAAGGGCGTAAGCCAAGCCGCGCGGACTTCGCGAATGTAACTGCGTTCGGGAAACAGCACATAGAGTTTTGCCGGTTGGCCATAAGCGGTGAATGTTGTTTTCTTGGCTGCGGTCAAATAGAAGGTTTCGTCATCATCAGAGACTTTTGTCTGGAGTGGATCTTCGCTGGCGTCCGAAAGTTGGTTGAGTTGAGTCACAAATCGCTCAGGATTTTGGATGGTGGAGCCGGCAACTTTGGATTGAGTATCCAAAAGTATCAGTTCCGTGCCGCTTAGCTTTTTGACTTGTTGAAGGGTCACGTCAGTCACAGGGAATCCCGAATCGGTGACCGACTCGGCGACGCGCGTGATTTGCGTTCGAATTTCTGATTCGGAACGTTTGTACGAAAAGTAGCCATTGACGAGCGTCATCAGGATGACCGTACCGACCGCGATGGAAACGAACATCAGCACAATTTGGCTTTTTATGGACCAGCGCATCGTAGATTTTTTCTCAGTTGCAACCCTGCCAAACCTGTCGGATGTGTCGACAGACTCGACGGGTTGTCGGTGGGACTGACACCAAAATGTTGGATTTGCGGTGGGCGTTGCAAAAAGGCCCCGAAATCAACGCCTTGGCGATGTTGGCACAGGAAATGCCTATTAAACTTCAATTATCCATTGGATGGCTCAATTTTGCCCGGAATTGAGTATCGAGAAAAGGAACCGAGGAATAAATGATCCGAAATCGTCGCCAAAGAGTTGCGTTTACGCTTGTTGAACTCCTGGTGGTTATCGCCATCATCGGAATCTTGATCGCACTTCTGGTGCCCGCGGTTCAGTCCGTGCGGGAAGCGGCTCGAAAGGTTCAATGCAAAAACAACCTGAAGCAAATTGGGATCGCGACCCAAAATTACGCTTCCACCTATGGTCGGCTTCCTTCAAGTTTTCTCATTGAGCCCGGCGAGATTCTGACCAACAACAACGGTTCCTGGTCGATCCATGGTCGTTTGCTTCCCTTCATGGAACAGAACCAGGCCTACACGAATGTCGACCTTACGGTCGCCTGGGACGCCCAAAAGAATACGGGCGTACCTCAAATGCGAATCTCAACTTATATGTGTCCCGATGAAGCGAATGATTTCGTCAGGTTAAAGAATGGTTCGCCCCATGTTTATCCGCATACTTACGGTTTCAACTTTGGTACCTGGCTGGTTTACGATCCGGTTTCAAGTCGTCCGGGCGACGGGCCATTTTATGTGAACAGCCGGGTCCGTTTGGAACATGTTCGTGACGGGACGAGCAACACGCTTTGTGCCGCGGAGGTCAAGTCGTTTACCTCCTACATCCGAAACACGGCGGACCCCGGCCCAACACCACCCACGGATCCGAACTTCTTCCAGGCGTTTTCCGGGCAAATCAAGTTGGGATCCGATATCCATAAGAATACCGGTCACACAGAATGGCCGGATGGTCGCGTCCACCACTCGGGTTTTACCACCGTGTTCACGCCGAATACCGTGGTTCCTTACGTCTATGACGGGAACACTTATGACATTGACTTCAACTCGGTTCAGGAAGGCAAGCGAGACGATCAATCGACTTACGCCGCCATCACCGCGCGGAGTTACCATACAGGGCGTCTGATCAACACCGTTTTCCTGGATGGATCGGTTCAAGTGGTGAGTGAGTCGATTTCCATTCCGGTCTGGCGTTCGTTCGGAACCATCAAAGGTTATGAATCGGTCGACCGCGACGAAGTCTATTAAAGCGAAGCCGTTGCCAATCAGGTGAATTCGGGTGTTTTTCCTGATTTGACTCCCGCCGCGAAAAGCGCGAATGGGCGGGAATGTGAGCCAAGTTGATCGCTGGAAGATGCCACAGGTATTGCCGATTTTGGGATCGGGCCGTTTAATTGAAATTCGGCCCGATTTTTTTATGCCTGTTCCATCAAATTCTTATGACTGTTCGAACTCGATTCGCCCCCAGCCCAACGGGTTATCTCCACATTGGCGGTGTTCGCACTGCTTTGTTCAATTGGCTTTTTGCGCGGCAAAATAATGGCCAGTTTATCATCCGGATTGACGATACGGATGCCGATCGAAATGTCGAATCCGCTTTGCAGCCAATTCTGGATGGCTTTCGGTGGCTTGGAATTGACTGGGACGAAGGCCCTGAGGTAGACGGGCCGCACGCTCCTTACTATCAATCAAAACGGGGCGATCGGTATCAAGCCGCTGTCGACCGGCTTTTGGCCGAAGGTCATGCCTATCGAGATTATTCCGGTGGCGACTATCAGAAACTGAAGGAAGAAGCGGAACGAGCAAAACAGAATTTTGTCTACGATCGTCGCTGGATGGCCGAAAGCGATGAGCAAGCTGCCCAGTTTGAGGCTGAGGGACGGTCCGCTGTGGTCCGCTTGAAAATGCCCCGCGAAGGCAAGTGCGAATTTCAGGATTTGATTCGCGGCGACGTCTCCGTTAACTGGGCCGACGAACCGGATCACGTGATTCAACGCGCGAACGGTGGCTTCATTTATCACTTGGCGAACGTGGTCGACGACCAGGATTTCGAGATCACCCATATCGTTCGTGCGATTGAGCATCTTTCGAACACTCCTCGCCAACTTTTCATGATCGAGAAACTTGGCTACACCAAACCGACTTACGCACACATCCCTTTTGTGGCTGAGCCGGGCAGCCAAAAGAAATTAAGCAAACGAAACATTGAAAAGTATTTGAACAATCGCGAGTTCAAGAAGCTGTACGATCATGGGGTCAAAATTGCCAAACGAATTGGAATCGAAGAAGACCCGGCAACGTTCAACCCGGTGCTCGTTGATTTCTATCGCGAGGTCGGCTACCTGCCTGAGGCGATCATCAATTACTTGATGCTGCTAGGGTGGTCGCTGGACGACAAGACCGAGGATTTCACAATCGATGAAATGATTCAACATTTCTCATTTGAAAGGGTTGTCAAAAATCCGGCCAGTTTTGATCCAAACAAGCTCTCCGCGTTTCAAGAACGGAAGATGGCGGAGGTCCCAGGGAAACAGAAAGTCGCAAAAATTTTGCCGTTCTTGCAAGCGGCCGGACTATTGAACGAACCCGTCGACTGTGACGCCGCTCCCTACTTGAGTGCCATTGTCGAAGCGGCTGAAGATCGAATCAAGGTGGCCGGCGATATCCTGAACTTTGATGATTTCTTTGCGAGCGACAACCATTTGGAATATGACGAAAAGGCGTTCAATAAACGATTGGTGAAACCCGAAAATGCGACCCACCTCCTGGCTGAGTTCAAGAAAATTCTGGCCGCGACGGACGACTTTTCTGCGGCCAACCTCGAGCTGGTGTTGCATCAATTTGTCGAACATGCGGAAATCAAAATCGGCGATATCATCCACGCACTGCGAGTGGCGGTAACGGGTAAGGCGGCCGGGTTTGGCATGTTTGATACGATGGCCATTGTCGGAAAAGAAAACTGTCTGGAGCGAATCGACCGAGCCATCGACGCGGTCGCCGCCGTAGCCAACGAATCCTAAATTTAGCGAACAAACAATGAGCGATACGGAAACCAGAAACGTGGATTTTGTCCGGCAAATTGTCGAGACAGACATCGAGAACAAAAAGAATGATGGCCGAGTTCATACTCGGTTTCCACCCGAGCCAAATGGCTATCTCCACATCGGCCACGCCAAATCGATCTGCTTAAATTTTGGCATCGCCGGGGAATACTCGGGCAAATGCAATCTTCGTTTCGATGATACCAATCCTGCGAAAGAAGAAGTCGAGTATGTCGAAGCCATCCAACGCGACGTCCAATGGCTCGGGTTTGACTGGGAGGATCGACTGTTTTTCGCATCGGACTATTTCGATCGTCTTTATGATTGCGCTGTTCAGTTGATCCAAAAAGGGTCTGCTTACGTTTGCAGTTTGCCGGCCGATCAGGTTCACGAGTATCGCGGCTCCTGGAACGAACCCGGGCGAGACAGCCCCGATCGAAATCGTTCCATCGAGGAAAACCTTGATTTATTCGAGCGAATGAAGAATGGCGAGTTCAAGGACGGCGAATACACGCTTCGCGCCAAGATTGACATGGCCTCGCAGAATATGAATCTTCGAGATCCCGCCATGTATCGGATTCGCCACGCCCATCATCATCGCACAGGCGATCAGTGGTGCATCTATCCGACCTACGACTGGACGCATGGCCAGTCTGATTCATTTGAAGGAATCACCCATTCGATATGCACGCTTGAATTTGAGCAACATCGCCCGTTATACGATTGGTTTGTTGAACAACTTGGGATCCATCATCCGCAACAAATTGAATTCGCCAAGCTTATCGTCTCGCACACCGTTACGAGTAAACGAAAGTTGCTTGAACTTGTGAATGATGGGTTCGTCGATGGCTGGGACGACCCGCGGATGCCGACCTTGAGCGGCATGCGACGACGCGGATACACGCCTCAAGCAATTCGTAACTTCTGCCACAAGGTCGGTGTAACCAAACACAATAGCGTCACCGAACTTTCGCTGCTTGAACAGTCGATTCGGGAGGACCTGAACAAAATCGCCCCCCGTGTGATGGGCGTTCTGAATCCACTCAAGGTCGTGATTGAAAACTACCCGGAAGGTGAGTCCGAAATTCGCCAAGCGATCAACAACCCGGAGGATGAGTCCGCGGGAACTCGTGACGTTCCCTTCGGCCGAGAGCTTTACATTGAGCGGGACGACTTCATGGAAGACGCTCCGAAAAAGTTCTTCCGCCTGGCCCCCGGTCGTGAGGTTCGGTTGCGCTACGCCTATTTCTTGAAGTGCGAGGAGGTTGTCAAAGATGATGATGGCGAGATCATCGAGCTTCGCTGCACCTATGACCCTGAAACGGCAGGCGGCAAGGCCCCGGATGGACGCAAGGTGAAGGGAACGATTCACTGGGTTTCCGCCGAACATGCTGTCGATGCGAAAATACGTTTGTACGAAACTTTGTATCTGGAAGAGAATCCGAACCATGTCCCGGAAGGAAAAGACTGGAAGGATCTATTGAATCCCGAGTCCATCCAAGTTCTCAACAACGCCAAAGTTGAGCCCTCCCTGGCAGATGCCGCGCCGGGCGATAAATTTCAGTTCGAACGCAACGGTTATTTTTGCATTGACGCCAAAGACTCAAGTGCCGATCAACTGGTTATCAATCGCACCGTGACGTTGAAAGATACCTGGGCCAAAATCAAAGACAAGTCAAAGTAGAGCGACGAGACTTTCGAACGATTCCGGTCGCGGGTTTCCGCGATCGGATTCTAGTTGTTACTCGGGTCAGGTCCTGAGACGGCCAGGGTGACGAGGGCGCGGACGCTCGGTTGTGCCTTGAATTCCTCGCTTGCAACTTCGAGCATTTTCTCGATCACGGGACGAGCTTCCTGGAATCGATTCTGTGTTTGAAGCAATCTCGCTTTGCCAAAATAGGCGGCCTCAAACTCGGGGTTTCCCTGGATCGCACGGTCGAAATATTCGAGCGCCTCGTCGGTTCGCGAAAGCTTGGCCAGAGATTCAGCATAGTTGTTCCAGAACGCTGGTTCGTCCATTCCGGCTTCCGCCAATTGTTCAAAGACCTCAGCGGCTTCCGAATAACGATCTAGCGATGCGAGCGCCGTGGCCAGTTCAAACGCGGCAATTGGATGCCCTGACTCCTCCAGTGATTTTTCCAATAACTGGATTCCGTGATGATCTCCCCGTTGGGTCATGCAAACGGCGACACCAATTTGCGATGCAAAATCATCAATGTCGAGCTCCAAAGCGCGGCGGTAGCTTTTTTCGGCCTCCTGGTGTTGGTTCAGGGCGCGAAGCGTATTGCCCCGATTCGACCAGGTCATTGGGTCCTCGTCATCAATCTGAATGGCGATGTCGTAGCATTCCAACGCGCGTTCGTGCTCGCCATGATTGTCGAGCATGAACCCCATGTTGATCCAGGCATCGGTAACCGATGGGTCAAGCTCAACGACTTTGCTGTAGGTTTCAAGTGCATTCGGGAAGTCGTCCAGGTCCTTGTAAAGGTTGCCAAGGTTGAAAAGCGGATTTACCGCCATTTCTCCAGCGTTCGCCGCCGACTTCTTGTACAACTCGATCGCCAAATCCGTTTGCCCAAGTTCGGAAACGAAACAGGCTTTCATATAAAGCAATCTTGGATTGTTCGGGAAATCGGCCAGGTGCTCGTCAAGCAACGTGACCGCAGCCTCGAAGTTTTCCTCTTCCATCAAGTCAGCGACTTTTGAAAACACGTGCTCCAGCTGCGATTCGTCTTTCATGGCCGATTCCAGGTCTTCTCGTTTGATAAATTCGATCGGCAAGCATTATAAAGCCAATCCGTTCATTGCGAGTGGGCATGCCCGGCAAAGAGCAATCGGGCAAATCTTGGCGGAGTCGGCAGTTGCCATTGGATGAGATCGACCGAGGCCCAACGCGGATGACGTCGCTTGGACGAATGCGGGTTTTCTTTTGCTAACGCTATTTGATCCGCTCGACCAGGCAGAAAACGATATTCAGTTGCTCTTCGGCGAATGCGGACACGTGGGCGACTTCGAATTCAGGAATCAGCTCGGTCAGCTGGATCATCTGGCAGCGGTTTCGATAGATAAGATTCCAGTCCATGTAAGTTTCCATATAGCCGACGCATTCGATGTTCGGCAGGAAGTTCGTCAGAAGCAAGAAGCCGCCGGGATTCAGTTTTGAAAACAGCCGCGCAGTCAATTTCGTTGCAATCCCGTCTGACAGATAGTCATAGAGTCCCGACGAATAGATAAAGTCAAAGGTCCCCGCGTCGACGCTTCCCGAAATGACTTGTCGCGCCGAGGCCTCGACGCATTCGATGTTGCATCGGTTATAGCTTTTTGAAATCTCTTCGAGGCTTTGCGCGTCCGAATCGATCGCCACCAGCCGGTTCACTTGCCGCCTTCGGATCGCAGAAGAAATGTCCGCCTCGCGAAGGTGCCCGGAAGCCAGCGAAAGAATATCTGGACGATCGACTTTTCGCGCAAGGTTGTCAATAAAATCGGCGATGAGCGCTCGCCGACCAGCGACGGCTTGGCATGCCGAGGATCGCGTCGTTTGACGAAAGATTTTTTCGCCGGTAAGCGTCGCGCTCGGTATCGGCAGGCCTTCGTCACTGATGTAGATGTGGTCCATCAACCCGGCATCACCCGCATAGCCACGTGGCTTATGGAAGGCACGTCTCGTAAATGGATCCTGGTGCAAAACGTCGAGGATCGAGTGCTGTCGCAGTCGGTCAACTGTCCCCTGCCACTGCGATTCATCGGACAAGGACTTGCAGCTTAGCAAGACCCCGTATATCTCACGCATCGTACGGGCGATAACGGCTTCCGAGCTGGAAGTATCGATCAGGATCGACTCGGCTTTTGCCAGGAAAGACTCAACGTTCTCCTCTCGGGATACGTCAAAATGCGGCTCTGGAAGAATCAATCGGGACGGCGTATCGATTCGCCGAATCAGGCCGTTCTTGTCGATACGTTCCGATTTTTGCCCAGAAATCGGAGCCCGAAATCTCTTTCGGTTTTTAAATTCCGAAGGATGGTTAATCATTTTCGTTTGGTTGGCGTGAGGCGGGGCCTGCCCAAAGCCATTTCGCTGTAGGGAGTGGTTATTTTGGAGAGGCTGGAATTGAAGCAATGCTCCGATTGCTCGTCTTTCAAGTTGCTCACTATAGTTCGCATCTCAGCCACCGTCAATTTTCTCGCCAAATTATCCACCGAATCGCCGCGCCATCAACAACAATTCCCCGATGATTCGCACGCGCCAAACAATTCGGATGAAATAACCGCCAATTGCAAAAACGACTTCCACCCTTCGCTAAATGGTGCGTCGTGAAAATTCGGAATAACCGACAAATTAATTTCAATTACGAAAAATTTGTTAAACGTTTCCGTTTTGGCAAAAGCTATGTTTTACTGCTCAAAGACCCATTGAAACCACACTGTTTGTCCCACCAACCCTTTCCTTTATGCCTCAAAAAGAGAATTCAAATTCGGTGGAAACGCGCGCGTTGGAAGACGTTTTGTCCGGATTCGATGGTGCGCGAACACTCTATCAGACAAGTTGTGTTCGCTCGGAAATCTTTCAGCCCAAGCAAGCCGGAGGCCTCCGTGTCAGCAAACGGATACAAACCGCCAAGCTTCCCAAGCCAGCCCTGATTCGATTTCTTTCCCAGGTGGAGGAATACGGAAACCCCGCGGATCACGTTCTCGAAGCATTCACGGAGATTACCCGTGGGGCTGAAGAAATCCAGTTAACGCGGCGATTTGTCACTGGATCGACGCTCGGCGAAAGAATCGGGCAAAACAAGCTATCGGTCGAAAATTGCCTGGAAATCGCGATTTCGCTGGCAAACAAGTTGGAAATCATTCACCGGGCTGATTGCGTTCATCAAAATCTGAAACCTTCCAATATCGTTCTGGGCGAAAACAATTTGACCCTGGTCGACGGGTTTTTGACCGCGGTTGCATTTCGCGGCAACCAATCGCTTGATGGTTCGAGCCTCGAGGCGGCCCGATTTCTGGCGCCCGAGCAGCTGGGTATTATCAAGCACGAGATCTCGCCGGCAACGGATTTGTTCGCGGTTGGGTGCAT
>CAYSXI010000135.1:0-14946 GCA_964434955.1 uncultured Pirellulaceae bacterium
TGAGCTCGAGCAAGTTGACCATCGAGACGGGGATCGGAAATTTGACTTCTGATCCGAGCGAGGACATCAAGATTACAAAAGCCACTTACGAGCCGAGGGAGGAGATTGCTCTGCCGAGTGGTAACAGGCATTCACCAACTTTGGAAGAAGGTGAATTGCCGTTAACCGTCCATCTGTTTGACGGCTCCAAATTGTTAGGAAAGGTGCGAAGCGAGCGACTAAAGGCTTCTGTTGCGCTCGAACTTGGGATGTCATTCAAGCGTGAAGAAGAGACTGCTCCGTTTTTCAACGAAGACAAGATTGAATTTTCATTGCCATCTCAAGCGCTTGATCTTTCTTCACTCAATCGGAATTGGAAAATACCCACGGCCAAAATCAAATCGATACTTGTTGGGCATCGAGGCCCAAGTGATCAACTCTTGGAACAGTTGGTCCGTCGATTAATACGAGCGAAAGGCGACGCAACCAGCGTGGCGAAAACACGATTCTGGGTCCACATCAACGATCAGTCGGCGAACCCTTGGAATTCCAAATCTGGAAAAGCGATGACCTGGTCGTTGCAAAGAGTCGATGGCAACATTTGCCTGGTCGGGGCAGATAAGCAAACTGAACCCTACAAGGGCGATACTTCATTGGAAGAAGCGTTGCCCATCCTGTGTATCAAGAGATCTGATTTGCCGCCGCCGAAAGGGCTAAAGGCCTCTTACTACGGGGGTTGGACCGGGGGAGAAATTCGAATCACCAAACCCGTCAAAGGAAAGCGTCTAACCTCGCTTAAAGTGACCAACGAGTTGATCACGAAGGAGTTTGGCGAAGGCTGGCAGATCGCGGAATTCCATGACGGAAAAGGCGGATGGAAATGGTGGGCGCACTGGCGTCAGCCGAAACAAAAATGAGCGGCGCAGAGCGGTACCGGAAGGGCGAGCAAGCGGCAGGCGAAGAAAAATCGCCAGACGGCGAATATAGCACCCCGGGCAGGATTCGAACCTGCACGCGACTGCTTAGAAGGCAGTTGCTCTGTCCGTTGAGCTACCAGGGCTGACAGGTTAAAGCAAGACAAGCAACATCGGAAAAGGCTCGCGGCCGGCGGGCAAACTTTCGGGCGAATTAAAACGGCTGAGTCGGCAACCCGTCGAATTGAGACGACGCAGCTAACGTTTTCTCCCCGTTTAATGCTTGTTCTCCCTGTTCAATGCTTGCAAAAAATCGTCTTTATCTCGCAAACGGATCATGATTAGAATAGGCCAAAGTCTGCCGGCGCCGATCGTTTTCGATGACGAATCAACATCGGAAAAGTCCTGCCGGCCAAGTGTTCGGGCAGATTCATGAAGACAGAATATTTGATTGTCGGTTCCGGACTGACGGGCGCGGTGATCGCAAGAACTTTGACGGACGCCGGGGCCAAGGTCCTTGTGCTGGACCGAAGGTCCCATCTCGGTGGAAATGTCCACGATCATACGCATTCGAGCGGCATCCGCGTCCATACCTATGGGCCCCATTACTTTCGAACCAATTCCGATCAGCTTTGGGATTTTGTCAACCGCTTTGCCGACTTCTATAAGTACGAAGCATGTCTGAAAAGCATGGTCGATGGGCGTCTCGAGAATTGGCCTATTGCCGAAAGCTACATTCGTCAACATTTGGGAGAGAATTGGGAGCCAGGATTTCGTGGCCAGGCAGAAAATTTTGAAGAGGCCTCTCTCAAGATCATGCCTTCTTTCATTTACAAAAAGTTTGTTCGTGGCTACACCGAGAAACAATGGGGGGTAAGTTGCACGCGGCTGTCAGCGGATCTCGCCAAACGCTTTGATGTGCGGGACGATGACGAGCCCCGACTGAAAACTCAAAAGTACCAGGGCATTCCCGTTCGCGGTTACTCCGATTTGATGAGCAATATGCTTAAGGGAATCCCGACACTTTTGAATTGCGATTTCCTCAAGCAGCGGGAGCAGTTCACGTATTCAAAGAAGCTGGTTTTTACAGGTCCGATCGACGAGTATTTTGATTTTGATCTCGGCAGATTGATTTATCGCGGCCAGCAAAGAACTCACGAGTACCTCCCGGACCAAAAATGGTTTCAGCCTTGTGGACAAGTCAACAATCCGTGCCCATCGAACGGTCCGCATATTCGAACCCTCGAATGGAAACACATGATGGAGCCGCGGGTTGCGAATCGAATTCGGGGGACCTTGCTAACTCGCGAGGTCACCGTGACGCCAACGGATCCCGGGGACTTCGAATATCCATTTCCCGATTCGGCCAACGCAACGCTCTATCAGAAATATCGCGCTCGCGCCAACAAGCTGAAAGACGTTTTGATTTGCGGAAGGTTGGGGGAGTATCGATACTTCGATATGGACCAAGCGATCGCGCGAGCCCAAAAACTTGCCTCCGGTTTACTTGAGCAATCGATTGTGCCCAGGCCCAAGCATTTAGGCAGGTTTCGCGAAACAAGGGAATCGGCGGAGGCAGGTGCTTCCAGGGCTGCTAGGAATGCAGATTCCCAGGCGATGAATGATTGACAGCACCAATCTTATACCCGGATGACGTTTAAGTCGTTTGCGAAGAGCGGCGACCACCAAGGCAATTTAAACGGTCGCGTGAAAAAATAGCCCGATTCTTACACAGGATGGATCGGCGCCCAGTAAAGGTTCGATCAGTCCATGTCGGTGACGTCGATGACCGCTTTGATAACGCCGCTTGAAGGATCAATAAACTGTTCAAATTCGTTAATCACTCGTCCGAACGAAGTCCGGTGTGTGATCCATGGATCGGTATTGATCGTTCCATCCTCAATCAATTTGATGATGCGCGTGAAATCCGAGGGAAGGGCATTCCGCGAAGCCTTGATGGTAGCTTCCGGTCGATGCATCACAGGATGGCGAAATGCGATTTCTTCCGTTGAAATTCCGACATACACCAAGTCGCCCGTCGGCGCAACGTACTGAAGTGCATTGGCCATGGAGTGGTTGTTCCCCGTGGCATCGGTGACGACCGAGTAGAGGTCCCCGTCGGTTATCGACTTCATCTGGTCAATTTCAGCCGGGCTCTGGTCTGGCGAAAACAAAATCGTGTTTTCGATACCATAGGTCTCTCGGCAAAATTCCAGTCGCGACTCAACCAGGTCCATCACGGAAATTGTGGCGCCCGTCAGCCGTGTAAACTCAATGGTTGCCAATCCAATCGGTCCGGCCCCGATGATGAGAACGTGGTCTCCTTCGCCAGGAGCTCCGCGATCAACCGCGTGGCAACCGATGGCCAGGGTTTCAACAAGCGACAATTGTTCGTAATTCAGGCTCTTGGTCGGGTGCAGTTTTTCGGAACGAATCAGGAACTGTTCGCAGAGTCCGCCATCGATCATCACGCCAATCACTTGCAGCGACGCACAGCAATTGCTGTTACCTTTTCGGCACGCAAAACAGGTGCCGCAATTCATGTAGGGTTCGACACTGCATCGATCGCCGACCGAGACATTGGAAACGCCCTCTCCGACTTCGAGAACTTCGACTCCCAGTTCATGGCCAGGAATTCTGGGGTATCGAAAAAAAGGCATTTTTCCGAGGTACCCGCTGTAGTCCGTTCCGCAAACTCCCATTCGATGGGTACGCACCAAGGCTTGACCGGGACCCGGATTCGATGCCGTTTCGACTTCAATTATTTCCAGCTGTTTTGGCTCACGAATTCGGATCGCTTTCACGAAAACCCTTTCACAAATTTTGCGCTCAAACGATCAATTTTAACGTCGAAGAACAAAACGTGAACGTACCAATGAAGTTCGAAACGCCTTTGTGGCTGGAAGAATTCTTTCAGTCGAAAAACAAAACGCGATCAGGTAACATTGGGGATCAGAGAAGTTGAACCCAACCGAAAACGCAAGTGACATTTTTAATTCTCAATTCGAACGACAACGTTTTTGTCGCATTGGATGATTTCAAAGCGGGGCAGCGCATCGGTGATATCGAGTTGCGCGAGGATATTCCCAAAGGCCACAAGTTGGCTTCCCGTATCATCGAGATTGGCGATCCCGTGGTTAAGTACGGAATGCCAATTGGTCATGCGACGTGCAAAATTCGACCCGGCGAACATGTTCATGAACAGAACATGAAAACGTCTTTGGGACAAAAGGAATTTCCAGCTTGGGCGAAGCCTTCGGGTGCGGCGCCTTCGACAAGTTCCGGTCAACCGTTTCTGGGCTTTTCCCGCGATGAAGGTGTCGCGATTCGGAACGAAGTCTGGATCGTAAACACCGTGGCTTGTGTGAACCAAACGGCATCGCGATTGGCAGAACGGGCCAACGCGCAATTGGCTCCAAAACTTGAAAACGTCGACGGATTCTTTGCGTTTCCACACCCCTTTGGCTGTTCGCAGTTGGGTGACGATTTGAACGATACGCAGAAGATTCTTGCTGGCTTGATCAACCACCGTCATGCTGGAGCAGTTCTCGTGCTCGGATTGGGCTGTGAAAACAATCGAATGGAATCGCAATTGGCGGCCGTTCATCCGGACAAAAAATCGCGCATCCGCTTCTTCAACACGCAGGATGTCGGTGACGAGATGGAAGAGGGTTTCTCGGCGCTTGAGGAGCTTGGCGACTTGGCGAATCAGAGTGTTCGCTCGGAAATCGATGCAAGTCAATTGGTGTTGGGGATGAAGTGTGGTGGAAGCGATGGACTGAGTGGAATCACCGCGAATCCTTTATTGGGACGCATATCGGATCGCCATTGTCGTGCAGGTGGGACGGTCTTGTTGACGGAAGTTCCCGAGATGTTTGGAGCCGAACCGGTCCTGTTGAAACGGTGCGCGACGGCAGAAGTCCATTCTGACTTCTGCGAGATGATCAACGAATTCAAAGATTATTTTCGCAGTCACGATCAGCCAATCAGCGAGAACCCTTCACCTGGAAACCGTGAGGGTGGAATCACCACGCTGGAAGAGAAGTCGCTTGGTTGCGTGCAAAAAGGTGGGACTTCGGCTTTGGTGAAACAGATCGTGCCTTACGGGAGTCCCGTTCAGCCCGGACTAGGTGGCTTGGCATTGATCAATGGTCCGGGCAATGACGGTGTATCAATTACCGCGCTCACCTGTTCCGGAGCCAACGTCGTGTTGTTTACGACGGGACGGGGAACACCGATGGGTGCACCGGTACCGACATTGAAAATTTCGACCAACAACGAATTGACCCAGCGAAAGCCATCGTGGATTGATTTCAATGCGGGTCGGCTTTTGAAAGGGAGTCAGAATCTCGATCAATTGGCTGACGAGCTTTACGAGTTAATCTTGCAAACGGCTTCGGGAAATTATCAAGCGAAGAACGAAGCGAACGGATACCGCGAAATCGCGATTTGGAAGACGGGAGTCACACTTTGAAAATCATTCAGTTTGGCACCGGAAGATTCCTGCGAGGTTTTTTCGCGCCGATTGTTAGCGAAACAAAAAGTATTACCGTGGTCCAGTCTCGCCTCAATTCGAGTGGCGCCGATGAAATCAATGCACAACCTGACGGATATCACGTTTGGACACGGGGCATCGAGAAGGGTGAAACCGTCGATCGATTCGAAAAGGTAGAATCCATCGATCGCGCAATCCTTGCCCAAACTGAGTGGACGCAATTGCTTGAGCGTTTTTGCGATCCGCAAATGCAACTTATTGTTTCCAACACGACCGCGGCCGGTTTGAACCTGGATGAATCGGATGCCGAGTATGTCGCCGAAACTTGTCCCAGTTCATTTCCGGCAAAACTTGCCAGTCTACTTTTCCAGCGATTCAAACAAGGGGAGCCGGTGCCTTGTGTTCTTCCGCTGGAACTCGTCGAGAACAACGCGTCGCAGCTAAGACAGTTGGTAGAAAAGCAAATTGAAATTTGGGGTTCGGGTGATCCCGAGTTGGTGAGTCCCGAGTTCAAGGAGTGGTTCGCTCAAATCCGTTGGCTGAATAACCTGGTGGATCGAATTGTCGTTAGCCCCAGTGACGACCCGCCCTGGAAATCGGTGGATCACCTGGCAGTCGTCGGTGAACCGTTTCGAATGTTGGCGATCGAAGATGATGGAAAAGGGCATGAGCCGATTCCCCAAGATCCGATGATCACCTGGGCCCCGGATCTAAGTCGGTTTTTTCTGCGCAAGGTGCGAATCTTGAACGGCTTGCACACGGCGATGGTTGCCAAGTTTCTGCCCCAGGGATTCGAAACTGTTTTGGAATGCGTTTCAAAGCCAGAGTCGCGAAAGTGGCTGGAAGAAGTCCTGCATGAGGAAATCCTCCCAGCACTGGACTCGCTTGGTTTGGAGGAACGCGAGTTTGCGGCGCAAGTCATGGAGCGATTCGAAAATCCTTTTTTCGAGCATCGTTTGAGTGATATCGCAAACGGACACGAGACGAAACTGGACGTTCGAATTCGGCCCACGGTATTGGATTTTGAGAAGGCCAATGGCAATCCACCGCCGCGACTTTCCGAAGTGCTAGATACAAAACTGCCAGCGGGTGTGGGATGAATTCGTTAGAGGTCATGGCCGATTTGAGGATGATCCCGGTTATCAAAATCGACAACTTGGATTCTTCGTTTGAATTGGGAACCTGTTTGCGTGATGCGGGACTTCCTTTGGCGGAAATCACGCTACGGACCCCGGTTGCGCTGGATGCGATCAAGAAAATGTCTGAGCTGGATGCCTTCCACGTCGGCGCGGGAACCGTGTTGAACCGGGAACAGGCGGCCGCTGCAATTGATGTCGGAGCGAGTTTTATCGTTTCGCCTGGATTGGACGAAGAGACGGTTACGTTTTGTCAGCAGAGATCGGTTCCCGTTTTTCCTGGTGTGACGACCGCAACTGAAGTTCAGCGGGCCTTTAACTTGGGCCTTCGGATTGTCAAATTTTTTCCAGCCGAGACGAGCGGCGGAGTATCCGCCATCAAGGCTTTGGCGGCACCGTTTCATGAAATGCAATTTGTTCCAACTGGTGGCGTGAATCCATCGAACGTCTCAGGCTATGCATCACTCGATTCCGTATTTGCAATTGGCGGAAGTTGGATGGTCAAACCGTCTTTGTATCAAGACGGCAATTTTGCCAAGGTCTCAAAGCTGTCTTCGGAAGCGGTTGCGATAACGAGAAAATCAAAGTAATGAAAACGAAACCTGAAACACAATGCCGATACGATATCCTTTCGCTTGGCGAGGTGATGTTGCGATTGGATCCTGGCGATCGTCGCGTTCGTACGGCGCGCCGGTTCGATGCCTGGGAAGGCGGCGGTGAGTACAACGTTGCCCGGGGTTTGCGTCGATGTTTTGGGATGCGGGCTGCTTTGGTGACCGCCTTGGCGGACAACGAGGTCGGCCGATTGATCGAAGACCTGATTCTGACCGGCGGCGTGGATGCTTCTCATGTGCGTTGGTTACCGTTTGACGGTGTTGGGCGGTCCATTCGAAACGGTCTCAACTTTACCGAACGTGGCTTCGGCGTTCGCGCGGCGCTGGGGACATCGGATCGAGGGCATACCGCGGCATCCCAGCTAAGACCGGGCGATATCGATTGGGAGCATTTGTTTGGCGAATTGGGCGTGCGTTGGTTTCACACCGGTGGGATTTACGCGGCGCTCTCGGATTCGACGCCGGCCGTGATCAAGGAGGCGATGGTCGCCGCCAAGAAACATGGCACGGTTGTCTCATACGACTTGAATTATCGGGCGTCCCTCTGGGAAGCGTTTGGCGGGCAGGAGGCGTGCCAGAAAGTTAATCGCGAGTTGGCGCCGATGGTCGACGTCATGATTGGCAACGAAGAAGACTTCACGGCATGCCTGGGCTTGAAGATCGAAGGGGTCGATGAACAGCTGAAATCGCTTCCGCTGGAAGGCTTTTCGAAAATGATTGAACAGGCTCGATCCGAGTTTCCAAATTTTCAAGTCGTTGCAACGACGCTTCGCACGGTAAAAACAGCAACGATTAACGACTGGGGAGCAATCTGTTGGAAGGACGGGCAATTGCACGAGGCTCAACACCGTGAAAACCTGGAGATTTTTGATCGGGTTGGAGGCGGAGACAGTTTTGCTTCGGGGTTGATCTACGGATTGATGACGGCCGGTGATGGAAAAACTGCGGTGGAGTATGGGGCAGCACACGGCGCATTGGCAATGACAACGCCTGGAGATACAACCATGGCGTCACGTTCGGAAGTGGAAGCATTGATGGCTGGAAAGTCAGCCAGAGTGAAGCGCTAACTGTTTGAGTTGGTGCAAATCAAAGCGGGGGAAAAATGGAAAAAAGAAAGTTGGGGAAAACCGGGCTGGACCTGACGGTGCTCGGATTTGGAGCTTCGTCCATGGGTGCGGAGTTTCGTGGAGTGACGATTGAAGAGTCGTTGAAAAGTGTCCGAGTCGCGCTCGATCGCGGGATGAATCTCGTGGATACTTCGCCTTACTATGGTCGCGGCCAAAGTGAGGTTTTGCTGGGATACGCGCTGGATGGCGTGCCCCGCGATTCCTATTACCTGTGTACCAAACTCGGACGTTATGCCCCAGCTCATTTCGACTTTTCGGCGAAGCGAGTCGTCGAAAGCATCGATGTCAGCCTTGAACGAATGCGGACCGACTATCTCGACATCGTGCTCTGTCATGATCCCGAGTATGTGGAATTAAGCCAGTTGGTCGAGGAAACCATTCCGGCACTTCGCAAGGTCCAGGAGCAGGGTAAAGTTCGGTTCGTAGGGATGTCCGGATATCCCATGAAGATTTTCCGCGAAGTTCTTTCGCAAACGGATTTGGATGTCATTCTTTCCTACAACCACTACACACTTCAAAACACCATGTTGGCTGACGAGGTTTCCTGGCTTCAGGAAAAACAAGTGGGCATCATGAACGCCGCGCCTTTTAGTGCACGGCTATTAACCAACGCGCCGTTGCCCGTGTGGCACAAAGCCACGGACGAAGTACGCGCGATTTGCAAACAGGCCGCCGATCACTGTGCGGCAGCAGGAACCGACATTGCCAAGCTTGCGCTGCAGTTTTCGATTCGACATCGCGACATGGCAACTTGCATTACCGGTTCGGCCAACCCGGACCGAGTCGGGCAATGGTGCGACTGGATCGACGACCCAATCGATGAAACCTTGCTTGCCGAAGTCCAGGAAATCCTGAAACCGATTCACAACTGGTTCTACATCGAAGGCAGGCCAGAGAATAACGATCCTCATTAACGGGCGAGTTGCTATGAAATTTTCTTGGATGGCGATTGGTTATTGGTTGTTGGCTGTTTGCTGCGTTGATTTCGGCGCGGCGCAACAAAAACCCAATGTCGTGATCGTGATCACCGATGATCAAGGCTATGGAGACTTGTCTTGCCATGGAAACCCGGTCCTGAAAACACCGAACCTGGACCGGCTGGCGGGTGAGTCGGTGCGATTGACGGACTATCATGTTTCGCCAACCTGCTCGCCGACTCGTGCCGCACTGCAGACGGGACACTGGACAAATCGCACCGGCGTTTGGCACACGATCATGGGCCGTTCGATGATTCGCGAGAACGAGGTTACGATTGGTCAGGTTTTCAAGGATGCCGGTTATGCTACCGGGATGTTTGGAAAGTGGCACTTGGGCGACAACGCCCCATTTCGCCCCGAGGACCGCGGGTACACCGAAGTATTGCGACACGGGGGTGGTGGTGTCGGGCAAACTCCCGATTATTGGGACAACGCGTATTTCGATGGCCACTATTTTCACAACGGCAAACCGGTACCCGTCAAAGGTTTTTGCTCCGACGTGTTTTTCGATTACGCCAAACGGTTCATCAAAGCGACGAAGGCTGAGGGCAAGCCTTTCCTGGCTTACATTTCGACCAACGCTCCCCATGGGCCTTTTCATTGTCCTGTGAAATACAGCAAGCCTTATGCGTCACAAGAGAAAGGCGTGGCGAATTTCTTGGGGATGATCGCCAATATTGATGACAATGTCGGCCGGATGCGCAAATTTCTGGCCGATGAAGGCTTGGCAGAAAACACGATTTTCATTTTCACGACCGACAACGGAACGGCCGCGGGAAACAGGATTTTCAATGCGAAGATGCGCGGCAAAAAAGGGAGTGAGTACGACGGCGGGCATCGTGTTCCCTTTTTTGTTCATTGGCCCAAAGGCAATTTGAAAGGCGGGCGCGATGTGACGACGATCACGGCTCACGTCGACGTTTTGCCAACGCTAATCGATCTTTGCCAGATCCCGGCACCGAAGAATGTCAAGTTTGATGGCATGAGCGTGGTCCCGCTACTGAAAAATAACCCACAAGCGGATTGGCCGGACCGAATCCTGGTAACCGATTCCCAGCGAGTCAAGGATCCGATCAAGTGGCGGAAAAGCGCGGTGATGACGAACCGTTGGCGCTTGGTCAATGGAAAAGAATTGTACGACATGAAAGCGGACCCCTCGCAGCAAAACAATGTTGCGGACGGTAACCCGGAAGTCGTCAAACGCCTTACCGCCTTTTACGACGCCTGGTGGAAGGAACTTGAGCCGACATTTGGTCAGCCTGCAAGAATCCATCTAGGTTCCGAAGCGGAAAATCCAGCTAACCTGACTTCGCATGACTGGATTACGACTGGGGCGACGCCTTGGAATCAGGCGATGGTTCGCAACGGAATCAATCGAAAAAACATGACGGGATACTGGTATGTGGATGTACGAGAAGCGGGTGAGTACGTTTTGACATTTCGGCGTTGGCCAAAAGAATCCGACGCGGCCGTCGACGCCGCACTTAAGCCGGGTCCCAAAGTTCCGGGAGCCCGAGCGTTTCGTGAAACACCTGGGAAAGCAATCAAGCCCGTTAAGGTTCGACTTCAAGTTGGAGACAAGAAATGGGAAAAGGAATTCGAGGCAGGGTCCAAGTTTTCTCAATTCCGTGTTCAACTTGAAAAAGGTCCAACAAGGATATCCGGTCGATGGATTACGGAATCCGGCGACGAATACGGAACTTACTACCTGGAAGCCTTACGCGAGAAAAAGTGAACTCGGGATGGTTGCCCGGGAACATCACTTTCACTCGTCCATGCCGAGGCCATAAAAGTTGTTTGCCGTTTTGCCAAAGATGGCATCCCGTTCGGAATCGGAGATTGGACCCAGGACCTCGACAAGTGCTTCGTACACTTGCTGATAACTTCCGGCCAACTCGCAGACCGGCCAGTCCGTTCCAAACATGCAACGGTCAGGCCCGAAAAACTCCAGCGCCGATTCGACGTAAGGCTTGAGATCGGCCGGTTTCCAAGCGGACCAATCAGCTTCGGTGATCATTCCAGAAAGTTTGCAATAGATGTTCTCGTGCTTCGAAGCGTTCTTGAGATCATCGATCCAGCCTGCCGTGATTTGTTCTTTGATCCTGGGCTTGGCCAGATGATTGATGACCATCGGCAAATTCGGAAGTTCTTTTCCAAGCGTCTCCGCATGGCGAAGGTGCTTCACGTAAAACAGCAAATCGAATGGAAACTGTTTCGCTTCAAGAACTTTGAGGCCGCGAATGATTTCCGGTCGCACAATGAAATCGTCGTCAGGCTCATCCTGGGTCACATGCCGGATACCGACAAACTTCGGGTGGTCGATAAAGGATTCCAGTTGTTCCTGGCAAGCATCACTGGCCAGGTCAACCCAACCGACGACGCCCGCAATAAAATCATGATTCTCTGCGAGGCCGAGTACCCAACGATTTTCCTCGACGTTGTGCTGGGTCTGGACAAAGATCGTTCGATCGACACCAGCGACCTCAATTTGTTTCGCAAGATGCTCAGGGAGATAGTCCTGGTTGATTTTCTCCAAGTTGGGATCCTGGAGCCAGGCATAATCAAACGGAAGGTCCCGTTGCCAAAAATGTTGGTGTGCGTCGATAATCACTGCGTTCACCCGGAATCGTTCATGGATTTGTATTCGAAGGATTGGTGTCGCAAAAACAGGAACGAATTTCAACCCACCAACTCAAATATTTGATCGGGGCAGTCCCTTGAGCAACCAAAACGGCAAGTCATCAGCTCAGTTCAACATTGAATATCCGCTTTACTTGATTCCGCACGGTGGTGGTTATCTTTCAATCGTGAATCCGGACGACACAAAGAAGCAGATGCTTGTGATTTGTTCGTCAAAAGAGCTGGCGATGGGGCTCGTCTACCAGTTCGAGCTGATGAGCATGTTGAAAGAACTTAAGAATGATCGCGAGTTCGTTTGGCTTCTTCGCAGTATCAAAAAACCGGTAACCCAGGTTGCGTTTGATCCTCAGCCTCAAGGCGAGGAAGTCAACGCTGTCGAAATTGTTGAAATCGATGAGTTGCTCTCGAATCGATTGTCACCCGACATGTCGCCGTGGAACTATCCGGTTTATGTCGTCGCGCAGGAACAGGGGTTCGTGTCCATCGAATCGCCAGATGAAACCGGCGAAATGATCATGTTGCTATGCCTGTTTACGGAAAAGCGGTTGGCCGCCGATTACTTGGACAAGTCAGGAAGCGAAGGAGAGTTTTGCGCCTTTCATGACGTTGGCGAAGCAAGAACGTTCTTTGAGTCTCTCGACCGCTCGCTGGCGGCTGCAGTTGCCCTGGATCCGGAAATCGATGAGGGCACGCATAAGGCAAAATACTGTTTCTCGATCGAGGTTCTTCTCGAAAAATACCTGGTTGGCGGAGTTGGGGAAGAATAGGCGGATCCGATTTTTCGGATTCCCAGTGGACGGCCGTGGCGGGAATTCGGTTGTATTTCCGAAGGGCATGTTTGGCTTTTCGCCCGATTCCCGGGGAAAAACTCAACTCCAATTATTTTTTGGAATTTGGTCACATTTCCATGTCCGACTTTCATTCGTTTCCGCATCTATAGATGTAGGAACGAAAAACAAACGAAAAGAATCGGGTGTTTCCCCAAATTGACATCCGATTCCTGCCAGCAACCGAAAGGAGCATCGAACTCAGAGCAAAAACAATTCCCAAGTTTTTTCCCAAAAAAACAATCATGGCGGATACCCCCCCGCCTGAAACCGAAAAAGGCCGCGTCTTCCCAACGCGGCTTTTTTTACGCGCCCGGGAATTCAAAATGGAAGGCAGAAATTGAAACGGAATCGAAAACGACCATCCTGATTCTTGCCGGATCTGTCTTGTCGTATCCCGTCGAATGTCAACAATTGTTGGATTCCTTCTTGAAGCGACCAAAATGCCAATTCTCGACCGCGAGCCCGACATTTACCCAGCGAATCTGTTCGATGACCAAGAACGGTTGGCGGATAAGACGCGTCGTTGGTGGAGCATCTACACGATGTCGCGTCGTGAAAAAGACTTGATGCGAAAGCTCTATCAGAAGCAAATTGCATTCTTCGGTCCCACGGTTGCGAAACGCTATCGCTCGCCCAACGGCCGGCTTCGCACGAGTTACATTCCGCTTTTTCCGAATTACATCTTTGTGTTTGCGAACGAGGCGGAAAAGTATGAAGCCATGACGACCAACTGTGTTTCTCGTGCGAACGAAATCAATGACACAGAAATGTTGCTGACCGATTTGCGCCAGATCCAAGCCGCCTGTCTTTCCGGGGTTCCGTTGACTCCCGAGGCCAAGCTCCAATCTGGTGACCAGGTGAGGGTTCGCAGCGGTCCTTTTGCTGGCTACGACGGCTTGGTGATTCGGCGAGAAGGAAAAACTCGCCTGCTGCTGTCGGTTCGTTTTCTTGAGCAGGGTGTTTCGATGGAAATCGACGAAGGTTTATTGGAAGTAATCGTTTGATTAGCAAACGAATTCGACCTAGATTTTCAATGGCAAACCGAATTATGGGAACGAATTCCGCCCAAAATCGTCATTCGAATCAACCCTTGGTATTCGGTAAAATAATAGTTTGACGCACCGCGTTAAATTAAAGGAACAGCTTTTCTCGGCCCTGATTTCTGGCCGCACGATTGAACTGAAGAGAGCCTGATGTCTGACTTTGATCCTTATTTGAAATGGTTGGGAATTCGCGATCCCGAACGCCCACCAAACCACTACAAGCTGATCGGCGTTCAGGAATTTGAGTCGGACGAAGAAGTCATCGCAGCGGCATCCGATCGACAAATGGTTCATGTTCGGTCATTCCAGAGTGGCGAATACGCCGATGTCTCTCAGAAGTTGCTGAGCGAATTGGCTTTAGCGCGTCGATGTTTGATGAGCCCCGAACGGCGCGGGAAATATGATGAGAAGCTAAAGGAGCAGATCGCCGAACGACAAGCCAAAGAGGAAGTGATTCCGGCAGCTATTCCGCCGGTCGAAGATCTTCCTTCAGCGCAACCGATTGCCGTGAAGCCGGCCATCGCGACAGAAGTACCGAAAGTCAAAAGAACCGCGGGTTCAGGCAAGTCAACGTCGTTGGTCGTGATGGTTGGTCTGGCAGGAGTCGGACTAGTCGTTGCCGCCGGCCTGGCATTTACGGCTTTGTTTTTGATTTCCGGTTCCGACAAGGGGGATTCGGACAATGACGGGACCCAGGCCAGCGTCGACGAAAAAAACAAAGGTGACAATTCAAATCAACAATCCGATGATCCAAACAAAAGTGGAACCGGCCAGGACAACCGAAATTTGAATGCGGTGGCTCCCTGGACGTTGACGGCCAATTACCCGGAGCAGATCCCGACCGAGTTTTCAGCAAAGAATTCCGAAGTTCAAGTGCGATTGCAGCCCGTCTATTTTGGTGTTGGGGTGCGAGAAATCGAATTGGCCGACAAGATTCTGAAGGCCTTGACTGATGATCCCAAACTGGCGAGCGTCGTTGCCACCGACGATGACTTTCAAAAATGTCGCCAAAGGCTTGGCTACGTCAAACGCTTTTGGGCACGTTATGAAATTGCGCTGGCAGGTTTGAAAAACAACTCCGAATTGCAAATGCGAAACCAGCCGGTCACGGTCGAATCAATTACGACTGACCGAAGTTCCGTTTCACTCAAAGCTGCGGATGGCACCACCAAGACCTATGATCTCGGTAGG
>CAYSXI010000136.1:0-14927 GCA_964434955.1 uncultured Pirellulaceae bacterium
CCCGAGCGAATTCGTTGGTCGCGCCCCTCAACAAGTCGAAGAATTTGTCGAGGAGTGGATTGAGCCGGTTCGTGTCCGCTACACCGGCAAACAGGCCCAAACGGAAGAGTTGCGCGTTTGACCACACTGGTCATTTGGCACGCGTTGGATCAAAGCTTCTGCAAAACCAAACTCTTGGGACCATGGCTTCATTCGATACGCGTGGTTGCGAAAGCCTCGGCAGCATTGACCGCGCCGAAAACCGATTTCGGCAATTCAGATCAAGTCGACTTTTCGGCGACGCCGTTTTTTGGCTTGCAGGCAATTCTCGCAAGTCCCGGAAATGATTAGCCGGTGTCCCGAGATTCGAAATCCGTGTTCGTTGGCCACTTTTTTGCGCAAGTCGACCAGTTCCTCACTGCGGAATTCGATCAGGGTTTCACATTCTTCGCAATACAAGTGGTCGTGTTGCGGGTATCCGTAATCGTGTTCATAGACCGATCGGCCGTCCAATTCGAACTTTCTCAGCAACCCGGCATCCACAAATTCGGCCAAGGTTCGATAGACGGTCGGGCGGGAAACATAGTCCTTTTCCCCTTTACGCGGCAGTCGTTCAATCAACTGGTCGGCATCGAAGTGATCGTGTTCTTCGTAAACGTATTTGAGCAAAATTCGCCTCTGTTCCGTGTTCCGCATCCCGCGACTCTGCAAATACTCGTCGAAGCGTTGTTCGGGCGAAGACGCCACGGGAATGCGTTTCAAGGATTGACGATCTGAATTCATTGAGCGACCTGTCCGGTTTTACGACTTGAAGATTCAATTCTAGAGTCGATGTTTGCGAAATCAACGCTTAACCGGGGTTGGAAATTCAATGATCCGGGACTCAACCTCACCGGCTTTTGATCCGATAAAGATTTGGTAATATATACGCACGTTCAAGCGGAACCACGAATTTGCCGGAGCGATGGCTGAGTCTGGTTTAAGGCACCGGTTTTGAAAACCGGCGTGGGGGTAACCTCACCGGGGGTTCGAATCCCTCTCGCTCCGCTCAAAACGCAGCCCTTCGGCTGCGTTTTTTTATGCGCCAGTTCAATATTGCGACGTGAACATCCATGCGGCGGGAACGATTGAACTGACTGCCAAATTCAACCGGGCAAGCCAATCGGGATTTCAGCGACTGTCTCGAGGTTCCATGCCCGGATGAGCGCGGCATGTTTCAACGTTTTTTTTGCGAACTGGAAATTCAAGCACACCTACTGCGCAAGAACCGCTCGATAAACTTCAGCAACGCCAGCCGCCATGCTGTTATCAGAAAACGCGTCGCGCTGTCGCATTAGTGCACTCTGACGCATCCCTTGCCAATCGAATTCCCCGTGAATCATTTGCTTCACTTTTTTCGCCAAGTCATCTGGATTGCCGGGTTCAAAAATCAAACCGTCGATTCGATCTCGGATGGCCTGAGGAATTCCCTCGACATCGGCGGCAATCGTTGTCACGCCACTCGCCATGGCTTCCAGAACGACCATCGGCAAACCTTCGCCATACAAACTTGGAAGTACAAACAGATCCATTTTCTCGAATTCGGCGATTGCGTTTTTTGTGAATCCGGTCCAATTGATGACATCGGTGAGGCCAAGCTTTTCGGAAAGCTCCAGGACCTCGACACCGTACTCGGGAGTTTCGAACGACCCGACTGCGTGAACGCGTACGTCGAAACCCTCATCTCGCAATTTCGCGACACCCTCCAAGAGTATTTCCGTACCCTTTCTCGGCCGAAAAAGCGCGACGGTCCCAATCGTCCAGGTCGTTTGTGGCGTTTTCCTTTCAGGAATAACGTCGTGCAGACAGGGCACGCCATTGGGAACGACATGCAACTTTTCTTCCGGGTGACCCAACTCCTTCTGCATGTAATGTTTCAAACTGTCCGACACGCAAATCATGGCGTCCGTGCGGCGCAGATTGCGTTGCTCAATTTGAGTATTGATCCAGTTGATGATTCGACGATTCGAATCTCTTCCGACCGGACTGTGCACATGATAGACCACGGGAATCCCGGTCTTTCTGCCAACGGCTGTGGCCACCATCAAGGATCGAGGCGTGTGGGCATGAATGAGTTCGTAACCCTGCTCTTCAATCACTTTGATGGCTTTCGGCGTCGCACGGATGTCGATCCGATTTTTCATCGTGCAGTCGAAAATCGGGGCTGCGTGGTTCTTTCGTGAGTCGCCAAAAATGCCTTCCTTGGTGACGCCAAAACCCACTTCGAAGCCGAATTCTGGCAGTGCACCCGCCAACAGATCCTGGACTCGCTCCGCGCCCGAATAGTGTTCGCCGTTGATCAGATGAAACACTTTGGTCGTCTGGCTAAACTTTGCCTTTGGCGTTGCCTCGTTCGTCGCGGGGGCAATTGGAGCAAACGACTCCAAACCTGATTCGGTTTGACTGGATGGGTTCATTGAGTTTTGCTGGGTTAATTCCGGGCGCGGGACATTCAAACTCTAGAATGCGCACGTGAACAAAACCGTGGAATTCAGGCAAATTCATTCACGCAAACGCGAAGAAAGTGCCGGTGTTCAGCCCCTGGGAACGGCGGAAGTAGCACTCGCCCGCCTAACCCTCCCAATCGGAATGCGTCCAACCCAAGACACCAAGAGTTGCGGGAGCCGCCTCGGCCTACGAATCGCCATCGTTTTCCAAATGACAAAAAGCCCATTGGCCTTCGTTCTCATCGACCCCAACGGACAATTTTTTCCAGGAAACCTGGTTCGCATTGAGAAGTCCGTCAACGACATCGGCCGCGATCAACTCTGCCAGCCTTTCCGCAGTTGTATTGTCGATCTCGAGCAACGCACAATCATCCTCCGGGAAAACCCAACGGCGATTCTCAAATCGCGCCACCACTTCATTCTTCTCGACTTCCACACGAATCGTTTTGTGTTTCGTCGGCAAAAGCACATGGTGATCCCATTGGCAGGTTAATTTCAAAAGATGATCGCGAAGTGCAATGAAATCCACGACGTAACTGTTCTGTTCCAGGTCGCCTGTGACGTGGCAACGCACGCGATAGTTATGCCCATGGATGGATTCGCAAATATTGTCAGCGAACGTGATAAAATGAGCGGCGCTGAAAATCAATTGCTCCTTCTCAACCGAAACCTCAAAAGTTTTACGCATGATTCCACACCCTATCTGAAATTCAAATCCTTCGGCCAACATGCCATTCGTTCCGAATATTTTTCGAGAATGGCTTAGGTGAAACGTGGTTTGAGCGTTCCATTGACCAAAGCAACAAAAATGACGGCGCAAACCAAATCGGCCGTCGTCCCCGGATTTCGCCGATTCCCGTCGGCTCGGAGCCAGAAATCAAGATCCGACGCGGCCCGCACAAACTCCGATTCCGAGCCCGAAAGATCGTAAGCGTTTTGAGCCATCGCGGCTGCTTGCAAGGCTGTTTGCTGCCCACATTTCCTGGCGATCAAACTATCGGGAAATCTTGCCATGGTCCACAAGTGGGTCAAGACAATGGCGCGAGTCGTCGTCGTTCTGGCCAACTGCCTTTCGAATTCGGGAAGAATCTGACTGAACAGATCTTCAAATGAATTCACATATTGGCGGGCGATCAAATCTCGATCCCTGGCCAGTGCCATCGCCTCGATCAAGTCATCCGGCGGCGTATCATTAACGTCGGCATTCTCAACTTTCCCTAGGCCGCCAGCCTGGGCCAACTGAATCGCACGATAAACGCAAGCCGCATCGTGTTTCGTCAACGAGCTCAGCGCTTCGCGAACCCCTTCCTTTTCAATTCGATTTTGGCGGCAACCATGAACCAGCGGAGCAATCAACAAACAGATGCCCAAATTGGTGTTGGTTTGGACCAATTCGAAACTGGACTCAACGCTACGTTCAACAAGCTCGCCAACGGTCGCATGCTTTTCGGCGTCAATGATTTTGCCGATGCCTACGGCACTTGTCGCAAAATCGAGTAAACTAAGATCTTCGAAATCGGCACCGCGATGAACGTTGCCGGGCTTGGGACTCAAACACTCGAGCAGGCAAGCCATTTCGGCGCACTGCCCGATCGTCCATTGCGATCCTGGATCTTTCATGACCGATCCCGGACAAAGTCGTCCATCGCTTCCAAAACCGCATCCAGTGCGTCCTCATTGACATAGTGCCCGGCACTTTCGATCTCGACAACGGACGCATCCGGTATTGCATCCGAAAAACGTTCGAGACATTCAGGCCTGAAACACCAGTCTTTCATGCCCCAGATCAGTTGAACCGGTAAATCGCGCAGCTTGACCAAATCCTGTTCCATTTGTTCCAGCAATTGCCAGGTTTTATCGCGTCGACTCCGCGGGATATCCAGGACGAAATCGTGAACGGCATTTCGATTTGCCCAACGGTCATAAGGAGCCACAAAACCTGAGGCGATTTGAGGCTTCAAGCCACCGGGCTGTTCGGTGGCCATTTTCAAAGCCGCTTTGGGAAATACGTTGAACCCCTTCATCAGCAGCGAGCCAATTATGGGAATTCGGCAAACAGCGATCCGGGCTGGAACGTAAGGCGGAGGAAAGGCTGCCGTGTTGGTAATGGTGAATCGCTTGAAACGATCGAGGCAACGAAGCGCCGCTCCAATTCCAATCGGACCGCCCCAATCGTGGACCATCAAATGAACGTTTGTCAGTTCGTTTGACTCGATGAACTGGACCAGGTTGTCCATGTGTAACTCGAGGTCGTAGCGAATTCCGCTTGGCTTATCGCTGAGCCCCATGCCCAAATGATCGACGGCGATGCAACGATGCGTGGCGGCAAAGTGCCTGATAATCTCACGAAAGTAAAACGACCAAGTCGGATTTCCGTGGACCATCAACAGAACTTCGCTGGAGCCACTAGGGTTTTCGTCAACGTAGTGAATTCGATGCGATCCCAGCTCGAAATAGTTCGAAGTGAAAGAATAAAGCTGGCGCCACGACATGGATTGCTCAAACCCGTTTTCTGAAGAATGCAAGCGAGTATTTTAGCTGGAAAAGAAGGTCTGACTAGGATTGCGGATTCGCATCCTGTTGGCCAGTAAAATCCTTCCATTTCATCGCCCGTCGCATCGGCTCGACACGTAGGACGACTTCGCCATTCTGATAGATGCGAACCGTGCCATTGGATTCGCTGACCACAATGGAAATGGCCTTGGTATTTTTGCTGATCGCTGCACCGGCAAAATGCCGTGCTCCAAGCCCCGTCGTCATGGTCACTTCAACGGGAGCCGTATCAATAATTCGACAACAGCTTTCGACCGTGCCGTCCGCCGCCACGACAAACGCACCGTCCAACTGGGCGATTTCCTTGATACCCTCGCGAATCTTGGCATCACTCAGGTTCCGTTCTTTTCGCGTATAACCTTTCGAAATATCGAAACCTGCTGGCCGGCAGTTTTCCAGGACTTTGCGGTGGTCACCGACAATGAACATCGTCCCGACTGGCTTTCCTTCGCGTCCCTCGCGACCAATTTCGATTGCCAGGTCCATGACGCTTTTCAACGTCTCCAAAGGCACCTTGGTTTCCAGCCTTTGCAGATCCCGCGCCGTAAGTCGACCCAGGTGTTCCGTCAGCTTGATCACGCTCACCGAGTCGATATGCTCTGCGTCCACACCGCTATACATCGCAACAACCGTCGATCCGGGCTGAAGGATTTCGTCGGCCACCGCCTGCAAAACGGCTTGAGACAAGCGATCCTGAACCGTCGCTTCCGGGTTTTCGACCCGCACGAATTCGAATCCGCTTTCGTCAGCAAACTCGCGGTATTCATCGTGGTGACTGGCGAGCATGACGATATGCGCGGTCGACTTACGTTTGAGATGCTCTTTGCCAATCGGATCATCAAGCAAATACAGAATTGCCTCGGCTTCGATGGACTTAGCCAATTTGAACGAAGTATCAACAATGGAGGCAAGGTATTTCGTCAATGTTCCCTTTCCTTGTCTCTGCTTTCCGTTGGGGTGCTCTTGTCTCTGGGACTTTCTCGTCCGCGATGAGAAACGTGATCCAAGCGGTTCCAACCGACCGCTTGTCGGAGAAATGGCGTGTCAAGCAGAAGCGGGCGTTACAAAATTTAGTTTCTTTTTCCAAAATCGACAAGCGAGGCCGTTTATTTTCTTTCCGCCACTTGGCCGTGGTTGATCGTGCGGACGATCGATTCCAATCGGTGCGAAGTTATTTGCCATCGGGTACAAACGCCCCGCTTACATTTTGTTCCCTGTCCTCAATCCCGGAAGTTTGCTGAACATCAAAGGACTTGGTTTCCGTCGGATTGCCAATCTTGGAACGGATATATTCCTTCCACGCGAGAACATCCTCTCCGAAATCCTGGCCTGTAACGTCTCGGAGTGACTTAGTGGCACGATATTGAATGGCAGGATTTTTGTCATCGAGAGCCGGCGCCAAAGCGCGAAGAACATCATTGTCAGTGTAATTTCCTAATGCCCGGGTTGCCGCCAGACGCACGTCCAAGTTCGTATCCCGGGAGACAATTCCCTGAAGTTCCATGCGAGCTTTCTGGTCGCCCCGATTCTTCAGCGCGGCAATCGCTGCTTTTCGCACATCCGGCTCAGGGTCTTGCGACGCTTTTCGCAATGGCTCGATGGTCAAATCAAGTTTGCCGGAGACGAAGTCCAGTTGTCCCAGCAACTTTACGGCCTCGATTCGCAACAACAGCACGGGGTCGGCCTCCACGATTTGCCCCAGTTGTTTGGCAACCTGCCGTTTTTGCGAATCCGACCCCTTGTTTGCGTTCTTCACAAGTTCGCGCAACTCAGCCTTTTTGGTGGCATAGGTGGCTTGAACACGATGTTCTTCGTTCCATTTTTCGCGTACCCAGGGAGAAAGATATCCTGTTCGCCAAAGCGGACCCTCAGCGCAGCCCGGGAACGCGGAAATTGTGCCCAAAAAAAGGACAATCGCCCAAAATTCGAATCGTCGAAATATCATTCGTTTTCGCCTTCTCGCAGAAATTCGCGAGGACGATATCAAAACCGGGCGAAAGGCAAAACCTCAATCGGATGCGACGGCCAAGCGCTCCGCTAGCAAGAAAAAAGCCACGACAAGTCGCGGCTTTTTTGTTTCCGTTGCAAGTGACGGCCGAGGCGGGCTTCACCTAAACCTCTGGGTTTCCGTCGCCCGGGTCATCCATCACGGAAGTCCCGGTCGGAGCCGCATCTACCGATTCGGCAACATGGCCGATGCGTTGTGCCTCCTGCGGTTGCCCGTTTGGAGTTCCGTTCTGGCCTTTGTTTTTCTCTTCGTAGTAGTTGCCATAACCATAGCCATATCCATAACCATAGCCGTAGCCGTTATACGAGTATCCGGCACGATAAGCGCCGTAGCTGTACTGACTACCGTATCCCGTATTCGCGCCGACACCGTTGACGACGACACCAATCAAATTGGCGCCAACGTTTTGCAAGATGCTGGCAGCACGATCGGAGCTGATCTTGATGTTCTTTTTGATCCGCAACGTCAAAATGACACCGTCGACACGAGCCGCAACCGGGCAGGGGTCGGTGACCGCCAAAATCGGCGGTGTGTCCAGAATGATGAAATCGAACGATTGGCGAATCTCATCAATCAATGACTGGAATCGGGGCGATGTAATCAATTCCGCCGGATTTGAAGGTTTGCGGCCACAGGGCATGACAGAAAGGCCTTCGATCTCTTCGCAATCGAAAATCGCATCTTCGATTCGGGTGTCACCGCTGAGAATCGTCGCAAATCCATCATTGCTCTTGATGCCGAACGAATGGTGAACGGTTGGGCGTCGCATGTCCGCGTCAATAATCAAAACCCGCTTACCGGATTGTGCGATCGAAACGGCCAAGTTCACCGCGACCGTTGACTTTCCATCGCCTGGCGTCGGACTGGTCACTTGAATCACCGAATGATTCTGACCTCGCGTGTTGAAAAACAACGCCGTTCTAACCGCCCTGAAAGCCTCGGATGACTGGGCCTTGGGGCGATGGTAAGTACAAACCAATGGATGAACGTAACTGCTTTCAATCTGGTTCCGTTTGTTAGAGCTGATGACTGGAATATGACCAATCAACGGAATATTCAATTGACGGGTGATCTCATCCGGGTTGCGATAGGTCTTGTCGGCAATGTCCACCAGATAACCCAAGACCAGACCGAGCATGGCACCGGCAAGTGAACTGATTAACAAAACCGTGGGAATGCTGGGCCAAACGTGATTGCCGTCTTCACCCTTTTCCAAGTATTGGAACGTGAAGCCATCCTTCGTGGGTTTGACGATCTCGGAAACCTGGTCCGGGTCGATTCGGGCAAGGGTCGTTTGCGAAGCAACCAGCCACGTCTCGAACTTGTCCATGTCTTTCTCGAGCAATGCCAGCTTATAGCGCCCCTCGGCAATGAAGGAAACTTTCTTCCGCAAATCTTCATATTGAGCCATCAAACCTTTGAGTTTTTGAAGCTCCTGTTGACGGGCTCGTTCGACTTGCAAAATGTAAAGTCGAATCATCTGTTCGTGAGTTACCAGATCCGAATTCTCCTGCTGATCACCGGCAATCAAGTCGGTCAACATTTTGTTGAAGTAATTGATCTGACGATTGATTGCTTTCACCCGAAAGTGCCCGTCGCCCAACTTGTTCACGTTGATAAGGTCCTGGCGGATGATTTCCAATTCTTGCAGTTTGTCTCGAATTGACTGCTCCTGGGCCTCTCGCATTCGTGAAGAAACATCGCGCGTGTCGTCAAGCATCTTCCGTTCGTTCTGAAGCGCCCAAACGATTTCCGATTCTTTATCTCCACGCTGAAGTGCATCTAAAATCCATTTGGATTCGGAAGTCAGATTGTTGACAACAACCTGGGTCTCCGCGATCGCGTCATCGACTTTTCGAAGCTTGATCTCCTCAACGGTTTCCATGTCCCCCGTGAGATAGTCCTTGTATTTTTTTCTTTCTTCGTTGTATTCCTTGACCTGATCCCCATAAAGTTTCTCGATTTTCAAGGTTGCTTCTTTGAAATCTCGAGCAAGGGTATTTGTTTGATCACTGTATTTCTTCTGAAGTTTGTTTTTATAAGCATTGCAAATCGAGTTGATGATTAATCGGGTCTCGTTTTTGTCTCGGCCTGAAAAAGAAAGGTGAAAGACGTTCGGCTCATCTTTATCGGGAGTCACCTTGAGACTTTCCACAGCCTCTGACAACGCGTCGGCCTCGGCGAGGTTGGAGTAGCAGTTAAGAGTGTTGTAGTAATCCAGATCCTGGAACACTTCATTAACAAACTCTTTTGAATCGATAATTTTGTCGTGCCGGGTCGTGATTGTGTGGGCCCCGGGAAGAACCGACTCATCGGCACCGAAAGGCGCGATGTACGGGTTTCTGGGTTCGATCAGGATTTTGGCGGTACTTTGATAAGTCGGATCGGTCACATAGTTGTAAACAAGCCCGACAGCGACACCCGTTACAATACCGACAAAGATCAACCACTTCCGCCGATTCAAAAGACCCCAAAGATCAAACTTTGCGCCTTCGCCCTCCTCTTGCATCATTTGCGGACCGAATTGGTTGGACGGTCCAGGCATCATGGGCTGATTTTGTGCAGGCAAGTTGCTCACAACTATCTCCTAGTGGCAAATCGAGCGAAAACAGAAAAGGTGAGGTGGCAGGTGGACGTTTCCACCCAAAAACGCATCGCAGAATATCAAATGAGTATATCTGTTTCGCCCTTGAAAACAAACGAGTTTCTCGTCTCAAATTAGGGTGATCACCGGCCATTTGGCCGCATATTCTTACAAAGTCATCCAAACTGCCGTTATCCGAGAACAAGGTCCTGGGTTACCCGAGCAGTGAAGGTATTCTCCGTTTCATTTTGTTCGGCATTTATTTGCCTTGAGTTCCGATTTGAGTCCTTCCCCCAAATATCTGTCATTTTCCCATTGATTGAATCGGCGCATCCGGACTGATCCCTACGTTTCTCGCCGATTGGACGGCGTCCCATGCGTATCCACCTCAACCCTTCTGGCTTCCAAGTCCACCAAGACCGTGAGATTGTCGCCTTTTGCTTTCGCGAAGTTCCTTCGGGGATTCCATTGCTGGCAAGGATTGATACCATTTTCACCCATGACACTTTCTCCAATGATGAAACAGTATCAGGCCGCCAAAGACTCGTGTGGTGATGCGCTTTTGCTTTTTCGCATGGGAGATTTCTACGAGCTTTTTTATCATGACGCCGAGGTCGCCGCGCGGACACTTGGTCTGACTCTGACCAGCCGGGACAAAAAAACGAACCCGGTTCCGATGGCCGGATTTCCTCATCACCAGCTGGATGGTTATCTCTCCAAGCTCATTGCTGCCGGGTATCGGGTAGCCGTTTGTGAACAGGTCGAAGATCCCAAAGCGACAAAAGGACTCGTCAAACGCGAAGTCACCCGTGTCGTGACGCCCGGAACGGTCATTGATCAAACGCTCTTGGATCCACGAAACGCGAATTACTTGGCCGCAATCCTGGGTGCCGCCGGAGACAATGACTCCAAAGGGCAGCCCATCGGAATCGCCTGGCTCGATCTTTCGACCGGGGCCTTTTTTGCCGCCCAGGGGACAACCAAGCAGGTTACGGATCTCGCCGCACGAATTCAGCCGCGTGAATTGTTGTTCAGTGACGCTTACGGCGCTCCAACCGAGTTCTTTATCGAACCGCCGTTGATGACCTCACGCCCCGCATGGACTTTCAATTACGACAAAAGTTCGAGTAGCCTTTGCCACCAATTTCGAACCAAGTCGCTGGAGGGGTTTGGGTTCGATTCCGATTCACAATCGGCCATTGCCGCGGCAGGTGCGATTCTGGAATATTTGAAAGAGACCCAGAAATCCGAATTGGATCACATCAATTGTGTCCTGCCTTTCCGAATGGGCGAGACGCTTGAGATCGATCTTGCCAGCTGGCGAAGTCTTGAAATCACTCAGAACTCGCGAACGCTGAAACGGGACGGTTCGTTACTCGGAGTGATCGATCGCACCATGACTTCGATGGGCGCGAGGATGCTTGGCGAATGGGTTTCGGCTCCCCTCAAAGATGTCAACACGATCCATCGGCGATTGGACAGCGTTGAGGAATTCACTCAGAACCAGACGCTTCGCTCGGATATTCGGGAACAATTCAAAAACGTATTCGATTTGCAGCGGTTGTTGTCACGTGTTGTGACGGGACGAGCGACTCCACGTGAGTTGAGTCACGTGGGAACCACGCTTGCCTTAATGCCCACAATCAAGAGTTTAATCGAGCAATGCCAATCGTCCCGCAACCGTGCACTCCATCAGGCATTGGACCTTTGCGAAGATTTACGCCTCGAACTTGAGTCCGCGCTCGTCGAAGACTGCCCGCCGTCGACCAAAGATGGTGGTTTCATTCGTCCGGGATATCATTCGGAACTGGATGAGTTGCGGGCCCTGGCTTCAGGTGGCAAAAAATGGATTGCCGAATACCAGGCGAAAATCATCGAAGAGTCAGAGATCCCCAGCCTCAAAGTCGGATTCAACAAAGTCTTTGGCTACTACCTCGAGGTCACCAACACCCATCGCGACAAGGTCCCTGACTACTTCATACGAAAACAAACCCTGAAGAATGCCGAACGATTCATCACGCCAGAACTGAAAGAATATGAGGAAAAAGTTCTCTCTGCGGACGACAAGGCGCAAGAACTGGAACTTCAGCTTTTCCAACAACTGCGTGAGAAAGTTCGAAACGAGACCAATCGCTTGAAGTCGAATTCGGAAATAATCGCCGAAGTTGACGTTTATGCGGGATTGGCGGAACTGGCAACCTCGCAAAATTACTGCCGGCCCGAAATCAACGACAATGTAGAAATCGCAATCGTTCAAGGTCGGCATCCGGTGCTGGACGTCGTCGAACCGGAAGGCACTTTTGTTCCGAATGATACCATCGCCAATGGTGAAGACGGATTGCTACACTTGATTACCGGTCCCAATATGGCTGGTAAGAGCACCTATATTCGTCAGGTCGCATTGCTGACCGTTCTCGCGCAGGCCGGGAGTTTCGTCCCCGCCGAGTCGGCAACCATCGGTGTGGCCGACCAGATCTTTGCCAGGATTGGAGCCAGCGACGAACTGAGCCGCGGGCAAAGTACCTTCATGGTCGAGATGAATGAGACCGCCAGGATCCTCAACACGGCAACCAATCGGAGCCTCGTGATCCTGGACGAAATTGGCCGAGGAACCAGCACTTATGATGGCGTCTCTCTAGCCTGGTCCATCGTCGAATTTTTGCATGATCAGATTGGTTGTCGAACGCTTTTCGCAACGCATTACCATGAACTGACGCAACTCGATAGATCATTGGAGTACGTGCGTAACTTCAACGTCCGAGTAAAAGAATGGCAGGACGAAATTGTCTTTCTGCATCGGATCGAACCGGGAGCCGCCGACAAAAGTTATGGGATTCATGTGTCCCGCTTGGCCGGCGTTCCGCCCTGGGTGAGCGAGCGAGCCGAGGCGATTCTGAAAAAGCTGGAAACCGAGCCCGATGCTCATAGTCCGCTGGACGCCTCTCACGAGCGGTCAAAAAATGAATCGGGGGTTCAGATGACCCTATTTGAAATGGTGGATCATCCCCTGATCGAAAAGATCAAACGGATCGACCCGAATCATGTGACTCCGCTTGATGCTTTGCAAATGATTGGCCAATGGAAAGAAGAACTCGAAGACGCAAACGGACCACGGAACTGACGTCAACGAATAATTAGCAATCTCGGCTAGTCGCATTGCCATTCGATTGGTTCAATAAAGTCAGTCGGTAAGCCGGGTTTTGTCGCGGACGATCATTTCTCTAGGACAACAATTGCTTGTTGCCTCAAGCAGCCTACCCGAAAGTGCAAACGCAACGGACCACCGCGCAGCAGCCTAATGGCCGCTTCCTTTCATATTTGGCCTTGCTCCGGATGGGGTTTACCAAGCCAAACAAGTCGCCTTGCCTGCTGGTGAGCTCTTACCTCGCCTTTTCACCCTTACCACGCGTTCCGAAGAACCGTTCGGCGGTTTGTTTTCTGTGGCACTAGCCCTAGCCTTTCGACCGGTCGGCGTTACCGACCATCCTGTCCTCGGGAGCCCGGACTTTCCTCTCGTACGTTGAGTACCAGCGATCGCCTGACCAACTTTATTGAACGAATCGAATGGATTCCATGCTGCAAGCATATTCCGATTTCCACGACTTTTGAATGGCTTCCGGAATTCAATCCGACATTCATGCCGCTTGGACGCTCTGCGTTTGCCTCAGGTTCGCGGATTTCCCTTCGCAATGTAACTTCATCCAATGAAAAAGCCCGACCAATTTGCCGGGCTTTTTGCGCCAAGGAGTTGTTCGATGGGAATCTCGGAATGTTGCCGAGGCGAATTGATCGATTGGCTAATTTTTTGCGTAGGGAATCAGGGTGTCCACAAATTTGTCCATCGGCGAATAAATGACCTGTTTGATCAGAATTTGGTCATTCGCGTGAATCGCATAGTTGTGTTCGGCCGGGACTCGCTGGTTCTTGGAACGATATTGAATCGGCATCGTGACGACCTGTCCCGAATCTGGAACTTTTCGTTTGATTTGGATTTCCATGTCGCGAAACTTCTGCTTCGCCTTGACTTCGTTTAGAACGTCGTCGATGGTCATCCCTTCTTTGATCGGCTTATTGACTTGATTGGACTTGGCCCATCCTTCTCCGCGCATCATCACGGAATACTGGGGAGTCCCCGGAGCGATGACCGGGGCGTCGCCTGTCCCAGGCTTCATCATGAAGCACCCGCTCAATGAAATGGCGTATCCGGCGACAAGCGCGAGCAGCCAGGGCCGTAACGATCGTTTGACTTGCATTTGGATTCCCTTTTGTAACCGGCAAACTTTTCCTAAGACCCCTGATTCATATAATCCGCATCGTCCAATTCCCCTTCCGACTTGAGTCGCATGACGATTTCATCCAAATTTTTGCGACTTTTTGAATTACCGCTTGAGGATCGCGGCATTTCGCATTTCTAACAATTGACTTAGCATGGACTGATATCAGCAAACCGGGCGGTTTAGACAATTTGCTAAATTGCCATCACCTTCCAATGCTGGCACTTTCATGAATTACTGGGAAAAGAAGATCGGCTTGATTACCGGTGCCTCTTCGGGCCTCGGCTTGGAAATCGCCGCTGAATTTTCCCGGAATGAAGGCCTGCCAATTCTCGTCGCAAGAAATCGCGACCGACTAATCGAGGCTCAAAAACAGTTGGCCGACCAACAGTTGAGATCGGACTACATCGTTGCTGACGTTTCCGATTCAGCTCAAGCGAAAAGAGCCATTGAAGAAGTCGTCAACCGTCACGGTACGCTCGACCTGGTCGTCAATAATGTGGGCCGATCGACCCGCGTGGACCTCGAACAAGCCACACCGGATCAATTTCGCGAATTCATGGAAATCAATTTCATGACCGCGGTCAACGTGACGCTACCAGCGATTCCCTATTTGAAAGAGTCGTCGGGGCATGTCGTGAATATCGGCAGTCTTTCAGCCAAGTTTCCTTGGCCACTGGTTGCTCCGTATACCACCAGCAAGTTTGCATTGGCCGGTTTCAATCATCAGTTGCGTGTTGAGCTTCCGTCCAATGTTCACGTACTCCTGGTTTGTCCGGGCCCTTTGAAACGCGACACCAATCAAAATCGATACGCGGCCGAATCAGAAGGTCTCGACGAAAACGCGAAGAAGCCCGGAGCGGGAGTCAAAATTAAAGGCTACCCGATGGATAAGCTTTCCAAGCAAATCCTCAAAGCCTGCCGCCAGCGCCGCCCTGAGCTCATGGTCCCGGCAAAAAGTCGCTGGCTGAGTTGGATCTATTCGCTGTCTCCTGCCTGGGGGGATTGGGTCAGCAAGCGATTTCGTTCCGCTAAATCAGATT
>CAYSXI010000137.1:0-14855 GCA_964434955.1 uncultured Pirellulaceae bacterium
CTATCAGATGCAGATCTTTGCCAAAGATGCGACCGGTCGAAAGCTTTCTGGAGACTCCAAGGACGAAGTGCGGGAGCAGTTCATGACCATTCGTAAGGTCTTCCGCCAGAAGCTGATCGAGAAATCGCTCGGGAATGAACAGATTTCAAAAGGCAAAACGGCCGACGCCGGCGAGCCAAACTCGGAATGATATTGGATCGTTCAAGCTTTTGTGAACTCGGTCCAAAATTCAGGGATCGAACCTTCGGGCTTCTGAATTCGTGAAGCCGATCGATCATGCTGAGTCGCGTCGGAGAGTTCGCGCCTTAGAACCGCAAAGGGAATGCGTGTGACTAACTTAGTTGAAGTGGCGGTTGTACCGGTCGCGGGGCTCGGCACCCGAATGCTTCCGCTTACGCGCTCGATCCCCAAGGAAATGTTGCCGGTCGGGCAAAAACTTTGCATCGAACACATTGTCGATGAGCTTCTCGATTGCGGGATCAAGGAAATCATCTTTGTCGTTTCGCCCGGCAAAGAAAAAATCGTCGAACACTTCGCGGTGAACGAATCACTCGATTTGCGTCTTCGAGCCATCGGCAAGAAGCAAATTGCCGACCGCCTCAAACAGGATACCGTCAGTTCGAGAATCAAGATCGCATCCGTGAATCAGGCGGAGCAAAAAGGGCTAGGGCACGCGATCCTTTGTGCCAAGGAGCAAGTGGGGGATCGCCCTTTTGCGATCGCATTAGGCGACTCCATAATCGACACCCGTGGGGAGTCCCGGGTGCTGGATCGAATGTGCAATGCCTTCGCGGACGGGACCGCTGGAGTGCTGGTAGCGTTTCAGGAAGTGGCTCGCGAACACGTGGTCAAATATGGGATCGCTCATCCGGCTGCGACAGACCAAGTTCGGCCAGGCAACGTATTTGACCTGGCAGGGCTGGTTGAGAAGCCGGCCATCGAGGATGCTCCCAGTAACTTCGCGATTTCCGCTCGCTATGTTTTGTCTCCGACTATTTTTCAATACCTGGAAGAAACAAAGCCCGGTACCGGAGGTGAGATTCAACTAACCGACGCAATGAGTGCCATGATCGCAAGTGGCATTTTTGCCAAGGGCGTTTGCCTGGGTGAAAATGAGAAGCGAATTGATGTCGGGTCCATCAAGGGCTACATGGAGGCATTTGTCGAATTCGCGATGAACGATTCTGACTTCGGGGACGACATTCAGAAACGCTTTGCCTCCCATCGTCAATGATTCATCCATTGACCACTTATGATTCTGATTCGGTCATGTCAAAATGGATGGGTATGCTAAGTAAACCCAGGCGGATGTTTCCATGATTGAACCCGGCGTATCCATGATTAAATCCGACGCTTCCGCGATTGAACATCGAGCCTTTGCCAGAGCTGGATTGTTGGGGAATCCATCGGACGGATTCGGTGGGCGAACCATTTCTTTTTCGATTGGGCAGTATTTTGCCAGGGTCATTCTTCAACCTTCCCAACAACTCGAAATCATTCCTCAAGCGGCGGACTTGAACCGATTCTCTTCGATGGAAGATTTGGCATCGAGGGTGTCGCAGCACGGATACTACGGTGCGATCCGTTTGCTAAAAGGTGCCATCAAGCGGTTTTACGAATACACCCGAACGACCAGCCCTTCGACGAATCTGAATCGAAATTTTCAACTCAGCTATGAAAGCTCGATCCCGCGCGCCGTCGGAATGGCCGGTTCTAGCGCGATCATTGTTGCAACGCTGCGATCGCTTGAGGAATTCTATGCTGCGCCCGTGGAACCGTTGATTTTTCCGTCGCTCGTCATGAGTGTCGAAGTCGATGAACTTGGGATTCCCGCAGGCCTTCAAGACCGGGTTATTCAATCCTGTCAGGGGTTGGTCTCGATGGACTTTTCCGCAGAGTCCAGCGGTGAGATCCACAGAATGAAACACGGTTCGTATCGGACTTTGGCGGAATCGGATTTGTTTTCCAGCCTGTATGTCTGTTATGGGGACGAAGCGGGACAGCCGACGGAAGTGCTCCACAATGACTTGCGATCGCGCTTTGATGAAGGTGACCCGGAAGTCGTCTCGGCAATGAAGCAATTCGCGGACTTCGCAAAACAGGGCGACGAGGCCTGGGCGGCCGGCGATCTTCAACGTCTCAATGATCTGGTCAATGCGAACTTTGATTTGAGAGACCGGATTTGTCAGCTTCACCCGCTTCACCGAGAGATGATTTCAAAAGCGCGAGGGTATGGAGCGTCGGCCAAGTATTGTGGATCGGGCGGAGCCATCGTCGGATTTTGCGACGACTCGGATTTTGAGCAGCTCGTTGAAGGGATGAAATCCCTCAATTGCACGACCATTCGCCCCGCCTATGTACCTCCCTTGGTCGAAATGGCTTAGCGGGCACATCCTAGTTGGGCTTGCCAAAACCTCCTCCACCGGGCGTTTCGATCCGAATTCGTGTGCCTGCTGACGCCTTGGCCTGAGCTTGCGACGTCAGTTCGGTCGTTTCACCAGCCGTGTCGATCAGAAGATTTCGACCTGCCGCGCCCGGTTCACCGCCCTCGATCCCAAACGGTTGAAATCCGTTTCTTCGATTGGAAATGATGGAAATTTCCAGGTCATTGAGGCATTCGATTTCCCGGATTACCCCATCACCCCCGCTGCGAATTCCCGCACCGCCACTTTCACGACGGATTTCAAATCGATGCAACCGAAATGGGAAACGCGTTTCGAAAACTTCCGGATCGGTGATTCGCGTATTGGTCATATGCGTATGAACGGCGTCGGCTCCGTCCGCATTTTCCGTGGCACCGCTGCCACCACAAATGGTCTCGTAGTAGCCAAACGTTTCATCACCGAGCAAGAGATTGTTCATCGTCCCTTGACTGGCCGCCGCGATCTTGAGGGCGCCAAGCAGGACGTCAACAATTCGCTGCGACGTCTCGACATTTCCGCCAACAACCGGGGGCCGATCAAATGGTTTGGCATTCGACGCGGGATTGAGGAAGCATTCGGGGAGTTCGATTTCAACCGGACGCAAAATCCCGTCGTTCAGCGACAGCGGTCGGTTGATCAAAAGCCTCAAGAAATAGATCACTGCGGCGGTCACAATTCCCCGGTTCGCATTGAGATTGTTCGCTTGAACGGGGCTGGTTCCTCCAAAATCGATTGACATGGATTCGTCGGCGACTTCAATTTGAACGGCGATTCTTGCGCCCGTATCAAGTTGATCGGTGAAGTCGTATTTCCCGTTGGGAACCGACCGAATTGCAAGTTTCATCTTTCTTTCAGCTGCATCCAGGCAATGTCCCATGTAGCGAATGACTTGCTGTCGGCCGTAGCGATTGGCAAGTGAGATCAATTGCTCCGCCCCGCGACGATTGGCCGCGACCTGAGCAATCACGTCCGAAATATTGTCCTGCGGCATGCGGCTGGGATATCGCGATTCTCGAAGCAGGGAATCGAGTAGGTTAAAACGTTCCTTGCCTTGGTCAATTAGCTTCAAGTTGGAAATCAGGACGCCTTCCTCTCCCAGGCAACTCGCATTGGGCGGCATTGAACCCGGACTGATGCCGCCAATTTCCGCATGATGACAACGGCTGGCAACAAAGAAATCATGCCGTTCGCGCGATGGAAGGAAAACGGGAGTGATGACGGTAACATCCGGCAAGTGCGATCCACCCTGGTAGGGGTCGTTGGTTACGATCACATCTCCTTCTTTGAACTCACCGAAATGGCCGAGCACGGACTTTACGGTTTGGCTCATTGCACCCAGGTGCACCGGAATGTGGGGTGCATTCACGATCAATTCGCCGCTGGAATTGAACAGGGCGCAACTAAAGTCCAAGCGTTCTTTGACGTTGACACTGTTCGCCGTTCGCTGGAGCGTTAATCCCATCTGTTCAGCGATGACTCCGAAGTTGCTCTCGAAAACTTCCAGCAATACCGGATCCAGTTCCTTCGATTGGTCTTCAACCGTTGACGTGGGTTCTTGCCGTTGTTTCTCAAGGAGTAGTTGGCCATCATCCCAGCATGTCGCATCCCAACCGGGCTCCACGATTGTGGCCCCTTTCTCTGCCGCAATCATTGCCGGGCCGGCAATCCGCTGGCCCGGGGCGATGTCCGGCCAATTGAATTTTGCAATTTTTTGCCGGTCGCCAGCGTGAATAAAATCCGAGGCCTTGTCTGAATTTGAAGATTGTTGGGGAGGCGGTCGATCAAGAACCCTTTGCTCACCCGGATCCACTTTGCATACGCAGCGCATCGAGACGACTTCAAGCTCTTGAGACTTGGTGTAGCCAAACTGCTTCGCGTGAATCTCTTCAAAAGCAGTTCGGAAATCCCCGTCGCCCGGTTCCGGAATTGCAAGAAATGCATCCGTGCCAACATACCGCAGATCGAGCGACAACTGCGTCACGATTTGGTTTGCCGCGTAGCCTTGTTGCAACAATGAATCGCTGCAAACCGCTCTTGAATTTTCGAACGCTGCCTCGAGGTCGCGAAGCGTGTCGTCGTTAAGAATCTTTCCGACGGGCACTAACCGATGCTCACTCGGAAGCGCGAGCCCGATTCCGTGGGCGCTGAGGACGGATCCAAGCGGGTGAACAATGATCTTACCAATTTCCAACTCGGAAGCGACAGCGCAAGCAACCTGCGGCGAGGCGCCCCCGAAAGCGACCAGTGCGTACTCTCGAGGATCGTATCCGCGCGCGATCGAAATGCTGTGAATTGCTTTGGCCATTCGCTCGACGGCGATTCGGAAAAAGCCTTCGGCAAGCTGAGTTCGATCGTAGTGAGTGCTTTGAGCGCGATTCAATTCAACGCACGCTTCATCCAATCGCGACTCCACGATCGACCGGTCAAGACGAAAGGGAAAGCTCGCTTCGTCAATTCGTCCCAGAAACAAATTCACATCGGTGACCGTTAACGGTCCTCCTTTGCCATAGCATGCCGGACCCGGTTCCGCCCCGGCACTTTCGGGACCCACCTGAATCCGACCATCGACGATCGAACAAATCGAACCACCACCTGCCGCAACCGTTTCAATGGCAAGGACCGGGTGCACGATCCGAATCCCGGCTTTGGTCGTTTCAAACTGTTCCTCAAACTGGCCGTCGTAGCGAGCAACGTCGGTACTGGTGCCACCCATGTCCAAGCCGATGGCGTGGGAAAATCCCATTCGTTCGGCAACTCGAGAGAAACCGACAACACCGCCCGCAGGTCCTGACAGAATGCTGTCTTTGCCAGTGAAATCCGTGGAGTCCACAATGGTGCCCATGGACGTCATCAACCGAAGGCGACCATTGACTCCCAGACAATCCTTGATTTCTGTGAAGTAAAAACGGAGCAGCGGATTCAGGTACGCGTCCAGAACCGTTGTCTGACCCCGGGGAACCAGGCGGATCGTTGGCGTGACCTGATGACTGCAGCTGACTTCCTGAAACCCGGCCTCCTTAGCAATTTTTGCGGCGATCTGTTCATGGCGTGGGTACTTGTAGGAATGCAATAAACAGATTGCCAGCGAATCACATCCATCGTTTCGAATTCGTTTGAGAATGTCCGAAAGTCTGGATTCATCGAGTGGCACCAATGTCTCACCATCCGATGAGACGCGTTCATTCAACTCGTATACGTTTTCAAACAACGGTTGCGGTTTAACGATGTCGCGGGCAAACAAGTTCGGGCGAGACTGGTCGCCGATCAGCAAAGCGTCTTTGAAACCTTGGGTCGTCAGGTAGGCAACTCGCGACCCGCTCCGAGTCAACAACGCATTGGTGCCTTTCGTGGTTCCAAGGTCCAGTGCGATGGACGGCAGGGCTTCATTCCAAGGAAGACCGAGTACCTTTCGAATGGCCAGGATTGGCGAAGGGTCCGGGCAAATCAGTTCATAGGATGGATTCTCAAGATTCGCGATGGTATCCGCGAGAACAAGTCTGCCATCCGAATCGCTGGAAACAACCCGCGTACGGAAAACCGTATTTCCTTTGGCATCGAGCTGAACAAATTCGAAGTCTCGCCAAAAACCATCGGGTTCGGTGCGGTTCGGATCGGCAATCTCATTTCCTTCGGCCGAATACAAATGCCCTTTGGTTGCTCCAGAACTCAATACCTTCGCAACATGCGTTTTCCCATCCGGCCCCGTCGCAACACAATCTGTGAACGTCCCGCCGACATCGATGCAGAATTGCCATTTCGAATCGGAATGCGTATCCTTCATGTCAACTTGTTCGACCCCGATTTCAAGTGAGTCTGTCTCAAATCGGCCGGATTTGAATCCGCACCCTTTGAGCTGGTTGGATGGTCGGTCATTCCTTTCGGAAGTTGGTCAATCCATTCGGAAAGTCTTTGATCCAACCACCTCGACTTTCCAGCGAGCGGTTTTCCGATATACCCGAGGTGCCCTCCGTATCGAGTCGAAATCAGCTGAATGCAAGACGATAACTGGCAGCGTTCAAACATCGAGTGGGGGACGACGGGGTCATCCATTGCCACAATCAATTTTGTCGGAACCTGGATTTGTTTTAGGACGGGGGCCGAACTGCATTGCTGATAGTAATCTCGGGCACCTTGATAACCGCAAATGATCGATGTGTATTCGTCGTCAAACTGCAGCAAACGTCGGGGAAGCGGGAAGACTTGACGATCCTTCAAGTCGACGACTCGTTGACGCCTGAGTCGCAGCTGGTGGTGAAGGGACTTGATGAAAGAGTGATCGTAAATCCGATTCAAACCTCGCCTCAGGTTCCAGGAGCAGTGCATCAGGTCAATCGGTGGAGCAACCGCAAAGCAGGAATCGACCTGCCGCGGAACGGCGTCGGGATCCCTGCCAAGGTAATGAAGCGTGATGTTGGCACCGAGAGAAAATGCAACCAGCGTGATCGGGCTGGTTGGGTGCTGTTCAAGAATCCAAGCCAACACGTCGCCCAAATCTTGATAGCTTCCCGCACTACAATGGCCCTTGGAGATAAAGGTGCTGTCTCCAAACCCGCGCATATCGATTCGAAATATCTTGTTTGCTGCCAGCTCCATTTGGTTCCGAATTCGGATCATGTATTGCGATGCATGGGAGCCAGTCAAACCATGCATCGCAACAACAATTCGGTCACCTTCTTGCCATTCCGGAAACTCATCTTCGATGACGGCGATTTGGTCGCCATCAGAGAGTTCGACAATGTGACAGGTTCCCTGGCCGGGATCTTTGAGCTGCGGAAGCAGAATGACGCCAAGCGTCTGCAGATGACCGCTTCGAAAAAGCGGGTGCGGGACAAACTCGGGAAAATCAACAGATTCGATCAAGGAAGTCGTCGCCGACAGGGCCGAGGTTGTCAGGGAGTAAAACGAATATCAATTTTAGCTGATGAACTTTCGCGTCTCCAGCAGCTCCACAATCTTTGCAACGCATTGGCTCGGATTGTCTTGCTCGGTGTTGAGCGTTAGATCCGGTTCGACGGGCGTATCGTATTCGGTGGATACTTCCGCAGACTCATCAAATTTTTCGTCGTTACCATGGTGCCGTTGGTGACAGACTTCATCCGAAGCATCGAGGTGCACAACCAGGAAGCGATCTGCCCCGATCACTTTGGAGGCTTTTTGGCGAACTTCTTCGTTTGGTGCGACCATAGAAACAAGGCAAATTATTCCCGATTCATTGAACAGTTTGGCCACTTCCGCCACGCGGCGAAGATTCTCCGAACGATCGTCATTGGTGAACTTGAGGTCGCGTGAAAGTCCCAGGCGGATGTTCTGGCCATCCAATACCGTCGAGCTTCTCCCCATCTCAAACAGGGCCCGCTCCAAACCGTAGGCCGTCGTCGTTTTCCCGGATCCCGGAAACCCCGTGATCAAAACCGTCGCCGCGTTTTGTCCGTAGCGAGCCTGTCGTTCTTCTCCGGTTACCTGGCTCAACTCGTGCTTCAGGGATTCGCTGGTTGGTTCGTCATCCCAGTGATCCCCGGTATCGGCAGCGGTCTGGCGATCCAGAATCATGGCAGCGCCAACCGTTACGTTCGTAATTCGGTCAATGATGATCATCGAACCCGTGTTTCGATTTCTCCGGTACCGATCAAAGGCAATCGGTTGGTTCAACCGAATGGCACAGCGCCCGATTTCATTGAGTTCCAGGGAAGGCGCTTGGGTGCGATGAAGGCTGTTGACGTCGATCTGGTAACGCAATGTATGGATCGTTCCGGAGACCTGTTTGGTTGATTGCTTGAAAATGTATTGTTTGCCTGGAACCATTGCATGCTCCGACATCCAAACAATGGCCGCGTCAAACTGCTGTTCCAGTTTGGGAACATTCCCTGGACGAACCAGCATGTTCCCCCGGCTCACATCAATTTCATCTTCCAAAGTCAACGTGATGGACATTGGCGCGAATGCATCGTCCAGCTCGCCCTCGGCCGTACCAATCTGTTTGACGCGGGAAGTTTTTCGGCTTGGCAGGGCCAGAATTTCGTCGCCCTTCCGCACAATCCCCGAAGCAATCGTTCCGCAGAAACCGCGAAAATCCAGGTTGGGACGATTAACCCATTGAACGGGAAAGCGAAAATCCTCAAAGTTCCGATCGGAGCCAATGTAGATGTTGTCCAGAAAGCTCAAAAAGGTGGGGCCGTCATACCAGTTCATCCGATCCCCGGAATCGACAACATTGTCGCCGACCAGCGCGCTGATTGGAATGAAGTGCAAATCCGGGATGTCCAGGCGGCTGGCAAAATCGCGATAGTCATTGCGAATTTGCTCATAGGTCGCCTGATCGTAGTCAACGAGATCCATCTTGTTGATCGCCACCAGAATGTGCTTGATGCCCAGCAACGTGACAATAAATGAGTGTCGCTTGGTCTGCTCGACCACTCCGTGTCGCGCATCAATCAAGATAACGGCGAGATCCGCGGTCGATGCTCCCGTGGCCATGTTGCGAGTGTATTGAACGTGACCTGGCGTATCCGCAATGATGAATTTGCGTTTCGCTGTGGAGAAGTACCGATAGGCGACATCGATAGTGATCCCTTGCTCTCGTTCTTCTTTGAGGCCATCGGTAAACAAAGAGGGGTCAAAGCCGCCGCCTGTTGAACCCTGGGTCGCCGAGTCTTTTTCGATCGCCGCCAGTTGATCCTCGTAGATCATTTTGGTGTCGCAAAACAATCGGCCGATCAAGGTGCTTTTGCCATCGTCAACACTTCCGCAAGTAATAAAACGAAGCAGCTCCTTGCGCTCGTGTTCCGCAAGGTAAGCATCGATGTCGGTGGCAATTAGATCGGATTGGTGTGTCATGATTTTGCTGAGTATTGAAAGCCAAAAAAATTTGCAGCCCAAGTATCAAAAGTACCCTTCTTCTTTTTTGGCTTGCATACTTCCTTCATCATCGTTGTCGATGACGCGTCCCTGTCGTTCCGAAGTCGTGGCCAGCAACATCTCCTGAATGATTTCCGGAAGGGTTGTCGCCGTGGACTCGACCGCTCCGGTCAGAGGGTAGCAACCGAGTGTTCGAAAGCGAACCATCTTCATTTCGGGTTCCTCGCCTTCGTGGAGCTTGAGCCGATCGTCATCAACCATGATCAAGTTCCCGTTGCGTTCGACAATCGGTCGTTTGGCCGAATAGTAGAGTGGAACGATGGGGATTTTTTCCAGATGGATGTATTGCCAGATATCCAATTCGGTCCAGTTGGAAAGCGGAAACACGCGAATCGATTCGCCTTGATTGATCTTGGCGTTGTAAAGATTCCAAAGCTCCGGCCGCTGATTTTTTGGATCCCAGCGATGATTGTTATCCCGGAACGAGTACACCCTTTCCTTGGCGCGTGATTTTTCTTCGTCGCGACGAGCGCCACCAAATGCCGCATCAAACTTGTACTTGTCGAGAGCTTGCTTAAGTCCTTCGGTCTTCATGACGGTCGTGTGCTTGCCACTGGAATCCATCGGGTCCAGACCGAGCTTGCGACCTTCTTCATTGATGTAAGTAATGACTTCCAGGCCGAGCTCCTTCTTGGCATAGTTTTCCCGAAAGTCATACATCTCGCGGAACTTCCAGGTCGTATCGACATGCATCAAGGGAAAGGGTGGCTTGGCCGGGTAAAACGCCTTCATCGCGAGGTGCACCATCACCGACGAGTCCTTGCCGACCGAATAGAGCATCACAGGATTACTGAATTCGGCAACCACTTCGCGAATGATATGGATGCTTTCCGCTTCAAGTTGTTTCAGGTGTGTAAGTGTAAAAGTCGACATCGATAGTAGGCTGTAGTTGAATCCGCCGGCAAAGATCACCGGACCAAAATCCCGATGGTGCTGACGGAGCGAGAATTGACCGATCAAGAGATCGTTTGAGCCATCGAGAAACGACGAACGATCGGGCAACGATGGCGTCACGACGAACAACTAGCCTCGGGCAAGATTACCTGTCGTGATTCGCAGATCGTGCGATGAAACCAGTATAAATGAAGACCCAAAAATCGGCAACATTGTCGGTGTTTTGGGGTCGCAAAAGAGGAGCAAAAATCCGCTCAATTGCGGCGAATCAACCCAAGTTAGCGGCCGATCAGGTCAAAGGCCTGAATGACTTTATTACGATGCTTGCTTCCAAAAACGAGGATCATCAGCTGCGTCATGATCTCTTTTTCGTCCTGCGTCAAGAAAGCTTCACCTCCGCCCATCTGGGCGATCTCGACAAACTCCGTAAGCCGTTTTTTGCTGTGGCAGGTTACCGTACTTACGACGCCGCGTTGCTTTCGACGAAACTCGGAAGCCAGTACCAGCGTTCGGTTCTTTTTGTTTGCATGTGGAGGCGCGTCACCGAAAACCAAAATGATCTTTCGCGCATTCCTGCGAAACTGGTTTTGATGGATCGCCCAATCCAAACCCGCATCCACGGCTTCGGGGATGTCATTACCTCCACCTGCCCGAATCCCGTCCAAATACTCGGCGACCTTGCTCAAGTTGTCGGTGAGTTTCAAACCTTTCACAACATAGTCATCCCCTTGGTCGCGATAGGTGCAAATGCTGATTCGAGTTTTGGGGACCAGTTGGAAAAGCGCTCCACCAATTCTTTCAATCTTGCTTTTGACTTGATTGATTTCCCCTGACATGCTGCCTGTGCTGTCAAATGTAATGACGATGTCGAGTCCATCCCGTTTCAGTCGAGTGATCAACTCACCAAAGTCCTCGCTCCCACTCATTTCAACTTTGGGCTGTGAAAACGCTTTAAGGTTGAGTGAGTCGCCAACACCGCCAGATGGCTTCATCAGGTTGACATCCAGTTCCATGTCCGAAAGCTCATCGGTCGCGCTCGGGGGCCGAACATCGTCAGTCAACGTATCAAGTGATTCCGATTGCATTTTTTCAAACGGCTCGGAGTCCAGTTGCTCATCCGACTTTTCCAGCAAACTTTGCTTGGGCAAGTTGCCAATGACGACGTCTTCGCCGTCACCCCAATCTCCGTCATACAGATTGCCCCATGGCACAAGTGCCAGAACGATGAGGACGACCAAGTGGAGGATGACCGCGCCAATTCCACTCAGGCTATTTTCAAACCAAGCCGTCGGAGCAGAAAGCGATCCCGAAGGCTGAGACGCTGCCGCCGCCTTGGGCAAGCGAATCGTGGCCTTGCAATGAGGGCACTTGCCACGTGTTCCCAGTTGTTCCACGGTAATCGAGAATTCGTCACCGCAATGGATACAAGAAATGTTCAATTCGGTTCTCGTCGTTTGAGATCCAGTCCAAAGCCGTCACCCTCGGCGATCAGTTCGAACCCGGGCGCGATTTGGAATGTCCCTTTATTTTAGCGAAGAATCGTCCGCCGTTGCGGCGAATTTTTCGACTTGCCCGCCTTCGGTCGCCGAAAACTCTGCCCATACTGGCAAGCGGGGAGAAACAGAAAGTGCCTGTTGCGTGGTCAAGTTGAAGACTTTCATGAAATCATAGACACCTCCGCGAAGAACAAACTCGTTGGTCGCCGTTTGGTCAATCAAAATATTGTCGAGCTGTTTGGTTCCCTGGGTATCGGTAAACTTCGACAACAGAACCGGTTGAAGTGCGGTGGAGCCGGTAGCCATCGGCAGGAGTTGATCGCCGCACTGAAAGTCACCGGCAATCACGATATCGTCCTCACCACGTCCGTCCATTCGCACGGCACGAAAGACAGCTGCGATGCGGACCAGTTCTTCGGCTGGATCGCCCGCTTTCAACTGGACATTAACCAGCGTAAAGGTGAAGGCGGTCTCTGGACGGCTGGAGCGAATCCGAAACCATGCGACAAACGGAGCCTGTTGAAATAAACGGTCTGGATCCGCAATCTGGTAACGGTGCGCGGAATCCAACTGGATTTTCTGTCGGTCAAACAAAAAGCCAAAACATCGCGGCGTATTGAAAACCCCCTGGGCCGCGCTGACCACCAAGTCGTATTCGCGGCCATTCGAATTGAGTTGGTCAACAAGTTTTCGCAGTTCGATAGGAGATAGAGTGATTTCCTGCACGGCTATCACGTCGAACTCGTGAATCATTTGAATGAGAATTTGACGCGTTGAATCGTCCGTGGCCGAGTGGATTGATCCAAGGTTGAGTGTTGCAACCCGAATCGGTCCCTGAGCCTTTGATTCCGTCTTGGATGAAATCAGGCTCGCAAAGTCCGGTAACTCGATGGACTCGCCAATTTGTTCCTGTGCAAGCGTAACCGCATCCTCAACGGTTTCAATCTTGCTTCGATTGAATAACGCCCAGCCACCGACCACGATCAGCAGGATCAAGGTTAGGCTCATCAAGAATTTTCGCATTGTTACTCCCATATCGATCCATGATCAAAATCGGGATGCTCTCGGTAGCGCGTGAATGTTCTGGTGAAAGTTCGTTTCGTAGTGGAATTGCAATCGTCAGTTTTTACCCAATTCGAATAAACCGTTCCGATTCCGACCGTCCCTTTGCGAGCCAAACATGGAAGAGGTGCGGGGGCGCGGCTACCCAAGGCCGGGGGAATCCGTAGAATTGCGGCTGTTATTTTTTGAACCGAATATCTGAAGCTAATGTTGTTCGCAGCTGAAATCCTGTCGACCGTACTCGTCATCAGCGTTTTGATTCAGGCCGTTCTGGTTTTTCTTTTCGTCGGAATCCTGCGGGGCTTTAAAAAGGAATTGGTAGCGGACTCCGATGCTTTGCCGGCGACGATCATTCTGGCTTTACGAGGCAAGGATCCCTTTCTCCCCGCTTGTATCCAGGGAATGCTAAGTCAGGACTACCCGGATTTTGACGTCAAGATGGTTGTGGATTGTCCAGAAGATTCAGCACTCCCGGTCGTCAACGAAGCACTTCGTGACGTCAGCGCGCCACTGCGCGAGAAAGTCGAAGTCCTTTTTTTGGAAAATCCTCTTCCAACTTGCGGGCTGAAATGTAGCAGTCTGATTCGGGCGATTGATAAGCTGCGACCTGAATGCGAATTTGTTGCGTTATTGGATGCCGATACCGTTCCTCATCCGACCTGGCTGCGGGAACTGGCGACCGGCCTGCAGCCAGAAAACGTTGGTGCCGCAACAGGGAACCGTTGGTACATGCCCGGTTCTATGAACGCGGGTTCCCTGGTGCGCTACGTTTGGAATGCGGCCGCCGTTGTTCAGATGTGCATGTACAACATCGCTTGGGGAGGATCGCTTGCGATCAAGACCCGCGTATTTCGCGAAACCGATTTGCTGGACAAGTGGTCCAATGCGTTTTGTGACGACACGATGCTTTTTGCCCACTTGAAACGAGCGAAGCTCAAAGTCAAATTCGTGCCCTCGCTGATGATGGTCAATCGCGAGCAGTGCGACCTCGGCGGATTCTACCGATGGGTTCGTCGCCAGTTGTTGACGGCAAGGTTGTACCATCCAGCTTGGTTCAACGTCGTCTTTCACGGCGTATCGACGGCGTTGACTCCGGCAGCGGCATTGATCGTGGGATTGGTCGCCTTGGCAACCGGGCATGATTTGGCAGGCGGCATCGCCTTGGGCGGGTTCGTTTTTTATCAGTCCGCCGTGATCTTGTTATTACCGCCGATGGAATTTGCCGTTCGGCGAATCGTCAAAGATCGTGGGGAGCCAGTTCGGTGGATTGGTTGGGCAAACGTGTGGAAATACATCGTTGCCATCCCGGCGACTCAAATCGTCTATTTCCCGGCTCTCGTTTCCGCTTGTTTTTTACGCAACGTCGGCTGGAGGGGAGTCGAGTATCAAGTCCGCGGTCCGTGGAATATCAAGATGACCGAATACGTCCCCTACGCGTCCGAAGACTCGGAATCGACCCATTCGTTGTAGGGCTGTCGCAACTGCGTTTCATTGCCTGGCTGGCAAAGTTACTGGGGCAAAAGAGACGGTTTCAACAGAATCACGGTTCCTGCAAAGGCGCGGTTCTTGCAGAGAATCGGTTCTTGCAGAGACCCGGGCCAACAAGGAGGCTCAATTACGAATGCCTGAAGGCTTGTTGGTGCCGAAAAAGACGATGCTTAATCGCAGGCAAAGTTCATTCGCCGGCAAAGCTCTAGCGCAGGCAAAGCTCTAGCGCTGGAGGTCGCAAAACGTCGACTAGGACGCCGATGCCCGAGTGGTCGCGCCTTTGCCCCATCCGTCTTCTTCGCCGTACTTCCAGAATCGGTGAAGCATCGCTTCATCGATGGGAGGGCAGGGGAGGTGCGGCGCAAACTGCTTGACATTACTCGTATCGAATTCCGGATCCGATTGCTCGTAATTCTTGTAAACCGTCATATTGGAATGATAGTCCTGTTCCATTTGGTTTGACGGCTTGCCGAACGCTCCGTTATTTCCGCAAAACTCGACACCATAAGAATTGAAATACGAGTAACCGGCTTCAATGATTCGGCGTGGGGTGAGCGGCGTGTCGGGAAAGAGTGTA
>CAYSXI010000138.1:0-14726 GCA_964434955.1 uncultured Pirellulaceae bacterium
TTTGCGGGCCCGTTATTTTTGCGGGCCCGTTATTTTTGCGGGCCCGTTATTTTTGCGGGTTTGACTTCTTGCTCTTGTCCTTGAGTTCCCGTTTGATCTCATAAACCTTGGGCCAAAGCTTGCCAGTCACCAGAAAATGCCCGGTTTGGGAGTTGAGTGCAATTCCATTGAGCACGTCAACCTTTTGGTCTTTTGGGACCAGTGAACGGAGATCGATTTCGCCATCGATGTTTCCGGTATTGGGATCAATTTCAAAAATGAAATCCTGGTTGAGCACATTGGCAAAGATCTTGCCGCTTACAAACTCGAGTTCGTTGAGTTGGTTCTTCCGATCCCGGCCGTATCGGACCGTGATTTTTTTTACCTCTTCAAATGTTTCAGGGTCACGAAACGTCAAGGTCGAGGTTCCGTTACTCATGATCAGATGCCGGTCATCATTCGTCAGGCCCCAACCTTCTCCGTCGTACTCGAATTCGTTGATCTTTTTGAATTCCTTGTCGTAGACAAAGCACTTATTTTCTTTCCAGGTAAGCTGATAAAACTTACCGTTCATATAGGTGAGCCCTTCGCCAAAATACTTGTCGTCAAGCTTGATACGCTTCAGAATCTCACCGGTTTTCAAATCGATTTTTCGAAGTTCCGATTCCTTGTATTGGCCCGTACTCTCAAAAAGCACGCCTTTGCCGGTTTCTTCGTCGTATTCGTATAATAAACCCTGTGTGAAGGCATTCGAGTCGTGATCGTATTCGGCCACGATCTCGTAGGTGTATTGGTCGACCCCCATTCCGTTGGAGATCCAAATCCAGAAATAACTACCGCCAATGGCAATCACAAAGAACAGAATCAAGTGAGGAATTCGGTTTTTGGGAATTCCAAACAGCAAACTGGGATCTTTTTTTGCTGGCCCTTCTGCGCCGCCGTCACCCGAATTCTCAAAGGGCTTTTTGTTTTTCCGATTCGCTTTTGATTTTGGCTTGGCCATAGTTGGTTCGGCTTTTCTTCGGTTCGTTCGAATGAATCTGCAAAGTGAAATTGTAACAGGCGGTTGCGATTTCTGTTATGTCAGTCGCCGCGCGCAGGATGCGAAAAGGACACGGCCAAACAGCTCAAGAAGCCTGGATTGTCGAGATCAAGGTTTCAATATCCTGGCTTTTGTCGAGCGAGGGCAATTCGAAAGGCACGGCTTCGACGTACTTTTGCGCTGCCCCGGTATTGAAGATCACAACTTTCTCATCGTCTTGGAGCCAATTTTTGTCACGCAAGGTTTTTAGAGCAGCGATACAGGCCGCCGTTTCCGGGCAAATGCTTATCCCCTCCATCGCGATTGATTTCCCCTGCCAGGCATTCAATTCCGTTTCCTCAGCGGCAATTGCGGTTCCACCGCTTTCCCGGATGGAATCGAGAATCATGAAGTCACCGACGGCAACGGGAACGCGCAAACCGCTGGCGATCGTTTCCGCATTCTCAAAGGGCTCGGCGAAGCGTTCTCCTTGCTCGAAGGCGCGTACAATCGGACAACAACCAGAACTTTGAACCGAAACCATTCGTGGCATGTTGTCGGAATCCAACCAGCCCATTTCCCGCAGCTCTTTAAAAGCTTTCCACATCCCAATCAAACCGGTCCCGCCCCCGGTTGGATAAAGGATCACATCGGGAAGTTTCCACTGGAAGAATTCCGCAAGTTCTAACCCCATCGTTTTTTTGCCTTCGATCCGATAGGGCTCTTTGAGTGTGGAAAGATCAAACCAACCGGTTTTTTCTTTTGCCTGTCCACTGATTTTGCCACACGCATTAATCATTACATCAACGAGGAAGGTCTTGGCTCCGGCCAAAAAGCATTCGAGTTGATTGATCTCGGGCGTGTCTTTGGGCATCAGAACGATGCTTTCCATTCCTGCACGCGCCGCATACAACGCGGTCGCGCCGCCCGCGTTCCCGGCAGTGGGAATGGCGACCTGCTGAACCCCAAAATGTTTGGCCATGGTAATTGCCATGGTCAAACCGCGACTTTTGAAACTGCCGCCGGGAAGCTGCGATTCGTCTTTCACCCAAACATTTTTCAATCCAAAAAAATCGCCTAGCCGAGGACAATGCAAAACCGGAGACATGCCTTCCCCGAATGACACGGGTTGAATCTCGTCGCCAACCGGCAGCAACTCGCGATACCGCCACAAATCGGCCGGGCGGCTGACAACGTCCGCCTTCGACATGTGCTTTTTGACTTGGTCCAGGTCATAGCGAACCCAAAGTGGACGACCTTCGTGCAAGGTCAAAAGTTGGTTGGGTTCAAAATGGGTTCCGTCGATGGCACTTTCGAGGTGACTGACAAAACGGGCCATGCTTATTCTCCGGCATAGTGATTGGAAGTCGTTGTTTTAGATGATCCAACGCGTTCTTTTAATGGGCCCCTTCGCATTGCATTCGGGGTTTTTTCCTACAGAACCGGAAGATTTGGCAGCGATACGCTTCGAAGACTTGCCCGAGTGGAAAATTGGTTAAAAATAGATCAACGATTATTTGTTTGGGACGAGTCGCGGCAATGGACGAAAAATCAAATCCGGAAAACCAGAATTCTGAATTGCCCCAACGCAATGACCTACCGGATATCGACAAATCACCTGTGAACTCGCAGGTCGAGCCAATTGAAGCCAACGCCTCTGTCGAACCAGCCAACAATCCACCCACTCCGACTGCGGATTCGAACGCAACCGACCTTCCTCCGGTTCAGTCGGATATCCCCGTCGCAGAAACCGGAACTGACGAACTGGCGGCAGGCGCGGATCCGGAGGCCGTTCACTTTATCGGGGATTCCGACCAGGCCGTCGAAGCAACCGAAGTCATCGACGATTCATCGACCGTGGTTGGCCACCCAATAACCGTCATGGATCCAATCGTCATCGACGAAGAAACGGCGGCGGCCGCTGAAACCCCGCATCAGATCAATGAAACGACGACCTCACCCGCCACCTCGTCTCCACATGCAGCTTCGACGAACGCAGCTTCCATTGGTGCATCGATTCCCGCCGACAAACAGGCATCCGGTGCGCCTCCCGTCCTCGAACGCAAGCCGCCTTTGAGTTGGCAGATTCGCCCGGAGTCCCAGTTGGCCAGAGAAAGCATTGCCAGTACTGGCGGTGCGGTTGGTTCCGTCGTGGTTGGCGTGTTGGCCATCCTCGGTACACTGCTGACTCCATTTAGTGCGATCAACGCCGTCCTCGGATTCTTCCTGGGGCTCTGGGGATTAACGTCGCCGAGAAAACGCCTGGCAAGTATCGGCTTGATCATTTGCATTATTGGTTTCGTGCTTCCGATTACGGTGGGCACCATCAATCTTTACGATCTCTGGCAATCCAACCAGGACGTCAATCTGGGTGCGGACGGCACCCCGCAATAAACGAAATACGCAAGGTCACCATTCATGGCGAAACTTTATTTCTACTACTCGGCCATGAATGCCGGAAAAAGCACAACCCTCCTTCAATCGGCTCACAACTATGAAGAGCGGGGAATGACGGTCATGTTGTTTACGCCGGAAATCGACAACCGGGAAGACATCGGAGTGATTTCGTCTCGAATTGGGTTGGCACGTCAGGCCATCGCATTTGATCGCAACCACGATTTATTTGAAACGGTAAGAGACGCACACGAGCAAGATGCCAAAAGCTGCGTTCTGATTGACGAGGCTCAGTTTCTGAGTCCTCGCCAAGTCTTGCAAACAACGGCAATCGTGGATCGGCTAAGGATCCCGGTACTCTGCTACGGAATTCGAACCGATTTTCGCGGCGAACCGTTTGAAGGCAGCAAGTATCTCCTGGCTTGGGCGGATGAACTCCAGGAAATCAAAACCGTCTGCCATACGGGTAAGAAGGCCATCATGAACGCGCGATTGGATGCGGACGGTAATCGCGTCAGGTCGGGTGAACAAATTGAAATCGGACACAACTATATCGCGCTAAGCCGGGCAGAGTTCGATCTCGTTTCCGTTTCACCCATCGGTTATGAAATCCCCGAAAAGTTGGAAGCCAAGGAAGGTTAGATCAGCCAATCCAACGGCAAAAAATTGCTTTTGCTCGAATCATTTGTGAGAATCAGTTTTCGATGATTTCTCACCTGGCCATCGCGCTCAATCGAACGTCAAAGGATTCGCCATAATGTTGTCCTCTCGAATTTTTCTTGCCGCCGTTTTTTGCGGCATCGGATTCAGTTCGGTTGCGGATTCACAGGACGAGAGATTCACGAGTGAAGATAAATCCGCAGCGGATATTTTTGACGAAAGAATCATGCCCATCTTTCGTTCGAAAGACCCGTCGAGTTGCGTCCAATGCCACCTCTCTTCGGTCGATCTGAAAAACTATATCTTGCCGTCTCATGAAAAAACCTTTCTATCCCTGCGGGACCAGGGACTGATCGATCTTGAATCTCCAAGCGAATCAAAGATCCTGGAGCTGATTTCGATGGGCAAGAAGGATGCTGACGAAGGGGCCGTCCTCATTCATCAAAAAATGCGACAAGCGGAGTACAAAGCGTTCGCGAGTTGGATCAAGGCTTGTTGCGATGATGACAAGCTTACCGCGATGCCCAAACTGAAAAGTTCAGAATTCGCAAAACCGGAAGCCCCCAACGAGGTGATTCGGCATGCAAGGAAGAGCAGAATTGTGAATTCTTTTGCCCGCAATATCTGGTCCCAAAGGATGCGTTGTTTCCCATGTCACACCCCGCACGAAATCAAACCCAACCAGAAGGGTGCCAGGGAGAAGTATGAAACTTGGGAAAGCCAGTTTGGTGATCGCATGCCAATTTTCAAGGAAACGCCACGAGAAACACTTGATTACCTGATCGAGTTAAGTGAGCAAAGAAAAAAAGGAGCCGGGATCCCGATGCTGGATCTGGATACGCCTGAGAAAAGTCTGTTGGTCCTCAAACCGACTTCGAAGATCCCGCCGCTTGATAACGACGGAAAACGAAAACCAACCTACCGAGAGCCCATCTACCATATGGGCGGGCTCAAAATGCACGGTGACGACCATTCCTACAAAATGTTTATTTCCTGGATCCAGGACTACGCCAATGTTACGGAAGGCAACTACAAAACGGTCGACGATCTGCCGGCAGACAATTGGTTCCCGACCCAGCGGGTTTTGCGGATGAGAAACGTCCCCGATTCCTGGAAGGCGGGGGATCCAGTGCAGCTATTTGTTTTTGCCAAAGATTCGAAAACGGGAAAATGGAACACCAAGCCAGCGGGATTCACCCAAGGCACGATCACGCCTCGAAAAATTGTCAACGGACCTGTGATCCTCTTTGCCCCGGACGATGAAAAGAAATTCAAGGCGTGGCGAGCGACACGGAACAAACTTCCTCGAGGCGAATATCTGGTCAAAGTCTACCTGGACAACAAAGGAATCATCGAAAAAGACAAAACCGCAATCCTGGACGCTTCCTGTTACCAGGGAGAAATTGAAATCGAGAACGCGCTTTGGCGAGCCGGATTCCCCAAAGCCACTTGGATTTCGGGGAATGACCTGAAGAAATCCGAACCCCCGTCAGGTGACGGAAAAAAATAATTGGCGCTTTAGAGCTGCTTCTTGGAAGCGGCTCACAAAACACTAGTTCGTTGCTTGTTGTCGGCACACGCGGCACCAATAACGATAACTAGTCAAACCAACCGAAACGGATGATGCAGTAGATGGCGTTGAGTCCGTCAAGAAAACCGATTTTCTTTCCTTCCGAATAGTTTCTTCCGTGGTAGCGAATCGGAAGCTCGGTCACACGATAGCCGCGCCGGGAAATTTTGGCGGTCAGCTCGGGTTCGATCCCAAATCGCTTCGATTTCAATCCGGGAGCGATTTCGTGAATGACTTCCTTTCTGAAAACCTTGTAGCAGGTTTCCATATCCGTCAGCTTCAAACCCGTGAAACAATTCGACAGCATCGTGAGAAAACGGTTTCCGAGCAAGTGAAAAAAACTGCTTGAGCGACGGCTGCCCGGTTCCTGGAAACGGCTACCGAAAACCACGTCGGCAGTGTCTTCAACGATTGGTGTAATCAAGCGTTCATATTCACTCGGATCGTACTCTAGATCGGCGTCCTGGATGATGATGATGTCGCCCATGGCCCGCTCAAACCCTGATCGCAGCGAACTCCCCTTTCCTTGATTGGCTGGATTGGTAAGCGTGATGAAGCGATTGTCATCATTTGAAAGCTCCGCAACCACGGTCGCGATCTCTTCCGCTGAACCGTCGCTGCTGCCGTCGTCCACGAGGATCACTTCTTTGCGCAAAGGAACCGCAACGACTTTTTGCAAAAGCTCCCTGAGCGTTTTGCGTTCATTGAATACTGGCACGACGACCGAAATCAACATTTTCCACGGAACCTCAATCGGCGCCGCATTGTCCTTGGACTGGCCGTATTTCTGTTCGATTTCAAGAATGGAAGAGCTATCACCAATTTTGAGCCGGCACGATGAAGCGATTTCAAGCAATTCATTATCCGTCATTTTAAAGGATCAGAAAGTGCCAAGGCAGTCGAAGCCGGCAAGACTTGCTCAATAACTCCTGATCTCGTTTCAGGTCGCAAGTTCCTGGATCAAGATTCGGGATGAGTCCGCAACTTTTTCAAGCAACATCAGTTTGCTAGACTACACGGCAATTCGCGCTCGTAGCTCAGCTGGATAGAGCATCGGTTTCCTAAACCGGAGGTCGGAGGTTCGAGTCCTCTCGGGCGTATTCTTGTCGGCAAATGACCGGGCATTCCAGCCCCGCGTTTTCGCGCCGCTCCTCTGCGAGGACTTGACCGTCCCAACGAATTTCTTGAAACGGGCGGGCAAAAGCAAGGGACTCTCTCGTTTGGTATCATGGCAGTTTCGTCGACTGCCACAAAACACCTACGAATCCCGATGCAACGATTTACTCGAATGGCCCAAACGGGGCTTGGCATGGCCTCGATCGTCATGGCCATGATGGTTCTGGCCGTATCTTGCTTTGCTCCCTTCTCGCACGGACAGCATTTGAATAACAAGGCCCAAGCGGCGACACCTTCCGATGCAAATCCGGCAAACGAAATTCTCGGGATCACCCAATCAAAGCCGGCCTCGGGAATGTTTGTCGAGACTGAATTGGGATACATGATTCCCTACAAGCAGAAAATTCCTGGCACCGACGTCGTCATCGAGATGATTCCCATCCCTGGTGGAAAGTTCAAAATGGGAAGCCCGGCCGACGCGGAAGATAAATATGAGGATGAAACACCGCAAGTCGAAATCAGCGTCCCACCCTTCTGGATGGCGAAAACAGAAATCACTTGGGCCCAATTTGGCGCCTACTCGGACCTCGATGAAGTTTTCAAAAAATTTGTCTCCAAGAAAATACGCACCGTCAACAAAGACAATCAAGTGGACGCGGTCACGATCGCCTCGATTCCTCACACTTGGGATTTTACATTTGGTGCTGGAAACGATGGCGATACGCCAGCGGCGACGATGACTCAATTTACAGCCCGGCAATACACAAAGTGGTTGAGCTTGCTGACCGGTGAATTTTATCGTTTGCCGATCGAGGCCGAATGGGAATACGCTTGCCGTGCGGGAACTTCTACGACGTATCATTTTGGCGATGACGAAGACGACTTGGAAACCTACGCCTGGTACGAAGAGAATTCCGACGGCGAACGACAAACGGTAGGAACGCGGAAACCGAATGCGTTTGGCCTTCATGATATGCATGGCAGCGTGGCGGAATGGGTGCTCGATCAATACGACGAAGACTGGTACGCCAAATTGGCGAAAAAGAAAAATTTGACGGCCATTCAAACGTATAACAAACCGACCAAACTATTTCCTCGCGTGATTCGCGGCGGCGCCTGGGACATGGATTCCGATTCAGCAAGAGCAGCGTTTCGAATGAGTTCCAATGACGAAGAATGGACGGAAGAGGATCCCAATGAACCTTCGAGCCCCTGGTGGTATGCAAACGATCCTGGCCCGGGAATCGGGTTTCGTATCATGCGGCCCCTGGAAGCGCCCAAGACCAAGAAAGAAAAACTCGAGTACTGGGACTCGGCTCTCGACGAAACCATGAAGCTGGCGGTCGCGCGGGTGATCGAAGAAGGGCGCGGCGCCATGGGCATTGTTGATCCGGAATTGCCGAAAGCCATCGAGGAACTCAAAAAGCGGAAAAAGTGATTGGCACCGAATTGATGATTTGGCTTCGGCTAGGTACAACGCTCCAGGAATCTGGCGGCATGGCATTTGACGAAACTTTTTGCCAATATTTTTTGTTGGCACTCGAATCAGCATCCGTGAGCAAAACCGCTTTCAATCGCTTGCAGCCCCTTTGACCAAACCGGAATCTAGAACGCTGCTCAAAATCCGCCTTCGTCAAATCGTTCTGTTGGTCATTCTGATCGCCATCACGCTCGCGCTCGGCCAAACAATTCACCAGTTAAGAACAGAATCAACCTCGGATAGCTATTCGTATTTCTCTGGCCCTCTGGTCTTATCGCCAAATGGCGAATTCCTCGTCACGAAACATGGCCTGGACTGCTTGATCATTTTCGACAAAGAGCTCAATGTTCGGGCGGAAATCAATCTCGAAAATGAGATCGGCGAAGGTTCTCTCGTGCAGTACGACTTTCCCGTCGACGACATTCTTACCTTCGTTTATGAATTCCCCGCCTCCGACCAGGGGATTCACATTTACGACTACGATCTGAGAACCGGCGCGCTGAAAGAGCGAATTAGATTCGATTTCGGTTATGAATTCTCTGGCAACCGTTGGTTGGCGGAACTGGATTCGGGAAACACGCTTCTGGTTTACGGAATGGACCGGGAGCTTACATATGAGCTGGAAATTTTTGGGTCAAATCAATCCGCGACCTCGGTAAGTGTTCAACCAATTCGCAGTGAACGGTTCATTCTTCTGCATACGCTTCACACACTATATTCCGGCCGGGGAAGCGAATCGATTCGCAACTACCAACTTTGGGACCTCGAATCGCAAACAGGTGTTTGGGCCAAGAAAAACGTCAGCGACGTTTCTCAATCGCTTGCAATGATTGCTCGCTTACATTCCTCAGGCTCAGACTTTTGGGCCTTACTCGTCGTCGACAACGAAGAAAGCGGGAAGCGTTGGACCTACGACCAATGCATCGGATTTTTGGCTTTTTCCCTGGACGACAAGTTATGTGCGATCAACACGAATCGACTTCGGTTTGGGCAACAGTCTCCCCAAGTCGAAATTCTGGACGCGGAAAACGGAACGCGAATAAAGAGACTGAGAAACGGATTTGCCTATCGGGGAGTGTTCAGTCCTGACACGTCAATTCTTTATCTAAATATGGCGCCGCGTGGCCTCAATCAGGGTTCCTTGATTGAAGCATGGGATTGGAAAAACGAAAGGCTGCTTCATCGTTGTGGCAATTTGCGTTCGACTTGGCCTGAGACCTGGATGTTTTGGATTCTTTTTGCGGCCTGGGGCTTCATGCATTTTTTCTACTTTTTCGATCGAAAAAAAACATTGAACTCGCGAATCGACACAGCAATCAATGCCATTATCACAATTCTTGCCTTCTTAGTTCTCGCTAATCAGATTCGACTCGTCTTTCATTGGATCCATCCATGGTTCTATGACGACCTTGATCTTGAGATGCTCGTCGCGAGTCCGGCTGCGGCGGGTTTATTGGCGATTTCATTGAGTCGTGTGCAGAAATTGCCGGCTCTATTATTCCATCTTGCAAGCCAAATCGCGCTGCTCGCGACCGCTTGGTTTCTGTTACCAACGGATGACCACGTTGGCTTTTTCGGGATATTCGCAATTCACCAAGGACTTATTCTGTCGTTGATCACAGGACGGATTCTCATTCGGATTCGAAGGGGCATGCTTGCCGAGCCAAACGGTTAGTTTCTAAGATTGTTTTGCGGATACGTTTTCCGAGGAGAAACAAATATGCAATGTCCAAAATGTGCCGGTGAATTGTTGATCGGCGAGCGAGCCGGAATTGAAATTGACTATTGCAATCAATGCCGCGGCATTTGGCTTGATGCGGGAGAGTTGGACAAGATCGTTGAACGCTCGCGTCAATATTTCCAACAAGGCCATGCACCACCGGGCCAACCAGCATCGCACCAACCTTATCCGAATCAGGCGCAACCCAATCAACAGCCGGCGGCCAACGAAAGGCGTGAAAGTTGGTGGGAGAGCATCATCGACATTTTCGACTAGATCCCGCCTTGGTTAATTTTTTTCCCAACTAGATCTCATCTCGACAAATCTTTCCGCGGCGAACGAAGCCGAATTTACTTTTGCTTCAGGTTGATCCATCCGATGCGGCGTGAGTCGGGAATGTTGTCGACATGCGATCTGAGGATCGCCTGCAACTCTTTTACCTTTTCTGGGTAATCCTTGACAAGATTTTTCGTTTGCCCCGGGTCTTTTTCTAGATGGTAAAGCTGGGCGGCGGGTGCGGATTCAACAAGCCGACCATCTCGATAATCGCTGTGCTCACGATTGCAAAAGGGCAGGGCAGGGGCGTCGGAGAACAAATGGTTGCCCGGCTTTTTGCCTTGAAATCCACCGGCTCCTTGTTCGGGAATGTAGACCCAGTTGCCTTTCCGGACAGCCAAATGTTTGGGGCTATTCGGCGAGATCACCAAGCGGTCGCGGATCGGTTGCTTCGATTCACCGACCCATTCAGGCAGCTGATTGAGACTGTCGACATTCGCATCTTCAGGAATCGACTGTTCGACGACGGCGGCAAAAGTCGCAAGCAAGTCGATCTGGCTGATCAATTGCCTGGAAGTCGAACCCGGTTTGATATGACCTGGCCAATGGGCAATGAAGGGAACACGATGCCCGCCCTCCCACGCACCAAATTTGAATCCTTGAAGACGTCCATTGAGCCGGTGTCCCGCCTTCCAAGCCTTCTGGCCCGTCACGTGAAACATGCCTCCGTTGTCACTGGTAAAAACAATCAGCGTATTATCGAAAAGCTTTTTCTCTTGCAGGGTTTTCGTTATTTCGCCGACCATCCAATCGAGTTCGTGAATGAAATCGCCGTAAAGCCCGCAACGACTGGTTCCGACAAACCGTTTGGCCGGGGTGAAGGGATGGTGAATATTCGTCGTCGCAAAATAAAGAAAAAACGGCTTGGATGCGGATTGGTTTTGGAGCCAGGAAACGGCTTCTTTGGTGAGCTTGGTGGCAACCATTTCGTCGTCGTATTCCTGGTGCGCTTTGATTGCCCCGCCGATCGCCTTGTAGCCACCTTTTTCAGGATGCGATTTGGTCACGGACTTCTGGCCGTAAACAAAAGGATCTTTTGGATCGAAATTCACGACCTGATGATCGCGAATAAAAACAAAAGGAGGTCCGCTATTGACGCAAGGAATTCCGTAGAAAGAATCGAAACCGATTTCCAAGGGGCCCGGTTTCAGCGGCTGATTCCAATCCGTTTTCGTTTGCCCAAAACCCAAATGCCATTTGCCGATGCAGGCAGTTTCGTAGCCGCACTCTTTCAGCAATTTCGGCAAGGTTAATTGTTGCGTGTCGATGGTCAACGGTTCGCGAAAGTTTGCCGGCCCCCAAAAATTTTTCCGATGCGGATACATTCCGGTCATCAAACCCCAACGCGAAGGCGAACAGACGGCCGAGGCCGAATGCGCGTCAAGAAATCGCTTTCCTCCTTCCGCCAGCTTGTCGATATTCGGGGTCGACACCAGCTTTGCGCCGTAACAACCGAGGTCGCCGTACCCAAGATCGTCAGCATTGATCAGCACGATATTGGGACGACTTTTGCTTTGAGCGTTGACATTCGCACCGAACAGCAAAACCATTCCTAAAAACAGGCCCAGGCCGGTTGTGTATTTTGGTCGGCAATTCGTCATAATGGTGCAAACTCCGAATTCTTTAACAGGTTGCCTAATGAAATCTGCATCGTATTGTCTTCTCTGGATCGTGATCGCTCAACTGATGGTCGCAACAAATGTTCGCGCACAGCAAACGGCCAAGACCAAGCTTCAGCAAATTGCTGTAATCGATCAAAAAGTCATGATGCCAATGCGTGACGGCGTACGACTGTGCACGGACATTTATCGCCCCAAGACGGACAAAAAAGTCCCCATCATTTTCTCGCGAACTCCCTACAACTTTAATTCCTGGCGCGATGGCAAGGAAAGCATGCGGACCTACCAACGTGCACTGGAAGCCGTTGAACGAGGCTACGCGTATGTCGTTCAAAATGAACGCGGTCGGTATTTTTCGGAAGGAAAATGGGACATCCTCGGAACGCCTTTGACCGACTCGGCTGATGCTTTCAGCTGGATGGCCAAACAGCCCTGGTGCAATGGCAAGATCGGAACGATCGGCTGCTCGTCGACGGCCGAATGGCAAATGGCTGCCGCGGCCTTGGACCATCCGGCTCATGCCGCCATGATCCCGCAAGGGTTTGGGGCTGGCGTGGGGCGCGTTGGCAAATTTTTCGAACAAGGAAACTGGTACCGCGGCGGTGTCGAGCAAATGCTTTTCTTCAGCTGGCTTTACGGAGTGCAAAACGACAGCGTCCGCCCCATGTTCCCCAAAGGTGCAACCCAGGAAGAACTAATACGCAATTCGAGATTTTTTGATCTGGCACCCGAACGTCCGCCCGTTGACTGGGCCCAAGCCCTGAAGCACCTGCCCATTCAGGACATCATGAAAAATGTCGACGGCCCGGATGGGATCTTTGAAAAAATGATTCGCCGAAAACCCAATCATCCCGACTGGTACAAAGGCGGTTTGTATCACGACGACATGGATTTTGGCGTTCCCAGCTTTTGGTTTGTTTCCTGGTTTGATGTTGCCAGCAGCCCCAACCTTGAGTTGTTCAATCATGTTCGCAAAAACGGCAAGACAAAAGAAGTTCGCGACAACCAGTACCTGATCATTGCTCCAACGCTGCATTGTGGATTCAAACGAGCGAAAGAGAAAACGATGGTCGGTGACCTGAATGTTGGCGACGCTCGATTGGATTACGACGAATTGACTTACGGCTGGTTTGACTTCTGGCTGAAAGACGACCCCAAGAAGAAAATCGACATGCCACGTGTCTTGTATTACACGATGGGCAGCAACAAGTGGCAAAAGTCCGAGCAGTGGCCGCCTGCGGATGTTCAGATGACGGAGTTTTATTTGAGCAGCGATGGAAAAGCCAACACCGCAAATGGTGACGGACGGTTGTCGAGAAAGGCACCAGAAAAATCGAACTCGGACACCTTCAAGTACGACCCGATGAACCCGGTCCCCAGTTACGGTGGAAACGTCTGTTGCACGGGGAATGCCGTACGTGCCGGTTCGTTTGATCAAACTCAACTGGAACAGCGTGAGGACATCCTTGTCTACACAACGCCGCCACTCAAGGAAGGTGTCGAAGTCAGCGGGTTCATCGAAGCCACCTTTTTTGTGTCCTCCGACGCCAAAGACACCGACTTTACCATCAAGCTGATTGACGTATTTCCGAGTGGTGAGGCCTTTAACCTGGACGAGACCATTCAACGGGCTCGCTATCGAGAGGGCTACGACAAAGAAGTTTTCATGGAGAAAGGAAAAGTTTACAAACTCAACATGTCTCCGATGTCAACGAGCAATTACTTCGCCAAGGGCCACCAGATTCGAATCGAAATCTCAAGCAGTAACTTTCCGAGATTCGCACGGAACCTGAATTCCGGCGGCAACAACTACGATGAATCAAAAGGCGTGGTTGCGACTAACTCGATCCACCATTCAAAAGAGTACCCGTCGCAAATTCGACTTCCGATTCGCCCGACAGGGATGGACAAATAGGCCGACGAAACCGGGTCCGCGCTGCTTGGTTATCGAATAGTAAAAGAAAAAAGCGGGGCGATCAGCGCCCCGCTTATTTTGCATTAATGCGCATCGACTCCCAATTCACCATTTTTGTCTTTGGGCGTCACCACTTCGGTGTCGCTACGATCTTCGACGTCGACCTGCCCCAACGGTTTCGTGCAACCAATCGCGCTAACAAGAAGCGCGCATACCAATAGCGCAAACATTTTCTTCATTTGATTTCTCCGAATAAGAGTGATGACGTAATGGAGAAAGTGCAGAAGGCTGTCGACAACGGATACTCTGTCTTTCCGAATGTGTTTGCTTTTGTAGATTCCCCCGCTCGGCAATTTATTCCCAAAACGTTCACAACATTTTTGGTTGCCCAACTTCCGGCTTTCGAAGGAACAAAGGGATGGGCCCTGGATCGGTTTCCAATTCGCGATCGCCAGAGAAGTTTGATATCGGCTAATGAATGTTTTGAACGTTTTGCTCGAATGCGATAACATCTTCATAAAAGGCAAAAACGCATGCATGTTTCATTATTCATTCGCTTTCAAGCAATAAATGCTTACAATTTCTTTTAAATCGAACGAATCGATTGCCTTGTCTTGGAAGTAACGGTGCCCTCTTCCTCCTCTCAATCCGACAAAGCAAAAACTGCGACAGCGAATCTGGAATCGCAAGACTTTCGAGGTGCATCGAGACTTGGTTCCAAAAACGCCCTGCATAACATTGTGGATCATGCACCCACGGACCGAGAGTTTCTTCAAGACCTCTGCAAAGAAATGGCGACGGTCGCCGACTTGAAGTCGGTATCGATTTGTGAGTCGATTGATTTTCCGACTACACGAGTTGCGGTTCTCGCTTGCCATTCTCCGTCGCCGCTGGCCTATCAATCCATCATTGAGAT
>CAYSXI010000139.1:0-14703 GCA_964434955.1 uncultured Pirellulaceae bacterium
CCCCAGATCCCGCGGAGCATGCCGGGCCAAGGTTCAGCGATGCAAAGCATTCCGCCATGGTTTGGCTCGGTAACCTGTAACCCCTCGCCATCAATAATGGCGGGAACGATCCCCGGAATCGGTTTGGTGCAGGACCCCGGTTTCGTGGGCGTTGCTCCAGGTAGCGGTGACATCATGATTCCGCCGGTCTCGGTTTGCCACCAGGTGTCGACGATCGGGCAACTCGAAGCCCCGATTTTTTCGTGGTACCAAATCCAGGCTTCCGGATTGATCCCCTCTCCGACGGTTCCCAAAAGGCGAAGACTACTCAAGTCATGTTTCTCGACATGGTGGTCTCCCCATTTGATGAATGCTCGAATCGCTGTCGGTGCCGTGTACAGAATGGTGACTTTGTGTTTGGCGATCAATTCCCAAAAGCGATCTTCTTGCGGATGATTGGGTGCGCCTTCATACATCATTACCGTGGCGCCGTTGGACAGCGGACCGTACACGATGTAGCTGTGCCCGGTAATCCAGCCGCAATCGGCCGTGCACCAGTAGATGTCATCTTCGCGATAGTCGAAAACCCATTGGAAGGTTTTCTTGACCCACAGGTTGTATCCGGCTGTGGTATGTCGAATTCCCTTCGGCTTTCCTGTTGAGCCACTGGTATACAGAATAAACAGCGTGGTCTCGCTATCGAGCGGAGTTGCCGGACAATCCTCGGATGCTTCATCCATCAAGTCATGCCACCAATGGTCTCGCCCATCTTTCATCGGCGGGTCGTTCTTGGTTCGCTGCAGAACGACGCAGTGTTCAACCGTCGGCGACTTCTTGAGTGCCTCGTCCACGGTTTCTTTCAGGGCAAGGATCTTTCCACGGCGCCACAATCCGTCCGCGGTCAGTTGGACCTTGGCACTGGCATCGTTGTTCCTCTCCGCAATCGCTTCCGCGGAAAACCCGGCAAAAATAACACTGTGAATGGCGCCGATGCGCGCGCATGCCAGCATGGCGATCGCCAACTCCGGTGTCATCGGCATATAAATGGAAACGACGTCACCTTTTGAAACGCCCAAAGATTTAAGGGCATTTGCAAACTTGCAAACCTCGGAATGAAGTTCGCGGTAGGTGAGTGTTCGGTTGTCGCCCGGTTCACCCTCCCAGATGATGGCATTCCGATCGCCGAGTCCGGCTTCGATTTGCGCATCGAGACAGTTGTAAGCAACGTTGGTTTCGCCGCCGCCAAACCAAGTGGCAACGTTGTTCTGCTGTTCAAAAATCGTTTCGAAAGGTTTGAACCAATGAAGTTCACTCTTGGCCAAATCCGACCAGAAACCGTCGCGATCATTTTTCGCCGCGTCGTAAAGTTCCTGGTACGCTTCCATCGATCCCACGATCGAATTGGCTGAAAACTCTGCACTCGGGGGGAACTGCCGTTCCTCGTGCATCACATTATCAATTTGTGATGACTCTGACATCGATTCGTCCTTTGCTTTTCTTATTTGATTTCCACCTTCGCGGGATTGACGAAATCGCGACTGATTCGATCAATCTCCTCCACCGACATTTCACCTTCCTGGATCCAAAATCGGTAGCGTACCTGAAGCGGTTTTTGTTTGGTCAATTCAAAAACAAAATAGGATCCAAAACGCCCGTAGTCGCGCTCGCTGAAACGCGCAGGTTTGGGGTTGTCGGGGTGATCAAGGTAACAGCAAGTGTAGGTTTTTCCTTCGACCTCAAAACACATCGCATTCCAGGGCAGGTTCACATGTTTCTTGTTGCCCGGCCAGTTGCGGAATTTTTTCGGTTCACCTTTACCGTCGGGGCGAATGTAAAAAGTTTTGGCCTTCGTTTTGTCGGGAACATGCTGTGTCGCGCGAAATTGAACACCGGCATGCTGGGGATCGCCGTCCAACTTGATGGGAACTTCGACCATGGAATTCAACGTTGACTCGAAATCAATCACGCGACGCTTCATCACCCGATAGGTTCGCAACGTCCGCTCTTCCAGAGCAAATCGGTTGTCGTCCCGCCCATTCCAGGAAATGAAACTCGTATTCTGAGCGACCGCCAAGCCGCTTGAAAATGAGGATTGTCGCGGGGAAGGCGAATCGAGCGATTCGAGGTGGACCAACGATTCACCCTTGTTGCAATGCCAGACGTCCGCTTGCTGGTCACCGTACTTGATTCGATTGAACCCGAAGAAGATTCCGCGATGGTGGGGGAACAATCCTCCGGGACCTTTGGTCAACAACGTCGAACCGTCCGGGGAGTAAACATGGTGGTAGACCTTGTAAGTTTTCTGACGCGATTCCTTGCTTGAATTATCCACTTTTTCAAACATGTACTTGATCGCCGGAACGCCGGCAAAACTGGCTTCGGCCGATTTTGCCCCATCGATCTGCCAATCAAACCCCTTGGTGATCGTGTTCTTCAGCACCGTCAAGTCATATTCGCGACTCTGGCCCTTGCCTAGCTTGTCGATTACAAAATCCAAATACAGCGAGCCTTTGTCCTTGGCATTGGTCACCGTCGCATGGAGGTTGTTCTTGATGTCGGAAGCAACGAGGACGTAGTTTCCAGGTTTGATCGCTTGATCAAAGGTACCCGCCTTCAACATAACTCGTGTTGGCGAATCGAAACGGTCAACGTCTCCCGCGGATACCTTCAACTTCAAAAGTGATTTTTCTGCGACCTCGGTCTTTTCGCTTGCCTGCATTGCTTTTGCAACTTTTTCCGATTCTCGAAGAACCCGAAGAACGTTACCGCCCAAAATCTTGTGGATCTGTTCCTTGTTGTATCCCCGGTCCAGCAAGAGCTGGGTGATCCGTGGGTAAGTCGAAACATCTTCCAACCCGACGGGCAAGCTGCGAACGCCATCGTAGTCGGAGCCGATTCCCACATGGTCAATTCCCGCAACCTTGATGACGTGTTCAATGTGATCAACGACATCGTGGACCGTGCCGCGAGCACGGCGGTCCTTTTTCAACTGTTCCGTTGGTGCAATGTACCCGGACATAAAATTGATCATGACCACGCCACCATTTTCCTTGGTCAGCTTCAAGACATCGTCGGGAACATTTCGTTTGTGGTCACAAATGGCACGAGCGGACGAATGCGAAAAGATCACCGGCGCTTTCGTGATCTTCAATGCGTCCTTCATTGTCTTGTCGCTAACATGCGAGAGGTCAATCAGGATTCCAACTCGGTTCATCTCCTTGACGACTTCTTTGCCAAAGGGCGAAAGCCCGTTGTTGATTTCTTTGTCGGTTGCGCTGTCAGCCCAGGCCAATGTCTTTGAATGCGTCAACGTCATGTAGCGAACACCCAGGTCGTGAAACTTTTTCAGAACGCTGAGCGAACCCTGGATACTATGTCCCCCTTCGACACCCATCATTGATGCAATCTTGCCTTCCGATATCGCCTTCTCGACTTCGTCAGCCGTTCGAGTGATTGCAAAATCATCCGGGTACCGTTTGACCATCTTGTGAACCAATTCGATCTGCTCGAGTGTTTGCAGCAGAGAATTGCCCGATGCAGCGGAGCCCGCAGGAACGTAAACCGACCAGAATTGGGCTTTCAGGCCCCCTTTTTTCAATCGGGGGATGTCGGTGTGGAAACGAGTCGGCTGCGAAATATCGACATTGTCAAAGCTCGAGTCGGCTGCCCGACGCATCGTCCAGGGCAGGTCGTTGTGTCCGTCAAACAACATCCCGGACCCATGAATCTCCTGGGCTTCCTTGGTGACTTTGACGTCGACCTGCTGACCGGCCGCCGGAATCGAAAGGCCGAATGCGACCAGAATGATCGCGTATGCAATAGGAGCCGCGAAGTGTTGTTTGCTCATCAATCTTGTCTCACGTGAAAGTCCAAAGAACGTGATCGATTGTAAAGCGAACCTGCACGCGATGCGAGTCGTCACGTGACAGGCAATTGACGCTGAAGGTTATTTTGCAAACAGCTGGCTCGGATCCTTGAAGGCCTTGAATTCCAAGGCATTCCCGGACGGATCCAGGAAGAACATCGTCGCTTGTTCGCCCACCTCCCCCTCGAATCGAACGTAGGGTTCGATGACAAATTGGACGTTTTCGTTTTCTAATCTTGCGGCCAACTGTTGCCACGCGTCCCAATCCAAAACAACGCCAAAGTGCGGTACCGGAACATCGTGTCCGTCGACCGAGTTCGAATGGTTCTCGTCACCTCCGGGCGCATTTCTTTCTTTGCTCGGGTCGATGTGCGCGACGATCTGGTGGCCGTAAAGATCGAAATCGACCCAATGGTCACTGCTGCGACCTTCCGGACATCCAAGCAAGCGGCCGTAAAAATCCCGCGACGTTTCCAAATCGGCAACCGGAAACGCAAGGTGGAAAGGAGGAGTCGTCATGGAGCATCCATTGAGAACAGGTTGGGACTGGCTGTTGCCGATTGTAAAAGGTCGCTAGTGAGCCGAGAAGGAGGCAGCCAGACTTCCGAATTCGCACGCATCAAGATCGAAAGCGGAGGGTCAAGATGTTCCAAGCGGCTTTCACGGATTCGGCGAACGAAATTTTTGACTGTCCCCGTTCTCGGTCCCGAAATGTAATCGGGACTTCCGCAACCGTTGCGCCTTGTCGGCCCATTCGGTAAAGCGTTTCTTGGAGATAGCCGTATCCGTTTGCGCGGACTGCGGAGATTGGAAGTTTCCGCAATGCTTCCGTGCGATAAACCCGAAACGCTCCGCTGTTGTCCTTCGACTTGAGCCATAGCATCCAGCGCGTTTCCAAGTTGATTAGCCAACTCGCGATTCGACGAAACCGGCTCCAACCCTCGATGGCACCGCCTTGGATATATCGAGATCCAATCACGATGTCCGGAAAATCGGGTTGCTCGATTCGTTCAAAAAGTCTCGGCAGATCTTCGGGGGAATGGCTGAAATCGGCATCCATCGTTGCGATCAACGTGTAGTTCTTCTCCAAGCCGAATTGAAATGCCTCTTTGGTCGCTGAGCCCAAGCCGAGCTTTCCTTTGCGAATGATCGAGTGAAAATCGGAACTCGCGTTTTTTAGAAGCCATTCAGGCGTTCCATCCGGCGAGTTATCGTCCACAATCAGGATCTCTGCCGATGGTACCGATTTCCGCAAGCGAGCAACCAGGTCAGGAAGATTCTCCAACTCGTTGTAAGTCGCAATGGCGATCAGTTTCGAAGAAGGACTGTCCAAGGTTTTCTCTCAATGTTTCAAAAGCCGGAACCTAATTGGCAGGTAAAGCGGGTGGCGGTACCAGTTTCGGTTGACTTCCGCAAGCGGCATTTATCCATTCGCGATCACGAATGAAAATGGTCACAGGTGACAACTACTTATTTTAGTCGAACATGAACGCATCTGGCGAATCAACATTCGAAGCCAAAGGAAACCGGGGTTCCATCTATGGACCCGTGTTGATCCTCGCGTTCGTATCGAATCTTTTTGAAATGATCGGCATCAGCCTGTTGTTTCGCTACTCTGATTTCATCGAGCAAATTGGAGGGACGGAATGGCATTTGGGATGGGTGGTTGGTTCGGCTTCGGTTGGCGCCATCCTGTTTCGGATTGTTCAAGGCAAGGCAGTGGATTCGCTCGGTCCGGAATTGATCTGGATTCTTTCGATCCTGGGGCAACTTTTGGCAATCGCCTGGCATTTGACGATTGAGGATGTCAACGGAATGGAGATTTACCTCGCCCGTTTTCTGTTTGCCGCAAGCGTCGCAGGAAATTTCGGGGCATGGCTGAGCTTTACTTCGTTCCAAGCCCCAAAGGAACGAATTGCCGAGGTGATCGGTGTTGTCGGTTCAAGCGGGTTTCTCGGGATGGCCATCGGGCCAACGCTGGGCGACATCCTGTTTTCCGAAAACGGATGGAACTGGGATCCGGTCAAAGCCATGCTGGTCGCTTCGTTTATTTCGATTTCGATTGGGCTGGTAATCGCGTCGATGGCCTGTTGGCTCGGTAGAAACAAGAGGTTGCAAAACCGAACTCACCCGAATTCAAAAAACCAACCAGGTCAAAACGGCAGCACCAAAGAAGGCGCGTTCACCGCGATCCGCCGTTTTCATCCGGGGTTTTTGCTTTTCGTGGGAGTCATGATGGGCGTCACGATTGGATTCCCATCGAATTTTCTCCGGCCCTGGACCAAGTCACTTTTGATTGAAGAGATCAAGGTCTTTTTCATTGTGTACAACGTCGTTGCCTTTTCCAGCCGAATCATGTTTCGTCGCGCGCCACAAAGCCTCGGGCTCGAGCGGACAATCCTTTTGGCTCTTGGCTTCATGATTGCCAGTTTCCTGCTTTACTTGGTGGTTGAGCAGGTTGGGGGGATGCTGTGGTTACCCGCCATCGCGGCGGGGCTTGCCCACTCGTTCCTATTTCCATCGGTCATCACCGCCTGTTCCAACGCTTTTCCCAATCGCCACCGTGGGCTGGCCATGAATATGATTCTTGGGATGTATGATTTGGGTGTCCTGCTTGGAATGCCCGCGATTGGATTCATTGTGACGGAAAGTCCCGCCCTGGGTTGGAAGGCTTATCCGACGACGTTTCTTGCCATTGCCGTTTTGATTGGGGTGGTCGCCTTGGCCTTTGCTCGTCTTGGGATTAGAAACCGCAACGACGAAGAGGATTTGACCTGAGCCATGGGTGCTGAAAAAATGATCGAACAACTCGACAGGACGAAGAGAGATCTCGAACCCTTATGGAAACCGAAACGAAAAAGAAAAAGCGGCGACCGATTTGGCAAAGGATTCTATTGATGATTACGGTTTGTTACGTCGGAATATGCGTCATCATGATGCTGCTTGAAAACTTCCTTTTGTTTCCTGCGCCCCGTGTTGATCGTGGCGATTGGAGTCCTGAGTTTGCGCACGAGGAATTCGAATTTACGTCTTCCGATGGCACAGAATTGCATGCTTGGATCCTTCCGAAAAAAGATGCGAAGCGATACATCGTTTATTTCCATGGAAACGGAGCACACGTTGCCTTCACGGGAAAAAAACTGAATCGATTAAGAACGCACTTTGATGCGACCGTGATGGGCTTTGACTATCGTGGCTACGGAAAAAGCAAAGGAGCCGCACACGAACGTGGGATCTTGCTGGATGGGGTCGCCGCATTGGACGCTTTTGTGAAAGAGCAGGGGATTGAAACGAAAGACGTCATCCTGGTTGGCCGATCTCTGGGCGGTTCCGTTGCAACGCATGTGGCCAGCCAAAGGCAGGTCAAGGCTTTGGTTATTGACTCTTCATTTGATTCCTTGATGTCTGTTGCCTGGGGACACTATCCCTGGCTTCCGGTTCCAATGTTGATGCGAAATCGAATGAACACATGGAAGTGGGCCGAGGAGGTCGAGGAGCCCGTCATTCAGTTTCACGGCGACGAAGATCGCACCGTGCCATACAAACACGGGAAAAAGCTACATCAGGCAATCGCTTCGAAAAACAAGAAGTTCGTCAAAATCGAGGGCGGTCGGCACAACGAATCCACTCGACTCGTTTTCTACGATGAGACGCTGGTGTTTATTGAGGGATTGGCGGACGAGAAGGCCGCTCGGTAGTAATCGATGGACTTTCTCAGACCCTCCTGGAAAGAGACCGAAGGTTCATAGCCCAAGCGCTGATGGGCTCGCGTGATATCGGCCATGCTATCTCGGATCTCCCCGGCTCGCGGTTCGGCATGGATTGGATCCACGTCCGTCCCCAATAAATCGCTGAGTTGTTCGACAAGCGTCAGTAAAGTAATCGATTTTCCGCCAGCGATGTTGAATACTTCGCCCGCGACGCCTTCGGCTTGAGAAGCCAGCCAGTTTGCCTGAACCACATTTTCAACAAAAGTAAAATCTCGTGACTGCAGGCCATCGCCGAAAATGGTTGGCGACTCCCCCTGCAAGATCTTTGACAGGAATATGGGAATCACTGCCGCGTAATGGCTGTTCGGATCCTGCCTTGGGCCAAAAACATTGAAGTAACGCAGGGCAACGGTTTCCAGCCCGTAAGTTCTGAAAAACGACTGGCAATAGAGTTCTCCCGTGAGCTTGGCAACGGCATAAGGCGAAAGCGGCTCGGTGATGTCGGTCTCTCGATTCGCGCAGAATGGTTGATCGCCGTAACAAGCGCTGGAGGCCGAATAAACGACCCGACGAACCCCCGCATGCCGGGCAGCTTGCAACACGGAAAGTGTTCCGTCGACGCAGGCTTCATTGACTTTCTTCGGGTGCTCAACGCTAAGCGGAACCGAGGCAAGCGCCGCCAAATGGAAAACACAATCCACGTCGGCCATCAAAGCGGCCAGGTTTTCGGTTTGGCAGATATCCATTCGGTGAAAGTCAACTTGTTCGCGAAACGCGACCAAATTCGATTCGTAGCCAGTACATAGATTGTCGATGACCCGAACGTGGTGACCTTTTCCCACAAGGAACTCTGCAACATGGGAGCCAATGAATCCGGCTCCCCCGGTAACGAGATAGATGGCCATTCTGTTCCAATACCTGGGATCAATTGAATTGCTGAATCCAAAAGTCTAGCTTCGAATACCGGTGGGGATGAAAGCCCGACTCGAATCGGGATCAGGCATATTCGGATTCGCCGTCAAATTCGATACGGTCGTGAGGATCGGTGATGAGGGTCGGAGCAAACGCCCCGTGCGAAACGAAGCGACTAATTTTCAGTCGTAATGCAGCCCAACGTTCTCGCTCCGACTTCCGAGAGTCGCTGAGTCAAGTTCTTGACCTCTTGTTGATCGCAAGACTGAAGATCGATGACCAGGTACGTCGCATCCGCTGCCGCCGAACAAAGCAGATTCGGCAATCGTGACAGGCTTCCAGCACAGATACAAACGTAACGGTAGCGTTGTTTAATTTCTGACAGAACACGAAGAACGTTATTTCGATTCGTGTTAATCCGATCGCTTTTCATCTCGGGCAGCCGCCCAACTGGCATGAAGTCAAACTGATGGATCGACGTTGGGTAAACACAGTTTTGCCACGCGAGGTCCCCGGTAATCAATTGAAGGAAACCGGTTGTCTCGTTGGAGCAAAGCTCGCGCGACAGGAATTCTGATTGGTAGTCGGCATCGATCAAAAGCACCGGTCCAAGTTCCCGGCGTGCGAACGCGACTGCGGTCTGGATGGATACAAATGTCGTGTTGACGAGATTGGAGGCGTCTCCAAACGTCAACGAGGTTGCATTGACCGGTGGGATCTTTTCCAGGATACGATCGACGAGGCGGTTGATTCGCAGGCTTGTCTGCCGATGGTTCAACAAGAAGAACGCTTCGTCGACTTGAAGGCGTGTTGCATTCGAATGTTGGACTTTTTCGTTGGTAGGTTTTGCGACTCGACCTCGGGTCTTGCGAATCGGTTCGGGCGCCAGCAGAGGTTTGGGAACGGGGGAGTTCAACGGTCGAACAGGGAGGAACCCGGCTTCTTCCGTCTCACTATCATGGTCCACAATCTTGATCTGATTGGTGTCGATATAGTCGCCTAGCAATCGAAGCAGCGCCTCGGGACCCAGTTTTGATTCTGCTTGTGCTTCCACTTCGGTTGAAGTTCTTCCGCGTTCCGGAAGTTTCAGAGCCGGAGCCTTTCGTTCTCGCAAAGAAGTTGGCAGCGTGTCCTCTTCAATTGCCAAAGCCGTCGGCAAACTGGAGCCTGTCTCATTTCCAGCGAGCCGCTCGGACTTGGTCGGAGATGGCTCCGTCGATTCTTCGACATGCGGAATCGTTGCGATAACAATCTCAGGAAGCTCATTGCCTGAAGTGTCAACGGCAACGGTTTGGACCTCCCGCAATCTCTGAATCCACTCGTGACTCAGTTCCACAGATTGTTGGTTGGCATTGGTGATTTGTTCTTGCGTATTCATTTGCCCACTTGAAGAAAAATCACGGACGAGGTGAAGCGTTGGTGGCGTCGCCCCGCAATTGCTGGAACAACGTCTGGTAATTCATTCGGAAGGCCTGACCGGTGGAAGAGGGGCCTGATGTTGGCTCCGGTTCCGGTGCCACTTCCTGTTTGGTTTGATGGAGATTTCCATGACTGACCATCAGCATGTCGCGATCGTCGGCAACCACTTCCGGTTCGGTTTGACTGCCGGAACGGAAGCCCGCGTGCTCCGTGATCGGATAATCCATGGCGACGGGCTCATCCCGAGCATCCTGCGGCTGAGCAGCGATTGCGATTTGGTCGGCCAACTGTTGCTGGTTGTCATAGATTTCGTAGAGCTGCCGGATCTCGCTATTCTCATTGACCGGTGCTTCGGGCTCCGTCGAAGCAAAGACCACTTCGGGCCCGACATTTTCTGAGTCGAGCACGGTCGAGACTTCGGATTGAATATTGTCCGCTTGAGAGATCAACTGCTCGAGCTCCTGCTCGGTGACTTCCAGGGAAGTGCGATTCTGTTCGGCCGACCAACGTGTGAATTCATCCACGACCACTTCTTCTTCATCAAAACCGGTTCCGAAAAGCTCCTCCGCACTGGAGCCGCTTGAGGGGCCATGGCTGTCGGTGGGTTGGGATTGATTTAGCTGTGGCTCATCCGCAAGAGAATCGATGGAATATTCCTCTGCGATTGGATCGGTCGAATAAACGGTCTCTTCCGGAGCCAAATGGAGCTCAGAAGAATCGGCATTTGGATCCAAAGAGCTCGGCAACGAATCGGAAAACATGGGTTCCGGTTGGAAGCTAAGATTTTCTGATTCGGTGGTGCCTTCATCGAGCTGCCCAAATTCGACGATGGCCCAGTCGTCCATGGATTGGTGTTCTTTTGCGTTGCCTGTTTCCCAGGGAACCGGTAGCTGTTGGATATCGGTCCAGGCCTGCGCCACATGGTTGCGTCCGACCCGTTTTTGCCCGTAAGAGGCACAGACGATCATGCTGTGGCAGCAAAGTTGATTGATCAGGCGGGGAACACCTTGGGTGATTTCATGAATCGCGCTCAATGCGTCACGTTCGAAGATCTCTTCTGCGGGACGGCCACATCGATTCAGATGGCGATCGATGTAATCGGTGGTTTCGGCTTTCCCCATCGATCGAAGAAAACAGCGCGCGGCAATGCGTTGGTTGAACGAGTCCAATGCCGGAAGTGTCAGTGTTTCTTCAAGGCGGGGGCCGCCGGCCAAAATCAAACGCACCCGCGGTTGGCCTTCGCAGACATAGTTCAGAATCGATTTGAATTCATTCAGAATTTCTTCGTTCAGCGTGTCGGCCTCGTCGCAGAGAATAAGAATTCCTTCGGGGCGCGTCGATTCGCGATTGAGGTATTCCATTAGCGCGAGTCGCATTTCCCCTTCGAGCATTCCGCGATAAGGGCAATTGAGCTCAAACAGAATGTTTTGCAGCAAATCAGCGGGGCTTCTCAAGGAATTGGTCGTCAGACGAACAAGCGCAAACCGATCGCGATACTGATCGGCAATCACGCTCAGGACCATCGACTTTCCTGTGCCCGTGCCTCCAATTACTACGGCCGGTCCCGAGGCTTCTTCGATCGCCAAACGACAAAGTTGAAGCGCCTGCTCGCCATCCTGACTCGGGAAATAATCATGAGCGCAAGGATTCGACTTGAATGGTCGTTCGGCAAGTTGGAAAAAATCCTGATACATTCGCTTGAGGCTCCAAAGTCCACTTGGAATTGAGTTTTATAATCGGGGTGGAAATTTTTATCCGCCAAACAGTTTGGCGGCTGCATGGAATGGGTTTTCAATTAAGGAAGCAAAGAATCCTGTTTTCATGACGGAAGAGGCAACGAGAACCAAAGCGGTAAGAATCAGGAAAAACTCGCAAAGCCGAACGACGCCATGGATGGCTTTTTGAGCCAAAGGTTCCGCGGGTTTCTGGGCGACTTCTTCCTGACCCGGAACGGTGCCAATCACGGGCAAGCCTGTTTGCTCGGTGACTTGATCGGTCGATTCAAAAACCTGGAATGCTCGAGCGGGTTTGAAAACGGCCGTAATTGCTGCCGCCATCAGCAACGACGAAACGAAAAGCAGCAGAATCTGGCTCAACCCGGGAACGCCGCCAATCGGTTTCGAGTTTTTGGCCAGGAAAATATCATTCAACGTTAACTGGGATGATTCGTCGGCGTTGAGGCCACTCAGGGAATCAATTTTTGCAATCGCCCTTTGTTGTTGTTTGTCCGAAAACTTCAGCGAGCTTTTAAGAACTTCAATGTCTCGCATGGCCTGCTCGACATCGATATCATTCAGGCGATCGTGCACGCGAGTAAAACCACTGGAATCAATCGTGGTCGATTTCTTTTGGCTGCTAACGACCGTAAACCGATTTTTGATCGAAGAATGGTTCTCCTGACTTTGGATCGCTCCCCTGTCAAAGTTAGCCAGTTCCGTTTGCAGCTCTTCCAACTCGGTTCGAATCTCAGTGATTCGTGGATGGAATTCACTGTAGTTCTGTTCGTTGATGAGTTTTTGACGTTCACGTTTCAGTTCGCCAATGCGACTCATGATAGTTTGCGTCGGATTGGATTCATGAATCTTGGTTTGAGCTTGAACCGTCTCCGTCGCGCAGAGCGCTTTCGCCGACTCAATGGACTTCTCGATTTCCTGCAATCGTCCTTTCAGGTCCCGCAAAGAAACCTGGTAATTGGGATTCAAATCATTGACGATTTGAGCCAATTGTTGCTTGAGTTCGCTCTGCCGCTGCGCCGCTGTGATTCGAACGGTTTCCCGTGAAAACTCGGATACCAACTTGGTCGTCAAGTGATTGACGAACTCGGTTTCGTCCGGAGTTCCATCGCCTGTGAATTCAACGGCAACCCGGACATCCAAAGGACTGTTCGACTTGATAATTCGAACGGAAAGACGATCCTTGATGGATTCGCGATCCGGAGAAGTCAGATACTGGCTGCGCAAAGAGGTGTTTTTGCCGACGGTCTGAAGGGCCGTCTCAATTCCATCTTCCGAAGTCATGTTAGAAAGCGCGGCAACCAGGCTACTTTTGACTTTCTGTTCATCGACCGCCAAGCTTCGGTCCAATTTCATCTGCAAGGCAGAACTGGACCGAAACTCCTGGACTCGTAATGGCCATACCACGGCACACAATAAAAACACCGTGAGAGCCACGATCGAGAATACGTAAAAACGCGAACGTCGTGCCGGCGCAGACTTTTCGCGTCGGACATCTTGATTGCCATCTTCCATGGTTCGGAATCTTCCGAAAAACTTCCGTGTCAAATCGAATTAGCGCACGTCGAGAGCCGCGCGAGAACTCGCCTGTTCGTTACATCGACCATGCAAGGATGACGACTTTAGGTAAGTTTCAACGATTATTAGGGCAGAACAGGATGGCCGGGGGGATTGGGGTGGTCGGGCAGGTCGCGCCGAGATTGCGTTCCCGCCAGAGTGAAACCGAAATTGAACAATCTGAAACGAGATCGAGACGCAATGGGAGTCCACAAATCACCCAAAAGCGATTGATCGATGCTAGGAACCGGCAGAAGAACCCGAGTCGGCAGCGGCGGATGATTCCGAGCCAGATTTGTTGAGATGCGGAGTCGGGACGGCAACCCGTTTTTGAACGATCGTAATAAAGACACCCTGTTGGACAACTTTATCGTTCTGGTTGATCAATTTCTTTTGCCAACGAACTTTTCCATTTCGACGCCCGTTGTTTTCCATCTCCAAGACAGAAGTTTGCACGTGCAGTGTGTCACCGAAATAAATGGGGGCCAGGAACTCCCAATTTTCGATTGAAGTAAAAGCAGCCGTCTTGATCATCGGGTTGTGGATGGCCAAGCCGGCGACCCAGGAAACCCCCAACAGCCCATGGGCAACGGGTTGTCCAAAATGAGACTTGGAAGCGTAGTCATGGTTAACATGGAGAGGATCAATGTCCCCGGTCATGTTCGCGAAATTGACAACGTCTGTTTCAGTGACGGTTCGCGCAGGACTCACCCAAGATTGACCGATTTCTAGCTCGTCAAAATAAATGGGCTCTGACATCAAAGAATCCGTCCAGTTTTCGATCCTGCGATCTTGCGAATTCAAACTACGATTCCGTTGGACGAGTCGGGGCGACACGATTCGAACGTGCGACCTCCTGCTCCCAAAGCAGGCGCTCTAGCCAGGCTGAGCTACGCCCCGAATGACGGATTTGAGATCGGCTATGCTACCGTTTGTCCCAAACAAATTCAACGGGGATATCCGGGCTCATTTTGACCAGGGAAAGATCCCATTGTAGTTGGGGTTTCTCATATTCAAACCCGCACCCTGTGGGGGCCGGGATCCACCGGGCCGGTTCATCCAGCGACGAGTTGGAGAATTCCGGGGTCACGCCGCGCGATCCTTGGCCTGGTCCCGCAACAATGCCTGAATTCGTTCGAATTCCTGTGCATTTTGGAAGTGAACCACGATCTTCCCTGAGCCACGTTTCGTTGCTTTGATGTCCACTTTTGTCCCCAGGAGCATCTTAAATTCTTGCTGGAGCGCATCGATATGCTGATTCTTGGAACCACTTTTTTTCGCTCCGGCTGGGCCATCTTCGCGCTGGATGTAGTCAGAAACGAGTTGTTCCGTTTGGCGGACATTGAGTTGTTCGGCCTGGACTTTGTTACAAAATTTGATCTGCAACGCTTCGTCACCCAGCGGCAAAAGTGCCCGCGCATGTCCTGCGGTCAGCGAGCCATTTCGGAGCGAGTCCTGGACCAAAGTTGGAAGTTCCAACAACCGCATCAAGTTGGCGATGGTGCTACGATCGATCTTGAGCCTCTTA
>CAYSXI010000140.1:0-14657 GCA_964434955.1 uncultured Pirellulaceae bacterium
GTTTCGTTCCCGAGTCAAAGGAAGTCAATCTCGCAACTCGTTTTGACTCGTTGATCAAATCCAGGGGCAATTCGACCGAATTGGCCGCATCAAATTCAACGGGCCGAATCACCTGGTTCACATGCCCCAAAGCGTCCAAGCGAGCAATCGTTTCCTGGCCCAGGTAGCATCCCTTGGTGAATGAAATCGTTCGGGCGTCCCGATCCAGCTCTTGAGGCAAATTGTCGCTCGAGTAATCCACGCCAAATTTCAACATCCCGTTGCGAATACGAAACGATTCAAATGAGTCGCCGGAGATTTTTTCGTATCCGCGGTTCGCCAATTGTCCTGCAATATCCTCGAGCACGGCCTTATCCGCGTGATAGCCGGCAAAATGGGGGCTGTCGCTGATACCAAAAAAGCAGCGAGATGCTTGATCGCCCAACTCCGTCAATTCAAAACGGGGATTCGGCTCATCCATTTCTGGATCAAAAATCACGATCGCCTGATCGGCATCAAACGCATTGGCGAACTCGATATCTTCGGTAATGACAAACCGAGAGATCAATTCGGATATGGCCTGCCCCTGCCGGCCTTCGGTTTCGACCCAAAAACAGTCTTCATCGCGAAACAGAAACCCGTGACCGTTTATCTTGCCTTTTTCATTGGGAAAGAAACCTTCGCATCCAGATCCGGAATCCAAATCCATCATCTCGTTCGAGAAAAAGTTATTCAGCACGCTTTGCCGATCATCGCCGGTCACGCGCAATAATGTTCTCGGGGTGAATGCAAAGAAGCGGCTTTCCATGGATTCGGTCTCGGAGGAAGAAAAACCGCATTTTAGCGTTCAAGGGTCCCGATGATCCATGGGAGCATGTCGACGACGTGTGACTACGTCTCAAACAATTGCTTGATGACAGCACCCTCGCTAATCGCCATCGGCCGCGAAATTGGCGTGTCATACTCATGCGTATGATCGATCCCGAATGCATTGAATATGGTCGCATGAATGTTTTCGATCGGCTGTGGATCTTTCAGGTCTTTCAATCGGTCCTTGGTTTCCCGTTTGGGCGTCGGACTGGTTTCACCAATCACACGCCCACCCTGAATTCCGCCACCTGCGAGAGCGATGCTGAATCCGTGAGGCCAATGATCTCGCCCGCCGAGAGGATTCATATAGGGCGTTCGACCAAACTCACCTCCACAAACGACCAACGTGCTTTCCAGCAAGCCTTGCGCCTTTAGCTCTTTTATCAACGATGAATAGGCCGCATCCAAAGTCGTCGCGAGGTTGTTTTGAATTTCGTGATTGTTCACATGGGAATCCCAGCCGGGCAGTGTTACCTCGACGCAGCGCACCCCCGCCTGAATCAACTGGACCGCGGCCAGGCATCCACGACCGAACCCCGAATCTCCAAAGGCTTCCCGACGGGACTTGCTCACATTCGAAATATCAAAAGCCTTCAATTGCTCGGACGACATCATCCGAAGAGCCGCATTGAGGTTGTGATCGCCAAGCGTTTTACCGCCACCCATTTTTTTGATTCGGTCACGGGCAAACTTCTTGTTGACAAAGCCCTGCAGATCATCGACACGGGACTGGAATCGCTTCTCATCAACATGTGCTCGAACATCAGGAACCGGGGCAATCGGGTCAGCAATCTTGAACGCGTCGTATTTGTCGCCCAGGTATCCGCCGCGCGAAGCATTGTTGGTTGGCACAATGGAAACATGGCGAGGTATATCAACTTTCCCGGAATCGCCTTTCTCGGTTTGATGACAGATCACGCTGCCAATCGCCGGATGTTTCAAAGTCGGGTCCGGGCGAAAACCGGTCTTCACGTTGTAAATTGCGCGTTCATGATCGCCCTCTTTGCTGTAAATGCTGCGCACGATTGAAATGGAATCCATGAGTTCGGCAGTCCGCTCCAGCGAACTTCCAAGTTGAATCCCTTTGACCTTTGTCTTGACGGCCCGCGACCCGGCGGCAATTTCCGTTCCCGGATGCGGGTCGAAGGTCTCGAGCTGGCTCGGAGCTCCCTCCAGCCACAAGACAATCAACGATTTCGCCGGCGCCTTCTTGTCGGCCTTTTGTTCCTCCTGGCGTGCAAGAACGCTCGCCAAAGGAGTCAACCAGGAAAGCCCGCTCAGGCCGGCAATCTTCAAGATATTTCGCCTTGTCAGGTGATCAATTCCACCGCATCCGGTTGCAAATTGCTGGCTCATAATTTTGTCCAATCCTCACGCTTGCTCGTTCAATGGTTGAACGCGAATTCATTACCGTTGATCAGTTCCCAAAAGATATCTTGCATGGTCGCGTATCGATCCTCTTCGCTCCCATCAAACTTTTTCATGAAATAACCGTATTCTTCTTCGTCCGGCCGGCGAGTGTAGATGCAAAGATAAGCCATCTCGATGGCCTTGCGATTACTCTGGTTCAAAAATGGTATGCGTGTCGTCGCCGTTTGTTCCGCCAACCGTTCACGGACCAAATCACCGTTCATCAAGATTAAGGTTTGAGTGATCGTCGCGCCACGTTGCTCGAATTCATCCTCGCCAATATCGCCGTATCGCTGAACGAAGCCGTTTTCCATTCCAAACTTTGTCACTTGCTGAATGATGTGCGCCGTCGAATCAATCGTGGTCAGCGATGTCGCCTGGATGACCGACGAAGCCACTTGTTCTGGCCGCAAACGGGTTAGTGGAAAAGACGCCCAGTAGCGTTCGTGTTTCGATGTGATCTCAAAAGGCGCGACACTATCGCGTTTCATTACATCCGACAAGGCAATCAAACGAATCAGGCGTTTCAAGTTAAAGTCATGGCGGATGAAGTCTTCCGCCAAAGTCTCCAAGCCGGGCGGAAAAGGGCCATGAAGCGGAATATCGTCGATGGGTTCGACCAAGGGCCGTCCGGTGACAATTGCCCAAACTCGATTCACAATTGCACGGGCAAATTGCTTGTTTTCCTTATGGGTAACCCATGCGGCCAATCGTTCGCGTCGCGTCCCTTTTTGGGGCAAGAGATCATTGGAAAAGGGCACTCCTTCGGCGACCGTCGATTCCTCTTCGTCATCGAGAAACTTGTATTGATAGTGCTGCATTTGCCGAGTGTCTCGCAGCCCACCCAGGTTAACCGTCGTGTCATTAAAGAACGCCGCCAGCTTGTGAAAGTCTTCCTGCGTTCCGTTTTCCTTGGACTTCGCGTCGCCGACGTAAATCGTTCCCAGGAAATCGTCATGACACTGAAGGCAATCAATTCGCATTCCCAGGAAGGCTCGCGAAGTCCTGCCGGCCAGGCGAATCGGATCCGGCTTGCCTTCCTCGTCTTCGTTTAATGTGACGGTCATGAAGTTGACGGCGGCCGAATCCGTCCACAAGCCCTGGTCCACCAACAGCTCTTTGACAATTTCGTTGTAGGCTCGCCCTGAGTGCAATTGATCGCTCAACCAAGTCACGAATCGGCGCCGACGAAAGACCACAAAGGGCCCGTCTTCGGTACCGACATAAGCACGCGCAAGTCGCTCGGCGACGTAATCGGACGTTCTTCGATCTTCAAGCAAGCGCGAAATCCACCAATTGACCTGTTGATCTTCCGGTTGCTGTTCCAGCTTGCGAATTTCTTCCAACGAAGGGACGGTGCCCGTGAGCCCCAAAGACAATCGACGAACAACGACGAGCGGCTTGGCTTCCGGAGTCGGCTTGAGGTTTTTGGATTTCCAGTTTGCCTGAAATTCCTGATCGAGTTTCTCAAGCGTCCCAGCAACATCGGGACGCGAAGACCAATCGCGATCATAGCTGGAAGGCGTTGGAACCCGGTTCGCGGGCAAAAGGAAATATCCGGAAAAAAGGATTCCAAGGATTACGATCGCGGCAAAAAAGAGGTTTTTTATCCACATGAGATGCCACCCGCACTTTTGTGAAACTGAAATTTGCCGAAATGGGTTATAGTCTATTGAAGGTACCAAACCGAACAAAAATAGTTTCGGTTTTTCCTTTCCATTATTTGATATTCTCGAGCCGATGACTTGAGAAAGTTGCCAACAATTTGTTTTCCCGCAGGTTTTTTGGCAACCGTGTTGATTCGGGGAAATGGGGAGTCAGTTTTGTCGAATTCGAGCATCAATCTCGATGGTTCGATCAACGCCCCCGATCCTGATTCGAAACCATCTGTCGTCGAAGCCGCTTTGGTCGCCCGCCCCGTCGTCGACGCGGAAGCGGTTAACGATTCTTCCTCGGTGAACGAATCGGAAGTCGTCGAGACGGTTTCTGTGATTTCCGAAGAAAGCATTATCTTTGAACCCGAGATTGTTGGAGAAACGGGAACTCCCAGCGAACACAGTTGGCCGTTTCTCATTCTTGATTTTGGATTGATCCGCATCCGTCGGCTTTTCGGCCTGGCCAGCCTGGTTTTTATCTTGGCCGTTGGGGTCAGCATCCCGTTGTTCCAGTTCCTTGTGTTTGGCTATCTGATCGAAGCCAAAGGTCGGATCGCAAAGACGGGAAAATTCTGGGACGGCCTGTTTGGATTGGACCGCGTATCGCGGCTTGGTTCCCTGGCACTTGGGACTTGGCTTTTGCTTTGGCCCATTCGGATCGTTTCGGGACTATGGTACGAAGCGCAGTTAATTGATCCGACGAGCGGTCAGAGCACCGGCTTGCGAGTCATTCAAATCATTTTGGCCATTGCAATTTCCGCGCACATTTTGGCGGCATGGTTCTGTGGCGGCAAGTTGCGCTACTTCTTTTGGCCATTGGTTGCTCCTTTTAGCATGGCAATTTGGCTCGCCCGCAAAATCGCCGGTACCGAGGCCTTTCGCCCGCTTCTCGATGCCCTGGTCGGTTGGATCTCACCCCATTTCGTCGACGACTTGTGTAACGTAAAGACAATCACTGACTGGTTTTTGCCCGCGATTCTTCTGAAAAACATCTTCAAAGGGACCATCTACACCGAGGCGCGCGATGGCGCTTGGGATTTTGTGATGTCCCTACGACTCAAATACTATTTTTGGCTCGGATTCCGAGGGTTCATTGGAAGCGCGATGTGGCTGTTTGGACCGACCGTATTTCTGATTGCCGCGACCATGCTTCAGGATGCCGCGGCAATCGTCTGCGGATTGATTGGTGTATTTCTGTCGACGATTGTTTATCTATTCGTACCATTCTTGCAGGCACATTTTGCTGCTGAGAAACGCTTCATGTGCTTTTTCGAGCTCGGTGCCATTTACCAAGCGTTTCGCCGAAGTCCGATGCTTCATTGGTTTGCGCTATTCATGACATTTGTTTTGGCACTTCCATTGTTCCTGTTGAAAATCGAGACCATTCCCGGCGAATTGATGTGGTTGTTAAGCGTTGTGTTTATTCTCTTCACGCTGCCGGCCCATCTATTGATCGGTTGGGCTTACGGACGTGGCCGGAATCGCGAAAAGAAAAGTTGGCGAATATACAGCTACCCGATCCTGCTTCTTTTCCCGCCCTTGAGTTTGACCTTTACGGTCATTTACTTTTTCACCCGATACACTTCCTGGAACGGCGCCTGGAGTCTTTTCGAGCATCATGCGTTCCTTTTTCCGGTTCCATTCTGGCTGATTTGAACCCAACTCGAGCGCATCCTTTGCCGCGGCTTTCGGCAGATCGGGACCCGCAGGGTACGGAGCGGTGATTTGAACTATTCCTTCGATTCCGCATTACGCTAGAATTGGAGCATCATCCGTTTTCAAGGGCCACAGTTATGCCACTTAGAAATCTCCTGGCAATTTTTGTCGCATCGATCGCTTCGTTTGCGACCTATTCAGTAGCGGTCACCAACCATTCCTATGAAGCCCGGGTTACCGAGGCCATGGAAATGGTGCAACGTGAATCCCTGATCGAAAAAAGCAAGGAAGAGCTATTTGACGCGATGATGTCCGGGATGATGCAATCGCTGGATGAGCATTCCATGTATTTTGCCGGCAAGGACGCGGAAGAATTCGACAACGACTTGAAGCAACAGTTCGGTGGTGTCGGTATGTACGTCGACATCAACCCCAGCAACCAACGCTTGACGGTCATGAGCCCGATCCCAAACACTCCAGCGCACGAAGCCGGTGCAAGAACGGGCGATATCATTGACGAAATCGATGGGCAATCGACCAAGTCGATGACCCGCGCGGACGCCGTCAAATTGATGCGAGGCCCCATCGACACCAATGTGAACGTCACGTTTCTTCGTGGCGAGGAACGAATCGAGGCCACACTGACGCGGAAAATGATTCCGGTACCCTCGGTTCGAGGAGATCGCCGAAACGCCGATGCCAGCTGGAATCACATCATCGATTCCAAGTCAAAAATCGGTTACGTCCAAATTATTCAGTTTGGTGACAAAACGACCGAGGAATTGGAAACCGTTCTCAATGACATCGATTCCAAAACGGAAGCCTTGATCATTGACTTGAGAAACAATACCGGCGGCTACATGACTTCGGCCCTTGAAATTTGCAACATGTTTTTGGACGGCAAATACAAGATCATTGAAACTCGCCGACGCGGTGGAAGACTGGACGAGGAATACTATTCCAAACGCGGCGTGCTTTACGGCAGCAACAAACCAGTGGTCGTTCTCGTGAATCGCTTTTCGGCAAGCGCTTCCGAAATCGTTTCGGCTTGTCTTCAGGATCACAAACGAGCCGTCCTGATCGGTGAGAAAACTTATGGAAAAGGCACGGTTCAAAACGTGATTCCGTTTGATGATGGGCGCGCTTTCGTCAAGCTAACGATCGCCAGCTACTGGCGGCCCAGCGGAGAAAACATCGACCGAAGTGTTAGCGAGGCTCGCGGCGACGCCGACTGGGGTGTTAAACCCAACAACGGTTTCGAGATCGAACTCGACGAGGACCAGCTCTTCCAAAACATGAGAACGCGAAATCAGCGCGGCGCCTTGATTGCCCCCGATCAAAATGAAAACGATCCGAACGCCCAGGAAAATCTGCCAGACGTTCCCGATGCGTCGGAAGACCCAGTCATGAAAAAAGCACTGGAATATCTGCGAAAAGTTCTCGGCAAGGCGGCCGCTGCGTAGTCGTCCCAAAATGAAGTCAAATTGCGTTGAAAGGAATCCACGTTGAATTCGGAAGCAAAGTCATTTTTGGAAAATCTCCTGAACGCGCCTGGCGTTTCGGGATACGAAGAGCCCGTTCAGAAAGTCGTTGAAGAATACACGTCGTCCTTCGCAGACAAAGTCGAACGCGACCTGCATGGAAATCTCATTCTGGTGAAAAATCCGGATGCCCCCATTCGCGTGATGCTTGCCGGCCATTGCGATCAAATTGGATTGATCGTCAGCTTTATCGACGAAAGCGGTTTTCTATTTGTTCAAACGATTGGCGGATGGGATCCGCAACAGTTGGTCGGCCAACGAATGACCGTTTGGACTGCGACAGGCCCAATCGCGGGTGTGATCGCTCGCAAACCAATCCATCTGCTTGATGAATCGGAAAGAAAACAGGTTGTCAAAACGAAAGACCTTTGGATTGACATTGGCGCGACGGACAAGGAAGACGCCGAGTCCATCGTCAACATCGGCGACAGCGTGACGTTGCAACTGGGTTTCCAGGAAATGAGAAATGGCTTCGCCAACGCGCCGGCCATGGATGATCGAACCGGGGTCTGGGTTGTCGTCGAAGCATTCCGCCGCGCGGCGGAGCAAGGTATTGATGTCGGGCTGTTTACCGTGTCCACCGTGCAGGAAGAAATCGGATTACGGGGTGCGAAGACAGCCGCCTTTGGGATTGACCCTCATATTGGTGTTGCCGTGGACGTTACCCATGCAACCGACTGCCCAACCATTGATAAACGGCAACGCGGAAATATCAACTTGGGCGACGGGCCAGTTATCTACCGCGGGCCCAACATGAATCCGAAGGTCGCTGCCAAACTGCTGGAAATCGGCGACCAAAAGGAAATCCCCTATCAGGTGGCGGCACTGGGACGCGCTGCCCCCAACGATTCAAACTCGCTTCAGGTGACGCGTGCCGGAGTGGCCACGGGCTTGATGGCCGTGCCCAATCGATACATGCACAGTGCCGTTGAGACAATCCACTTGGACGACCTCGATCACGGTGCTCAGTTGCTCTCCGAATTCGTCAAAGCCATCCAATCCACCGAAGAATTCGTGCCTTAGGCTTGTTGCCGGGTGATAGCCTGCGAAAATTTCTCGGCGGCCAATTTCATCAGCCAAAAAACGACTGTAGGCCGATGAACGCAAACAGGTAAAGAATCGCCAGGATGATTTGGGCAATAGCGAATGGAATTGCCATCTTCACGAACTTGAAGAAAGTCATATGCACTTGATGTTTGTGCATGATCGTGACGGCAACCAAAGTCGAAGCCGAACCAATTGGCGTCAAGTTTCCGCCCAGGTTCGCACCAAAGATGACAGACCACCACAGGGCGGACGACTCAGGGGCGCCCAAATCACTCAAGATACTTGAAAGCATTGCCGCTAACGGGATGTTGTCGGTCACACTGCTGAAGCCGGCGGAACCAACCAGCAACAGGGAAGCGTCAAAAAGGCCGGCCTGTTCGCGGTCGATCCCCGTCATGAAATATTGCAGACCCGAACCGATACTTTCCAGGACGGCCGCATGTTCCATGACATAAATGACGACGAAAAGGGCACCAAAAAATCCAAGCAAGTCCCAATCGACCGCTTTGTAGAATCGATCGACTTCGCTGCGAAACGCAATCAACATCACCAACGCCATTGAGATGGCAACAAATCCCATTCCCAATTTGCTGATCACCGGAAGCGAAGAAGCACCTGCGATCAAGATGATAAACACGCCAAGGGCAACCGCGGCAAATCGGAAAAACGCCCAGCTACCGATTCCATCATTTTCATCGAACCCGGCCACCAGGCGCCGCGCGCGGACTTTTTCCTTTGCGCTTCCAAGCGAATGAATTCCAAACCATCTTGCACCCATCCAAATGGTGAGCGCGGTCGCCACGAGCACGTAAGGCGCCGCAACCATGAGAAACTTGGCGAAACTGATATTCGCCGTCGTACCGACGATGATATTGGGGACGCTACTGATAAGCGTCAAAAGGCCGCCGACATTGGTTAACAGCCCCTCGATCAAAAGAAACCCGGGAAGTTTTTGGTTCTGATTGAGCTTGTTCAACGAAACGGCCGTCAGAGACCCAACAATGATCATGGCGGTCACATTGTTCAGCACCGCGGAAAAAACGACCGTCATGATTCCGTAGAACCAAAGCAGCCGAAGCGGATCGCCCATCGACAGTTTCGTCACTCGAATCGCGATCCAACTAAAAAGTCCGGACCGACTGGTGACATCGACAAAAATACTGGATCCCAGAATGATCGCGATCACGCTCCAATCGATGCCGGGAATGTAGACCGGCATGTGGATTGAGTGCCCGCCAAAGTGCAATTCCGATTCGGAACCCTGCGTTTCACTGGAATCAGATTCCGAATGCTCTCCCCCCAGTTCGACTTCGTCTGTTTCCTGCGTTGTTTCGTCGACAATGATTTCGACTTCGATTTTTTCCTTCGGCTCGACGACCGGAAATGACTCGACGACCACGTCACGGAAACCAAGGATTCCTGTCGCTGTCCCGAGGAAAAGACAAATGACGGCGAATACTCCCGCGATCAGAGATTTTTTCGCGTGCAGCTTTTCTTCCAACGCAAGGCAGAGGATTAGCCCAACGAGGATTAGAGAAAAGACCACGGTTATCCAAACCGGTATTTTTTCGGTTGAAGCCAATAACGGCAATAAACTTTCAGGCATCCGGGCACTGACGGTCAGGGATGATGTATCTAAACTACCAAGCGTCGTATGGATTTTGACGGACAGCCGATTCGTTGCAACCCGGTGAAGCAATTCACTTGGAGTTGACAGGGCAAGTGGGCAATTAGAAACTTGTTTTCTTAAACTTGTTTTCTTGGTGTCCGGCGAATGCCTGCGAATCTGAAGCTTTCATGGCCTTGGAAGCCTGCTTGCGGCAAAATCTTGGGAATTCGGACCCAATCGTTGCCTTTCTCGTAAAAATATCGGTTTTAGGACAGTTTGATGAGCGACCAGCCTGTTTTCGATCCTTTTGGAGCCCGCACCAGTTTTGATACCGGTAGCGGCAACGCAGATTACTATCGGCTGGAAAAACTCGGGGACGAAGGCGTCGAGAATATTGATCGCTTGCCCTATTCGATCCGCGTTTTGCTGGAAGCACTCCTGCGAAATTGTGATGAACGAACGGTGATGAAGCAGGACGTTCTCAACCTTGCAAATTGGCAGGCGGCTAACCCGGCGAAACTGGAGATTCCATTTAAACCTTCGCGGGTCGTGCTGCAGGACTTCACCGGTGTTCCCGCCGTCGTCGACCTGGCGGCAATGCGTTCCGCGATGCATCGGCTTGGCGGTGACCCGAAGAAAATCAATCCACTCATCCCCGTTGACCTGGTTATCGACCACAGTGTTCAAGTTGATCGTTTTGGCTCGGCCGATGCTTTGCAAGCCAATGTTGAATTGGAGTTTGAGCGAAACCGTGAGCGATACGAGTTTCTCCGCTGGGGCCAACAGGCCTTTGACAACTTCCGCGTCGTTCCACCGAACGTCGGAATTGTTCACCAGGTGAATCTCGAATTTCTTGCGAAGTCGGTTTTCCTACGCGAAGACTCGCACGGAAAAATTGCTTTGCCGGATACGCTTGTTGGAACGGACAGTCATACGACCATGATTAATGGTCTCGGGGTTCTCGGATGGGGCGTTGGCGGTATCGAGGCCGAAGCCGCCATGTTGGGTCAACCGATTTATATGCTGATGCCGGAAGTTGTCGGTTTTGAGATGACGGGTAAGTTGCCGGCCGGCGCTACCGCCACGGACCTGGTTCTTACGGTCACGGAAATTTTGCGATCGGAGGGAGTTGTCGGTAAGTTTGTCGAGTTCTACGGCTCGGGTACGGAAACAATGGGTTTGGCCGATCGAGCAACCATCGCCAACATGGCACCTGAATACGGCGCCACGATGGGCTACTTCCCGGTTGATGCCAATACGCTTGATTACTTGGCGCGTACAGGCCGAACGGATGAAGAAGTTCGACTTGTTGAGAATTACATGACCGCACAAGGCATGTTTGTCACTTCCGCCTCGACAGTTCCGACCTATACCAAATCTCTTTCGTTGGACATTTCGACCGTCGAACCGTCACTGGCGGGCCCCAAGCGGCCACAGGACCGGATCGCGCTTTCCGACATGAAACAGTCATTCAACGATTCATTACGCGCTCCCGTGTCGGAACGAGGATTTGCCCTGGAGGAATCGGCGCTCGACAAGTCCGCTGATGTTCAACTCAACGGACACGTCGATCAGTTGAAGCATGGCTCGGTCGTGATCGCTGCGATCACAAGTTGCACCAACACGAGTAATCCTTCCGTGATGGTCGCTGCGGGACTGTTGGCCAAAAACGCGGTCGACAAAGGGATGAAAGTCGAAGCTTACGTGAAAACAAGTTTGGCTCCGGGCTCGCGTGTTGTTACCGACTACCTCGACAAAGCGGAACTGACCCATTACCTCGAAAAGTTGGGCTTCCACACCGTCGGCTACGGCTGCACGTCTTGCATCGGCAACAGCGGACCGCTCCCCGAGGCGGTCTCTACGGCAATTGTTGATTCGGAATTGGTGACATCTTCGGTTTTGAGTGGAAACCGAAACTTCGAAGGTCGCGTCAATCCGCATACCAAAGCGAACTACCTCGCCAGCCCACCATTGGTGGTCGCGTACGCATTGGCGGGCACCACGGACATCGATCTGGTAACCGAACCGCTGGGAGATGACTCCAACGGTAACGCGGTCTACCTGAAGGATATTTGGCCGACCCAAGAAGATATTGAGCAGGTCGTCGGAAGTTCCATTTCTCCCGAGATGTTCCGCGAACAATACTCTGGAGCATTCGATTCAAACGAGACATGGAACGCAATTTCGGTCGGCGACGGTGACATTTACGAGTGGACCGATGCGAGCACTTACATTCAAGAGCCGCCATTCATGGAAGGCTTGTCACGTGATGCAGGTTCAATCGAACCGATTCATGGCGCACGATGTCTCGCGTTGCTCGGAGATTCGGTGACGACCGACCACATCTCACCTGCCGGGGCCATTGCGAAAGATAGCCCTGCCGGCAAGTTCCTTCAGGAAAACGACGTCGAACCTCGGAATTTCAACAGTTATGGGTCTCGCCGAGGAAATGACCGCGTCATGCTTCGCGGTACGTTTGCCAATATCCGGATTCGAAATCAACTGGCTCCGGGAACGGAAGGTGGTTACACGCGTATGCTGCCGGATGGCGAAGTCACAACGATTTACGATGCGGCAATGGAATACAAGAAATCCGGAACGCCGCTGGTTGTTTTGGCCGGAGCTGAATACGGAACCGGAAGTAGTCGTGACTGGGCCGCAAAGGGCACGATGCTAATGGGGGTCAAAGCCGTGATCGCCGCCAGTTACGAAAGGATCCATCGAAGCAACCTGGTCGGCATGGGTGTTTTGCCTTTGCAATTTGCCGATGGCAACAGTTGGCAATCGCTTGGTTTGACGGGCGAAGAAACGTTTGACGTTCCCGATCTTTCGGACAGCCTTGAACCGCGAAGCGAGGTCAAGGTGACCGCGCACCGAGCGGACGGATCAACACTTGAATTTGGCGCAACGGTCCGAATTGATACTCCCGTTGAGATGGATTACTACCGCAATGGTGGAATCCTACAAACCGTTCTGCGAAATTTGCTCGACTGATCGAACCAACTCTCAAGGAAGCCGCGAGCCAACTTCTCGCGGCTTTTTTTGTCTTCATCTCGGGTCCTGCAACACGCGGCGTTCGCTCATCTTTGCGGCCCGGTCAGATTTGTTTGGGGAAGATTCCCTCGAGCGCCTCAGAAATCGCATTGGAAATAAGCGGAGTGCTCCATTCCTGCAAAGATCGGTTGGCAATGGATCGGGCTTCGTCCATTCGTTTTGCAATGACAAGAAGCGCAATGATCGTTGCCGTATCCCTGGCAAACATTTTTTCATAGGCCTGTTCTCGTCGAGCTGTCCCGATTTCGCTTACGGGAAACTCACGCATCATGCGCCCCATCTCGATGATTCTTTCGAAAGTCGTTTCCGGCTGCACATATTCCAGACAAATCTCATAATGTTGGAACGTAACCAGCACGGATTGGGCGATTTCGTAGACCTCGCGTGCCTTTTCACGATCCGATTGGTGCAACTCCAAAAAAAGATCGCGCGTCGTCTTGAAATCACTCAAGACCCGGTCAAGGGCGCGCACATCACGGAACGACCCGTGTACATCGACCCCGGCTTCTACCTTGGTAACAGCTTTTTCCCTTTCCAAGAGAAGGCGTTCCATGGCCGGTGGGTACTGCTCCGCCAGTTCGTGCCAATAACTCAGGGCGAAAGAGACTCTCACGCCCGACTGTCCGGGCTCGTGCTCACACGCATGTTCGAAAAACCATATGAACTTGCAGAGCGCGATTTCATATCGGCCTTCCTCCGTGTCGAACTGGGCTTCATGAAGTATGGAGCTTGGATCGGGCCGTTTGGGTGGATTCCAATCGCGGTGTTTTTTGGAATTCATTAAACTCGCTGTGACTGCAATAGAGGATTCGCCTTGCCGAGCCAGGCTTCAATTCTTCCTTCATTTTTTGACGCGAGCAATCGCCTTTTGCAATCAAAATCCAGGGTAGACCACGCAAAATCACCCCGGAAAATCGCAATTTCGAATTTTTCTCATAAAATGTGCGCAAACGTTTTGCTGGAGCGGCACTTACTTTGCGGAAACAGGATTCCAAGTATCTCCGTCCAAAGGTTGCCAGTAACATTTGGTTGGAATCAAATCTGCCGGCTTCGCAAGATGCCCATTGGTGGTGATACACAAAGGAATTGCCCGAGCGAATTGCCGGGAACGAATCTCGAATGACATCTTTGGCTCAAATTCAAAATGACGTCGCACGCCACCAATCGTGGCTAAAAAGCATCATTTGCGCGCGCGTCGAGGATCGTAATGCCGCGGATGATATTTTGAGTGAAGTGATTCGCGAGGCATTTAGCCTTGGGAATCGCTGGTCCGAAGTTCAATTCCCGGGTCCCTGGCTCTATCGCGTCGCGATTCGAAAAGTGTTTCGGCATCGGCGAAATGTCGTTCGCCACAAACGATTGCAAGAAAGACTCGAACAGCAAGCCGGCTTGATTGACCCAGCGGACTCGCTGACGCCCCTTGAGTTCCTGATCAACGAAGAGCGTAACGAAATGGTTCGCGAATCGATGCAGGAACTTGGCGGAAAATACCAGGAAGTTTTGCGACTGAAGTACATCCACGGCTGGAACTACGCGGACATCAGTTTCAATTTAGGCATCAATAAACATAAAGTCGCCCATCGACTTCGACGGGCACGCGAGAGATTGAGGCAAATCCTCATTCGAAAGTTAGATGATGAACACGACATCCATTGAATTGCCCGAACTCAGCAAACACCCGGACCTCTGGATCGATTTGCTGATCGACAACGAGCTGGACCAAGTTCACCGCAAAAAACTTTTTGCTCATTGCGATCAGAATCCAGAACTGTTTCGCAAATGCGTGGTTCGATTCATGGATCACCAAACGCTCGAATCCGGTTTGACGGCGCCCGG
>CAYSXI010000141.1:0-14504 GCA_964434955.1 uncultured Pirellulaceae bacterium
AACCAATGGACGCAGCCCACCGAAGAATTGTTCCCGAGCTATGTAAAGGTTACCGCATCCCGTGCGGCATTTCTTTATTCGACCATTTTAGGGGGCATTTTACTTGAAACAAGCAAATCCGAAGGGCGTTTCGTTTTTTCCCATCAAACGTGTCGATTACAGAAACGAAATGGCGGATTTTGGGCCATACTTTGTCGTTTTTTCCTGCAATCCGGGCATCCGTTGGCGAAGGGTTTTTTTAACGATTTGGTCGACCTGTTGGACACTAATCTTTCTTGGCATCGTCCGAGGAATCGGCAAAGGAATTGTAGAGCTCGGAAATGTTTGCTTGTTCGTGATTACCCTCATGAATTACCAATCGGTATCGCAGGGTGAGTGACTGCCCTTTTTTGATGGTGTACTCCCCTGCCCCCTTTTTCTTCTTCAAAAAATAATGCTCGCCGAAGGGGTTGGCTGCTAACAAGCCGTAGTCGCGGGCATGCCACATCGCCGGGTGACGCAAGTTGTTTGGGTGATCGAATATACTGACGCCATAAACCTGGTCGTCGATCTTGCCACTGTAATCAACCCACTTCGCGGGCTTGCCCCAAATGCCGGGGCCACGATCTCCATTGCTGTTGACCATGGTAGCCCCGCCCTTGATTCCACTTGGCTTGTGAGGTTTGTTTCGCAAGTTGGGATGCACGCGAACGGCGAAGGTTCCTTCCTTGGTATCGTTCATCAAGACATCGCCCTCGGAGGCAATAAGTTTGATCTTGAAATCAATTGCTCGCCAGCCTTTTCCGGCGTGAAACGAGATCTGCGTTTCGTCCGTCAAAATCGTCTTGTCTTTGTGGATCCATGAATTCTTTGTCGCGAAGCCTGATGCCTTATCGAAACTCGTGAATTCGGTTTGGACGACCTTCCCCTTCTCCGTCCAGAACATGATGTTGTTGATCTCATGACTGAACCAGACCGACTTGTGGTGCGGGTGATCGGGCTGCTCCCCCTTCACTTTTTTGATTGGGTAGTTGCGAGTCATACCGACGTTGTCATTGATCTTCAAGGGATAAAACAAGGGCTTCTGAAACCCGGCGAAGTGGTATTCGGTAAACAGTTGTCCGTCGACCCGAACCACCACTTTTTTCTCCTGCTTTTCCAATTCGATTTTTGGTTCACTGACGTTGAATTTCGTCGAGGCCTGCGCAACGGTAACCTGCGCCGACGTCGACGCGATGAAGACGAAAAGCCAGCCGGCGACGAGTGGCGAAGCAAAAAAGAATTTGTTCATGGATTCACTGAAGTTCAGGTTGTTGAAAATGTTCAAGCATGGGGAGTTCTTACTGTTTGAGCCATTGGCGTTCGGTTCCATCGTCTCAATTCCCCACAGCTAGGTAAACAAATATATCAGGCGCAGGCGGCGATCGCCAAAGTCCCGAAAAAATGGCCGCAGAATTTTTCTCAAAAACCAGTTTGCGAACCGGCGCTGAAAGCACGGCTTCTGCAAAAAGTGAATTCGCAAAACGAACCAAATGGCGGCAATGTCAGAATCGCAAATGTCCTGTCCAGCAAGGTGAAGTCGCTGAAATCAGAGCAGGAGCCTTGGTCAGAGCAGGAGCTTTGGTCAGAGCAGGAGCATGGGAACGTCACGCAACTCCACGCTGAGCGGATAAGCCAGACCGTGCATCGCAAGTTGGTCTTCGTCCTTGGTGTTCAGGACCAAAAGGTTGACGGATTTGTCGCGAATGAGATTTCGATAGTCGGATAAATGATGACCGACCGTAACAACTGATTCAACTTTGACGGGAATCCCCGCATCTTTGATTCCCTGTTTGCAGGATTCAATGTAATCGGCCGGCTCCTTCAACAGTTGGTCCATAATGACCTGGCGAGCCAAATCCGTATCAATATCGGGAATACGTGAAATTGTCTGGATGTAACGTGCGAAGGTTTGCTCGTCCTCAACATGAGCAAGAATCATTGTGCCGTTGTTTTCGGTGAACTTCGCCGCGTAGGAAACCAGTCGGGCATCGCCGGCCAGATGGTCCGTTACGGCCATGACTTTTTTGGGATGGCTGAGATCCAGCTCGAGCGATTCCGCCTGCTCCGGTCGCGGAAACAAAATGACGGGAATCGAAGTGGCTTGGGTCAATACGTCAACGTAAACTCCCAAGCTGTAGGGGTAGTCGGTGGCCGGAATGTGAAGATTGCGATAGGTGACAATCAAATCGGGCGCCGCTTCTTTCACTTTTTCCAAGAGCATGGAAACGCTGTCGTACTCGTCTCCTTCGATCCAGGAAACTTCAATCCCGTCTTCCACGCTATCGATTACGCTGAGAAACGTCTCGATGTCGTTGCGAAATCGGGTTTGATCATGACTGCCTTCATCCACGATGACCACGATCTTTTGCAGGACGGCTTTTTCCATTTCAAAAACCGGTTTTGCGGCGGAGTTGAACAGGCTTTCGAATTCGTCGATTTGGGTCATGTTTTGTTCCTGCGGAAAATTAGCCTATGCCATTTTAGAGCGGGGTACGCTCCACGTCACCAACGCTTGATTCTGCCAATTGCCAAACTGAGTTATGATGGTCGCAGAGTCCATTTCGTTTGTTAAAACTCCAAGGCCGAGCCCAGATCCGATGCCGAAACTCCAGTTAATTTTCGCGACGGTTGTTACTGCGTGTTTTATCGCGACTTCGATCTCATGTTTGTCTGCAAACGAGTCGGGTGCCGAAAAACAACCCAATATCGTCATTCTTTATTCCGACGATGCTGGCTATGCCGACTTTGGATTCCAGGCTGGCGTGCGGAACGACATGAAGGCACTGACACCAAATATCGACAGGATCGCGAAATCGGGCGCGGTGTTTACCAACGCCTACATGTCGGGTTGCGTTTGCAGTCCTTCCCGGGCGGGCATGATGACCGGTCGTTATCAAAGTCGATTCGGACACGACAACAATATCCCGCCGGGATTCATGAAGGGCGGTTTGCCCAAGTCCGAAACCTTGATGCCGAAACGGCTCAAGAAACTTGGCTACCGGACGGGTTTAATTGGCAAGTGGCATTTGGGATATCCCGATGGATTTCAACCGAATGATCGAGGCTTCGATTGGTTTTATGGGTGCCTCCAGGGATCCCGTTCCTACTTTCCGATGAAAAAGACAACGCCGCACCGAGTGTTTCTCGAGAACCGCAAACCGACGCCCGAAGGTGGATACACAACGGATCGAATCGGCGATGGCGCATGTCGATTTATCAAAGAGAACCGGGACGAGCCCTTCTTTCTTTTTGTTTCTTTCACGGCACCGCACGGTCCATTGCAACCCAAACAAAAAGACCTCGATGCATTGGAAGCAATCCAGGACGTGAAACGACGAAAGTATGCTGGTTTGGTCAAGGCGCTCGACGACAACGTGGGGAAAATCATGGCATGCTTGAAGGAGCATGACCTGACCAACAACACCCTCGTGATCTTTACCAACGACAATGGTGGGCAAACCAAAACCGGAGCCAATAACTTTCCATTGCGGGGCTCGAAAGGAAACCTGTACGAAGGTGGGGTCCGCGTGCCAATGGCCGCTCAATGGCCGAAGGTGATCAAGCCCGGAACTCAAATCGACTCGCCGGTCATTTCCCTCGACTTCCTGCCGACCTTCGTAGAATTGGGAGGCGGCAAAGTGGATCCGGAATGGAAACTGGACGGTCGAAGCCTCAAAAACCTGTTAGCGGGAAAAGAAAATACGAGTCAATGGTCCCGTACCTTCTATTGGCGCCAACACGGGAGCCAAGGCAATCTGGCTTGCCGGAAGGACGATTGGAAACTGGTTTTCAACCGCGCGAATCAATCAGAACCGGAACTTTATGATCTCAGCAAGGATCCATCCGAGCAGAAAGACGTGGCCGGCGAACATCCAAAGCTGGTCGGGGCCTTGCGGAAAGAACTGGCCGTGTGGGAAAAGCCGATGAAGGAGCCACTTTGGGGGCAAACTCGGCGACCGAAGTCCCAAAGCAAAAAATAGTGTGTCAAGGCAGAAAGAGCCGCTGCCTCGTTGGGACGACATCATGAATCTAGTCGACCAAGAATTTTAGTCGGCCAAGAATTTTAAACGGCAAGTGCGGGCGAGAGGATTCGAACCTCCACTCCCTAACGGGAACATGGCCCTCAACCATGCGCGTCTGCCAGTTCCGCCACGCCCGCGAATTTGAGGAAAGAACAGTCTAAAGTTTTGTTGCTCGCAGTCAAGCGACAATCGTTTTGGGTGGCCCGTCTGCCCAATCCGGCCGCCAGTTCCATTTGCTGCCAATTCCATTCACTGCCAGGTCAAACGAAACCCCGACTTTTCCGTTGCAACGTCAAAGACTTGCCCGGTTTCAAACTCGTACTCGGAATTCGAGGTCCCAACCAACTCATCCAGGTGGCACCAGCCGCCATCTTTTCCGGTCGAACTTTCGAGCATCGTTTGGTTGTCCAAATCGATCAGGACACATTGAATTTGGCAGGCCGAGCTTTCAGGCTCCAATCTCGAAATCGCATCCGCAATTCCTTCGACCATCTTTTTGGGCGATTCCATGTGATGACGGAGCGAGCAAAAACTGGTTTGAATGGACGCGGCGATTTCATCTGCCCAATTTGATTCGCGGGAAACCGTCGCCGAAAGGAGCCACAGTTTTCCTTCCTCATTGATAGACCAATCGCTGACGCATGGGTTCGCCCCCGATCCATCAATCGCTTCAATTTTGACTTCGTCGACCGGCGGCAAAACCACCGGTTTCCGCCGTTCCAAAGTAAACGATTCCGATGCAGAAGATGCTTTGCGAAGCGAGCGAATTTCTTCCAATGCAGCATCGAACTGAAGTTCCGACGCCAGTCGCCCGGCAATGATTTCGACCATATTAACGACCCCCGAATCGTAGTCGCGGATTTCGTCGCCAAACAGCCAGAGCGTGCCAAGCAGCGTGTTCATCGACGAAACGGGAACGCAAATCGCGGATGATGCTTCGCCAGGCACCCGCCAGTGGGGAAGTTCATCCGTGTTTTCGATGACGACCGCGTGTCCAACCATCGCTTCGATATCGGCAATGCTTCGTTCAATCGGGCGACTCGTGTCCATTGACTCGGCAGCGATTCCCCACGTCACACGGGTTTCCAGTGTCGAAGTCGATTCATCAAGGATACAAAGTGCTGCGGCCGAACACTGGGTGACACTGCATGCTGAATCCAGCAAGGATTCGATAATCTCGAGCGGCTTTTTGCCTTCGGCATCGCGTTGGATCACGGGGACCTGCGAAGCCATTTGTGCGTTCAGCTCACGTTTTTCGATTTTTGCTTTTTCGATTTGCAGCGAAAGTTCGTTCAGGGCGGAAGCGATGGCTTCCGCGGCCTCCCGTGGAATCGGTTTCGATTTGGCTGCCGCATTGGATGAGAGGTCGACGACCCGAAATTCGCCCAATGATGGCATGTCGGCACAGGATTCTTGTGCGGAATGAGCGATCTTTCGAGTTTCAATGAACTTGAATTCCCAGCCACAGGCTCGGTCAAGTTTTTTGCAGACCTCTCCCGACTTGGTGACCAGAAATTGGGGGGAGGTTTCGTCTTCGACGTGGAGTTTCAGGTATTCGGGAAGCGTATCGTTCATGGCTATGGCTGGCTGAATGGTTCGCCAATCCATGGCCGGGATGTCTCCTCGAAAACAAGATTCGGCAATTCACGCCGCCAAGGTTCACCCGATCGGCAGGGTTTATCAGAAATCTTGGATCCGAGCCCGCTAAACTTCCCATAACCGGACTCACCTGTATTTCCCGAACGCGGCGCCCGAAAGGGTGCTCGAAATGGGCCACTCAATTCCAGCAAAGGTCGGTCATGTGGTTGCGAAGTGGTGGGAGATCGTATGCTGACCCTGCGAAGCCGACCGCCGAGACAGGGCAACCGCCCAAACCCGGCTCCAAGCGTTTGGAGAGGAAAAAATAAGGCCTTTTGAGCCCAATTTGACGCCTTGTGGGTTTGGCATCCAATATGTAAATTGGTCCTTCTGCGCGAAAGTTGCTTTTGAGCGTTTGTCGCTTATCGCTTTGTTGCGACAACCATTTGACCATGTCGATTGCTCAAATCGAACCCAACTTTTGCCTGCTTGATTGGCAGCCGAATTCGCTTCCATGGCGTGATGCTGCAATCAAACCCTGGAAGATGAAACAAACATGGTGATCCGTTATTCGGAGACGAATCGTGCCTGGCACAAAAACCTACGTCGCAAAACCCGGTGAAGTGAACAAAGACTGGTGGCATGTTGATGCTGACGGCCTGATCGTTGGTCGATTGGCATCTCGAATCGCCGTCATTTTGATGGGCAAGCATCGACCTACTTACACGCCGCATGTCGACACCGGTGACTTTGTCGTCGTAACCAATGCGGAAAAAGTTGTCTTCAGCGGAAACAAGCTGGAGAAAAAGGAATACACTTGGTACACCGGCTACCCTGGCCTGCGAAGTGAAACCGCAGCAACTCGGCTCGAGCGAAAACCCGAGCAAATTTTGCGAGAAGCCGTTCGGCGGATGTTGCCAAAGAACAAACTTGGCCGACAAATGTTGTCCAAGTTGAAAGTCTATCGAGGGTCGGAGCATCCCCATCAGGCGCAAAATCCAAAATGCATGGATCAAGCGGTCACTGGTGAAAGTAACTAGTTGAAGCAATACCGAGAATTAACACTCGAAACCAAATACTCAAATCAAATAAGACAAAATGGTTGCAACAAAAGTTGACAAGATTACGGGCGAAGCAATGGGCACGGGACGTCGAAAGTCTTCCGTCGCACGCGTTCGCGTCAAATCAGGCAGTGGCAAAATCACGATCAACGGTCGTGATTTCGAAGTCTATTTTCCAAACGTTCAGGATCGAACTGCAATTGTTTCGACTTTGGACGCAGTTGATCAACGTTCGGCCGTCGATGTAAACATCAAGGTCAACGGTGGTGGAACGACCGGCCAAGCGGGCGCTTGCCGAATGGGACTTGCTCGTGCCCTGGTTGGCATGGATACGGAATTCTTCCAGGCACTTCGAGATGGCGGTTTCTTGACGCGAGACTCTCGAATGAAAGAACGTAAGAAATGCGGTCTTCACGGTGCTCGACGCGGAACTCAGTTCTCGAAACGTTAGGTTTCGTCGCGGGGTAACGAATTTCCCTCGAAAATCATTAAACACTCAACGCCCTCAAGCCGGGCGTTTTTTTATGCGCATGCCGGATATACAAGCACGAAGCGCAAGCGAGTGGTTCGCCCAAGACAAACGCAATTCAATCAATTCAAGAAATTTCGACTCGCGGCACAAAGCTCCTTCGAATACGAAACTTTGAAACGCCTGACCTCGGAACGCCACTTTGGGCGGGTGCGGTGCGTTTGATTCAACGATTTGTCATGAGACGGGAGTGAGTCGCTCGAATGGGTTTGGGCGGATTGAACCACTCGCTTGCGCTTCGTGCTTGTAAGCTTCGTGCTTGTAAGTTTCGTGCTTGTAAGTTTCGTGCTTGAATGCTTCGCGTTGCGGGGAACAGGAAAGTCAGGTCCAGGCAGGCGGCTGCGGGTAGGCGGTTGCGGGAAGGACGGGAAAAGGAGAAGGTCCTTTACTCGACGCGAATGCGAACGGCTTCTTTGGAGCCAATAATCTCGCCGACGATCGCCGATGCTTCGAACCCGGCGTCGCGAAGAAATTGGCAAAGATTTTCCGAGTGATTCGGCGCCGCCGCAATCAAAAGTCCGCCACAAGTTTGCGGATCAAACAGCGCGGCGTAGGCCGCCTTTTTTCGGGATTCCTCGTCCACTTGGATGGAAGATTCCACGGAGCGGTTTTCCAGGTTCATCGTGCTTTCGATACCTTGGTCCGTCAATTCCGAGAAGCCCTTAAGGATTGGCACCTTGGCGAGTCGAAGCGTCGCACTCAGTTGGCTTGCGACCAGCAACTCATGAAGATGGCCCGCGAGACCAAACCCGGTAACATCCGTCATGGATCGAATTGAAAATCGTTTGGCAACTTCCAGTGCAATTGAGTTGCAGCGAAGCATCGAGGTCTTCATGGCCTGAAACCAGTTGCCGCGACACTTTCCTTCCATCAAAGCTGCAAGCAATGTCCCGGTTCCCAAAGCCTTGCTGACGATCAGCTGATCACCTTCCGACAAATTGGATTTGAGCAACGGCTCGGTGACCTGGTTGGCCATGACCGTAAAACCCATTGCCATTCGCGGACCTTCGATCGAATGGCCGCCGACGATCGACGTTTTCATTCGATTGAATTCTTTGGCGGCGCCGGCCATCATTTCGACCAACACTTCACGTTGAGCCTTGGGATGCCCAAAAGGGACTTGGGCCATTGTGAGAGCCGCGAAAGGTTGTGCGCCCATCGCATAATTGTCCGAAGAACCGTTCAATGCCGAGATTTGTCCAAACAAAAACGGATCATCGACGGGAGAAGCAAAAAAGTCCGTGGTGACCGTAACTTCTTCGTCGGGAACCCGGACGATCGCAGCGTCGTCAGGATGCTCAACACCCACCACAACCTGCTCATTGCCTTGAAAGTCAATCTCGGCCAATGCGGATTCGAGAGAAGCCCCGGATACTTTTCCTCCACAACCGACACAACGCATTTGCGGTTCGTCATCGTCCCGGTCAGACATCATCGATGCTTCGTAATTCTGATACATCCTCATGAACTTGAGATCGATATGGTTTTTCCACCGCCAACACCAATTGCCAACGAAGGATCGCCCCATCCATTCAGCGACCGCTCGCCCGTCACCAAGATTGATCAACTTGAGAAACGACTTTTGCGGTTGAAAGGGCTCAAGCGGCTTGCCTTGAATCAGGCGGTCGAGATTCTTCCAAAGGATCGGCCCTTGGCGGACCGCAAACACCCCCGCTTTTAGCGTCGGGTTCTTTTCCAGTGTGCCGGTATCACCGACGGCAAAAATACGTTCGTCATCCAGGGTCTGCAGGGTTTCGCGAGTCAGCAGAAAGCCGCGGTCATCTTTGGAAACGTCAATTTGATTCAACAGGGGTGCCGCGGTTGCCGACGTCGCCCAGAGAACCAAATCGACTTCAAGCTGCCGGCCATCGGAAAACCGCAATTGATTTTCCTCGATCGACCTGACACGGTTTCCCGTATGGATTTCTATTCCGGCCTTTTGCAAATGGCGGCGAACTTTTGATTCGGTCGACGGTAAGCAACCGCCGACCAGTTGTTCGCTCCCGTTGATCAGGTGGATTTGCGCGTTCAGGTTAGGCCATTCCTGTTTCAATCGTCGATCAAGACAAAATGCGATTTCGGTTCCGCCAATTCCGGCTCCGACAATCGCAAGCTGAACTTTCGACTTGCCCTTGTTGGCGATCGTTTGAAGACCCGAATTCAAGCGAGACAAAAAAGTCTGCATGGGTTTGATGCGAAGCAATGGCGCCGATTCGGCAATCTCGACCTCGTGAACGGACGGCACCGAACCGATCCCAATGGATAGCGCGTCATAGCTGAGAGGAGCCCGGCCCGCAAAGTGAATTTGCCGGTTCACGCGATCAACCGATTGAACGTCGTCGATGATCAAGCGGGCGCCTGACACGGAGCAGAGGCGAACCAAGTCGATTTCCATCTGTTCCTGATGGTATTGCCCTGACAAAACCCCCGGCAGCATTCCCGAATAGGTGACCTGAGGAAAATTGGAAATGCAAATAAGTTGGCAATTCCGAATCGGAGCCATTCGCCACATTTTCAATACGTGAGCATTGGTATGGCCGACTCCAAGCAGGACAATCTTGTTTTTGCCAAGTCGTTTTTGCATCAAAAACTAAATATCTTATTGGGTGCTGTGAATGCCACGCCACATGCGATGATGTAAGAATCGTCGTCAACCGTTCGAGGCCGGCGAGCAACCATCTTAATGTACGGCCCAAATTTTCGGGAATCGGGTTATGATGGAAGTTTTCGTGCGATTGTTAACGATTTCGCTGGGAACACATGTCTTCCGACGATTTGCCGAATTCCAAACCGCTCGCGGGCATCCAATGGCTCGCCGGGATCGAACTAGCGCTAATCGTTGCCGTGATCGCAATTTTCGCCGCCGAACCGACACCGGACATTAACGAGTCGCACTATCTGACCAAGGCAAAGCACTTTTGGGACACCCATTGGTGTGATCGGGATTTGTTTGTTGGATCAAAAGATGCTCATTGGTTTTTCTTTGTTTGCTTTGGCTGGCTGACGCGTTTGTTTTCGCTTGATGGGTCTGCCTGGATTCTTCGGTTCTTGTCCTGGAGCCTGGTCGCTGTCGGGTGGCTCTACCTGATACGAAGTATTTTCGCCCGCTGGGGGATGGCACTTCTTACCGCGGCAGGAATGCTACTTTCGATTCGCTATTTGCACTTGGCCGGCGAATGGATCGTTGGAGGTGCCGAAAGCAAGCCATTTGCCTTTGGTCTGGTTTTGTTGGCAATTGGTGGCCTCAATCGTGAACGTTGGTGGCTGGTTTGGTTTTGTCTTGGTCTCGCATCTGCCTTTCATGTACTCGTTGGTGGTTGGAGCACTTTGGCGGTCTTGCTGACGGTCATTTCAAATTCGACGCTTCGTTCGTCGTGGAAGCAACAACTCGTTTGGATTGCCTTGGGCGGGGGCGTTGCCTTGGCAGGGTTGATACCAGCTTGGTTTTTGTCGCGCGGCGGTGCGGAAGTCGATGCCGTCGAGGCCAACTTGATTTACGTCAGGATGCGGTTGCCCCATCATCTTTACTTTTGGGCCTTCGAAAAGATCCGCTTGACCTGCTTCTTCCTTGGCATCGTTGCCTGGGTGGCTTTGGCTGCGTCGGGTTGGCGCAATCCCAAAATCCGATGGCTCAATTGGTTTTGCGGGTTCGCTTTTCTTTTTGGGCTGGTTGGCTTATTGCTCAGCGTTTTTTCGGAACAGGGCAGCGCGCCAATGCAACGCTACGCAAATTCGTTGCTTCGGTTTTATTGGTTTCGGTTGGGCGACGCGGCGCTTGCTTTCGGGTTACCTGTTTTACTCGCTGCCAAGCTAGAGAATCTATCGAATGCAAATTGGCAAAAAGGATGGAAGGCATTGGCCGCGGTGGCATTGGCTTGCGGGTTGTACGCCGATTTCCAACAGCGTTGGAAAGATTCACGTCCAACGGCCGACGCGATTTCGCTCCCGGAGTCGGGGTTGGAATCCGAGGAACAGCAAGCGGAGTGGAATCAGGCTCATTTGAACAATTGGAAAAAACTTTGTGCCTGGATTCGAGGTAATACGGAAAACGACGCGCTATTTTTGACGCCGCGCGAGCAGCAGACCTTCGTCTGGTATGCCCAGCGTGCTCAAGTCGTCTGCTACAAGGACGTTCCGCAAAATGCCGCAGATATGCTTACATGGCGGGAACGCGTGGATACGTTGTTCGTTCAACGCCCGGTTTGGTATTGGCGCAGCGACGCCGAACTTCTCGAACTCAGCCAGAAATACGAAGTCGATTATTTGGTGATGCCTCAAACCGCATTTCACAAGGACCCGGCCTATGACGGTCCGTTTGAGCTCGTTTATCCCGAAGATCGTCAGCAAAACGTCTCGTACGTCGTGTTTCGCGTTCCGAGAAAGCAATAGCGGAAACCGCAGTCGACCTTGCTAGCGGCCATCTTTCCGAGGAGATAGCTACACGGCGCGCTCGAATGTCAAAATTTGACGATTATCTTAAGTCTCCCAAACAGGCTCGACGATATCACTCGAAACGAATTCGTTTTCCGGGCGGGAATTTTGCGCCATGGATGCGATGGGTTGGTGGATCGCACAGAATTTGGTGGACACGGAAAAGTAAATGATCACGGGAGCATGGAAGCTTTTCTCGCTGTTTCGCGAGACGATTGCCGGGGGGGATACACCAAGGCAAATCGCGTTTGGCGTGGCGATGGGAATGATGATCGGGCTGATACCGAAGGATTCGCTATTTGTTGCGGTCTTGGGAATCATCCTACTGGTTTCAACGGCCAATCTGTTGTCGGCATTCGTAACCGGATTTTTGTTTAGCTGGATTGGATTTGCTCTGGATCCGTTGTCCCACTCGCTTGGTAAATGGATATTGACGCAACCAGGTTTGCAATCCACTTTTGTCGCTTTGTATGAAACTCCGCTGGTGGCTTGGACGCGATTCGAGAACACCATTGTTACCGGCTCAACGGTGATGGCGATCGTGGCATTCTTGCCCGTCTATTTTTTCGTTTCCTCCATTTGCAAAAAATACGGTCCTGGCATCCACGCGATGCTTTGCCAATACATTGTCTATCGATGGATCTCGGGTGCAGAAGTTTCGGCGGATTCTAAAACCGGAATGACAGCGGAGGTGGCATCTTGATTCGTTGGAAGTACGTCATTCCGAGAGGGTTCCTGATTGGATTGTTTCTTGCATTCCTTGGAATCGGTGCGAGCCCGGCATTGAAATGGATGATGATTCGATCGGGGCAAAGTGTCACGGGGGCGAGAGTCGACATTCGTGGAATCGACGTCGATTGGATGGCAGCAAAGATCACGCTTGAGGATATCGAGTTTGCCAATCCACGTGCGCCGATGGAAAACCTGGTTCAATACCAGGCGGCCGAGCTTGACCTCGATGCCACGCGCTTGCTTCACAAGGAATTTGTGGTTGAGAATGCCAAGATTGAAAACATCCAATTCTCGACTCCTCGAATCAAATCGGGCCAGCTAAGCGAAACCGAAAAAGAATGGCCACCTGTGGTCAAATGGATGTCGGATTCGGCTTCGGCAACCGCAAAACGCGCGGGCAAGCGGTGGCTCAATCAATTTGAATTCAATGCCAATTCGGCCTTGGAAGATAACCTGGAAACGGTTCGGGTTTCGAGGCGAATTCACGACCAATGGACCGCCCGTTATCGGGCCTATGACGCGCGCGTCGCAAGCATCAACAAGCAGATCGATGAACTTCGCAAAGTCGTCAAACAGCCGAGCGAAAATCCGCTTCGTGATTTGGAGCGGGTGCAAATTGCGGTGTCGAAGATTCAATCATTGAATCGGGAAGCGCGAAAGATACGAGATGAAGTCCGCCAAATGGATGATCAAATCCGCGTGGACCGGCAATCGTTACAGGCTGCCAAGCAGCGCGACGAGGCAAAGATCCGTCAAAGCGCCGAATACTTCACCGTCGACTCGCAGAAAACGACCGAGCTGTTGCTCGGCCAGGAAAAGGCGGATCAAGTCGCAGAAATCATCGAATGGGTCAACTGGTTTCAACGAACGTTACCCAATCCGGAAAAGGATTTTGTACCTTCCCGACATAGGGGAGAGACAATTGCATTTGAAGGACTGGAGCGACGCCCGAAATTTTGGGTCAAGCATTCCGAGATCAGCGGCAAAGGGCAGATCGGCGGCGAGCGTTTTGAATTCAAGGGAACCGCAAATCACCTCACCAATCAGCCGAAGCTTTGCAAGGATCCCACGCGTATCGATTTGATTACGACCGGTGAGAAAAACATTCGAATCGCGGCGATTCTCGACCGCCGAACGGAAACGCCAAAAGACAAAATTCGGTTTCGAATTCAGGACATGGATTTGCCCCAGAGAAAGCTTGGTTCGCCAGGCTCGATGATGGTTCAAATCTCGCCTTCGAAACTCAAGGCTGACCTCGAGCTGGAGATTGTCGACAATCAGATTCAAGGTGTTTTGCGTTTCGTTCATTCCGGGATCCAAATGGAACTGGCGCAACTGGAACGCGAGGTCGGCGGGCCCCAATTGGCTGCCAATGTCAATCGGCAATTGCAGCTGATCGACAACTACACGGTCGAAATTGTCCTTTCCGGCACTCGCGAAAAACTTTCCACCCAACTGAAATCAAATTTGGGGGATCAAGTCGCCTCCGCTTTTGGCCGGATGGTGAATCAGGCCATCGACGAAACAGTCGCGGCACAAAAGAAGAAACTGGCGCAAAAGATGGAAGCCGAATATGCAAACCTGGTTCGGCGGCACCAAACCGAAGTCAAAAAGCTGATGGACAAACTCGCCAGCGATGACCGGGCAGTCGCCTCTCTTCAGGATCTGCTGAATCTTTCCTCGCGCAAATGGCCCAAGATTCGGTGATCTTCCGGTCGGCCGCAACCAATCGAATTGATTCGGCTTGAAGTGCGTCGAGCCAACTCTGTCAGGCTTCCGTTTGGCGTTGGCGCGAACATGGCGTTATATTGTTGTGTCATCTGACGCAAGGATCATTGCAACCGGCGTTCCTATTATTTTACCGACTACGCCCCGCATGTTTTTTGAAGATGACTCAGCGACTCATTCCACTTTGTATCGAATTGTTCAACGCGGTTCCTAAAGGATCCGGATCGGCGTCTATCGATATGTCTCGACTGCTCCGGCTGGGAGTGGCGGCGGACGAAGGAGCCCGACACGCGACCAAGGAAATCCTCGCGTACTTCAAGAAGAACAAGTTATCGTCGGAACAGCTGAATGCGACGTTTCACAAGTCGTGGAAGACCATCAAGGAGTCGACACGCAAAGAGC
>CAYSXI010000142.1:0-14381 GCA_964434955.1 uncultured Pirellulaceae bacterium
GCCATTGAGATTGCCACGGGCATATCGTCTTGAAGGCAGCGATTCAAAACCAGTTCGTCCCGTTTACGCAAACCTGCTTTGGTCAATCGTAGATGCCCAAGCCGATCGCCTTCGTAAGGGTCAGCACCGGAGACATAGAAAACGAGATCGGGCTGGAAATGATTGAAGACTTGATCCAGGCCTTTGTTCAAAAGATCCAGGTATTCTTCATCTTCGGTGCCTTCGTCGACTCCGATGTCCAAGTCGCCTGCGGTTTTTCGAAAAGGGAAGTTTTTGTTGCAGTGCATGGAAAACGCAAAAAGCGTGGCATCGTTTTTCGCGACCGCCGCGGTCCCGTTGCCTTGATGAACATCACAGTCAATGAAGAGAACGTTCTGAACCAGGTTCTGCTGCTGACACACTTTCGCGGCGACGGCAACGTCATTAAACACACAATAGCCCTGGCCACTCTCTGGGAAAGCGTGATGGGTTCCGCCGGCCAAGTTGACGGCGACCCCCGAATCCATTGCGGCATTGGCAGCCGCGATTGAGGCTCCGGTCGAGCGCCGTGAACGAATCACCATTTTCTCGGACCAGGGAAATCCAATCCGGCGGATTTCGAGATCGGTCAGTTCGCCCGTCGCGACTCGTCTCACGTAGTCCGAATCGTGAACGGTTTCCAGTTCCAGATCGGTCGCTTCCGGGGCCGGCTGAATGTCGGCCGCCGGAAATTTGCCGGAGGCCTCAACGCGTTCCCGCAATAGCCGATATTTGGCCATCGGGAATCGGTGTTTGGGGGGAAGAGGAAGTTCAAAAACGTCGGAATAAAAAAGCTTCATTGGCTTTCACCAAGAGAGGCCTCCAACCAGGTCGTCGATTCTTCCTTGGGGCCGCTGCGGACGACCGCACAACTCTCGTCGGTTTCCCAAAGCTTGACTTGGGTCAGCTTTAGTTGACCGTCGACTTCGCGAAGCAAAGCCGGACCAACTTCCGACAACAAATAAGCGGCCATATTTTCAGCGGTCGGATTTTCAGGCAGCAAGAAAAGCTTGCTATTGAGGCTCGAGATGGCATCGATCGTTTTGCGGTCTTGGTCCCAAAGAATGAATCCATGATCCCAATTTTCGTCGAGCCAGCCTTTGAAAAGTTTCTTGATAATCGAAAAGTCAACCACGCGGCCAACGTCGTCCGTCTTTTCACCGGTCACGGTTACTTCGACGGCGTAATTGTGTCCGTGCAAGTTTTCGCACTTTCCGCCATGATTCATCAGTCGATGGCCAGCACAAAACTTAAGACGTCGTGAGATCTCGATATTCATGGCCGATGTTAAGCGTTTCAATCTTCTCAAGCAGGGTTGCCCGAATCCTTTGTGCTCGAATCCAGTCTACCGAGACGGCTAGGAATTGAGCTTCGGGTTGTTGATGTGGCGATCCTTGTCGCGCGCCGTCTTCTTCTCGAGATTTTGTTCAAGCGCCTGAGTTAAATCAACACCCGTCTGGTTGGCAATGCAAATCAGGACAAACAAGACATCGGCGAGTTCATCAGAAAGTTCGGCCTTTTCGCCGGACTTGAAGCTTTGATCGCCGTAGGTTCTGGACATAATTCTCGCCAGTTCGCCGACTTCTTCGACGAGCTGGGCAAGATTTGTCAGTTCCGAAAAATAACGGACTCCGATACTGGAAATCCATTGATCAACCTTCTCTTGGGCCTGGCTAAGGGTAAGGTCGGATTGAGTCATTTCGGGGAACGCTTTGGCGATATGGGTGAAAGGTCAAACGGTAAAGCCGCCTTCGATTCCCTTGATTACGATCGCGGTCGCATCGTGCGGGTGGAGGCTTTCGTAATGGTCGATGCGGACGCGATAGTCGGCGTACTCCGAGTTGGGTTCGAGAACTGACTTGACCTGACGAGCGGCATCTTCGCAAAACATCAAATTGGATCCGTTGGCACGAGCAAATTCCTGTTCGTCAGCTCGTTTCACCGCCGTCTGGACGGCCGTTCCCAGGGAGTTTTCGACCTGGTCAATCAATTTGAGGATCGGGAAGTGCTCCAGGTCATGGAGCAACTCAACCTCGATCTTTGCCTCGCTTCGCTGACTGTGAGGCGTGGCAATCGAGCCGTTGCTTCGCAGCCAATCGTTGACCTGGGCGACGCTGAGCCAACGATGGTGATCGAAATCCCCCTGGAATTTTTCTTGCATCAACTGGCGGGACAAAGCGGCTGAACAGGGGCAAGTACTTGAATAGGTGACGACCGTTTCCAGCCGGTATTGTGTTTTTGAGTTTTCCCGCGTCGCAACAATGGTGACCGGGTAGTGCCGCCAACCATCATTTTGACTTTTCAACGCACGCCGCTTGCAAGCGTAAACGAACGACATCCGCAACTCGGCCTGATCGCTCAATTCCGAGTGGGTCTCAATGAAACGCGAAAGGATACGTTGCGCAACCTTGGGCGAAAACGAATCTCGCTCAAGCTCGTCCTGAAGCGCCAGATATAGCCGCGACATGTGAATGCCTTTGGCATCTGGATCTTTCAGATTCACATAGGCGGAAGCCTTGGCGGGAATCCAAACGACTTGACCTGCCGACATTTCCATCTGAATCATGGTTTCAATTTCAGACATCCCGACTCGATTGAGGCGAGACGACTGCATGGCTTTCGTTTCCGAAGCGATATCCGGGCGAGGTTCACGGATCGGTTGGTCTACGTCGACGGTCTTTTCGTTCATCGTTTCTTTTCTGCTTTCTTTTCACGCTCAAGGCCTGGAACGTCCTTTGGCCGAGCGAACACAAGAGTGTATTTTAATTCAGATTGCGGGAAAACCGGCAAACTCACTGCCCTGGGATTGGAAAGTCCCAAGATGCTAATCCGGGAATGGGGGGGACAATTAACCGAGACGCCGCCTTTTACGTGACCCGCAATCTTTTCAGAATACGGATAAGCGAGAACATTCCCGGGTGACTCGCTCAGGTATCAGGTCGCAGAATCGGGCGTGGGTTGCCTTGTTATTCGTTGGGAAAGGCAAAATATTGAATATTGTTTTGGGCTTTAAGGTTAACGAAACACAGGTCAAAAAGATCCAATCGGTGCTGGACCGGTTGGAAATTGCTGCAAATCTGATCGTGCGACCCGAACGCGATCTGGCGAGCGAGTTGCAAACGGCCAACGTCTTTTGTGGACACATCAAATGCGAGGTCGACTGGGAAACCATCGTCAACAACGGAAACCTGACCTGGATTCAGTCTTCAGCTGCTGGACTCGATCACTGCCTGGTTCGCGAAGTGATTGAATCGGAGATTCAGGTGAGCGGCGCCTCAGGGCTGTTTGCAAACCAGGTCGCCGAAACCGCAATGGCTTTACTCCTCGGTTTGCTGCGGCGGACCTATCTTTTCGAAAGTGCGAAACGAAATCAGCTTTTTGAACGGCTTCCCACCGACGACTTGTCAGGCAAGCGGGTGGGGATCATTGGTTTTGGCGGCAACGGACAGGTGATCGCAAAAAGGCTTCACGCGTTTCCTGGTGTTACCGTGGTTGCCAGTGATTTGTTCGCCGACTGGAATGCGAATGGTACATTTGCCGAATGCGACGCCTGGCTTGAAGTCGTTTCTCCCGAAAGGCTCCTGGAGCGGCTCCCGGAATTTGACATCCTGATCATCACTGTTGGGCTGGATGAATCGACACGCGCGATGATTTCCAGAGAAGAATTCGATCGAATGAAGGCCGGAAGCTATTTGATCAACGTGGGCCGTGGTGAGGTTGTCGACACGAGTGCTTTGATCGAGGCATTAAACGAGAATCGACTGACGGCGGCCGGAATTGATGTGGTCGATCCCGAGCCGATACCGAAAGGGCATCCGATCTGGGAGGTCGAAAACCTGATTTTGACGCCGCATATCGGCGCACAATCGGCGACCCGATTTGATGATGTCACTCAACTTTTTTGCGACAACCTTCGCCGCTTTTTCAGTCGCGAACGACTGATCAACTTGGTCGACAAGCAAATGCGCGCCCCACGGCCCGGGGACCGGTTTGACCCCCTCGCAAGCGTCTTCTCCTAGCCCTTGAATGACGAAGGCAACCTTCTCGTCTTTTAGGCATGTTGGATCGCCGGCAAAGAAAATCGGGCGGAGTTTTCAATTCCGATTGCCGGTTGGGCAAATAGGTATGGACCGTTTTGCAATGGCCGTAATAAACTTGAGATAGACAATGATCGTGGGGTTAGAAATTCCGTTTTGAATGTGACCAATCGTGTCTTGCTATCAGTCGATCATGACTCCTTTCCTGAGAGCCGACACGAATAGGTGAAATCTTGGACTTCGATATTAGTCAAACGATCGATACAACGCATGGCGAGCTTCACTTGACGAGCCACTTGGACGGCGAATTTGAGTCGAGCCAATGTGAAAAACTCGTTTCGCAGTACGACGGGCTGGTCAAAAGCAGTCATCAGCGCTGGACCGCTTATTTGCGTTTCGAAAAAACGTTGGGGTCCGGTGGGCAAGGAATTGTGTTCCTTTCGAATCGACGGGGCGCTGACGGCTTTACGTTGCCCGTTGCAGTAAAAGTGTTTTCGCCAGAGCGATTTGCGTCTCCCGAGGCCTACGATTTGGAGATGGCTCGGTCTGGGCATGTTGCCGCGGCGGCCGCTCGAATTCAGCATGATAACTTGCTGCTCGTTCAGGACTTCCTCGAACGAGATCGGATTCGAATGATGGTGATGGAGTGGATCGAAGGATTCGATCTTCGTCGTCTGCTGACGCCATCGATGCTTGGCCGAATGGAACATCGTTTTAGTGCCAAACGATGGGAGTACGTGAACCGGGTTTTGGTGACCGCAGGGAAAGTCCAGCCGAGGTTTAAACCGGGGGTTGCTGTGGCGATTGTGCGCGAATGCCTGGCGGGATTGGCGGCATTGCACAAAGCGGGAATTGTTCACGCGGATATCAAGCCAGCGAACATCATGTTGAAGCGTTCCGGGCATTCGAAGATTATCGACATTGGAGCGGCTTTTGAAACAGAATCGCCACCGGAACGGCGTTCATGCACACCGGCCTACGCGGCTCCCGAGGTGCTAGAGGGCCAATACAATTCGCCTCGCAGTGATTTGGCGAGCCTGGGATATGTGTTGGTTGAATTGTTGGCGGGGCAACCGCTTTTTTCCGGCATCAAGAACTTGCCTGAATTGATCGCTGCCAAGCACAGTTTGCCTGATCGTCTCCATGAAATGATGCCTCCCGATATTGCCGAGAACGATATCCTGATGTCGTTCTGCTTGGGGCTGGTGAACCCGGATCCCGAGGCCCGATTTCCCAGCGCGAAAGCGGCGGAGTTGGTCGAAGACATCAGTGCCGCGGCGTTCCAACGTCACTTGGTCAAAGGAAACCTGTCCAGCGAATATGAGAATGATATTCGCATCTGGGTTGAGGAACTCTTGGAGATCGAGAATTCCGACGGCCACGAGGACGAGACGCAAACTCTTTAGATCTTACGACCGCATGACCCTATTCAAACTTTGGGGCAGGGGCTTACCGCAATTCGGCGTGAAACCTGGTTGGGGCAACTTTATTTAGGCAACTTTGGCCGAATTACACTGAGAGGCCAAGCTAACAGCGATCCGAAAAATCGACCCGGTCGGCTTTCTCTCAGGATCTGGCAAGCTGGACCGCTCGGGCGGGACGAGATCGACTATTTCTATTTCGCGATTTCGATTGGGATCGAGTGACTTAAGCCCATTCAAAGCCGGTCGTCTTTTGGACTCGCTCTTCAAAGTTTCCCAGTAGCCCGCCAATCACATCCCATTTCTTGGCCCGGCGGACTTCAATGTCGCCGTGTTGATTAACGCGGACGATGGAACTCTTGTTGACACCGGCACTTTCGAGGTCTGCGATATGCAATTCGCCGTCATTGATGACGTCCGAAAGCTGGTCGCCGGTCATTTCGATAAACTTCATTCCTGGTCTCTATTCCTGATCTGTATTTTGGTCTTTGTTTCTGATTCTATTTCTGGTTCTAGAAGCCCGGACTTCCATGTTTCTGAATCTGCGTTTCTGAATCTGCGTTTCTGAATCTGCGGATCTTTGCCTATCCAGACCTTCCAAGGTTCGCCCTCAGTTTACCCGGAATCCGCGCGCATCAAAAGAACCAAAAATGCGGTACCTCGTCCACGCGACGTCGCTTTCCAGTCAATTAACGAATGAACGCGCTCAAACGTTCGCGCCTTTTCCGCCTTGTCAGTGCCGAGACTACTTGGCGAGCCAGGGTCGTTTCTGTGAGCGAGGCGATCGCGTGATGGTGACGGGTCTGAATATTCCTCCGGCTCCATACCAATCATAAACACCAATGGCGATCGAGATCTCTTCTCCTGGCTTCACCCATTTCGAGATATCGTAACTCTTTCGACTCTCAAATGCGGTTTGCTTGGTTTCGATCACTCCATCCTGGCCGATGAATTTTCCGTTGACGTAAAGTCGGTAATGATCATCGACGCCACTGAAATTAATGAAGGTTTTGTCTTTCCAGTCTTTCGGTAGCCGAACGGACTTTCGATACCAGGCCCAGCCGTCCAATGCCTTAAATCCCTGGCCTTCCCAGTGGCTGGTAATTTGGATTTCCTTCCAAGCTTGGTCGTTGACCGACTCCCTGAACCACTTTTCTTTTTCGCCGACCGATTGATTGTCGGGTTTGAATTTCCAGGTCGTTTTCGAAAGATCAATCTCGGCGGCATCCAGCTCCTGACGAAGCCGCTTCAGGTTGGATTGGGCGCCGACACGTTTGGCATGCAAGTCTTTCGAAAGATCTTCATTGACAATTTTTTTCAGCAGGTACTGCCCGGCGGCATTGTGGGGTCCGAAGTGATTGAGACTGGACACGATCAGGTTGCCCTTTCCCACCGGCATGCGGAAAAGTAGGCCGTGGACGCGCGTTTCTTTGAGATCGTGATTATCCCAGAGTGAAAACCAAGGGACGATTTCAAACTCCTCGTCAATTCGCGGAATGACTTTTCCGGCCAAGTCGAAATGCTGAAGTTCCACGAAAGCCTGGCGGGGCAGCAGGAGTTCTTCATAGCCCGGGTGCAGAATCGGGCCTCCCCGCAAAAACCAGTGATCGGCAGCGCGGAAGCTTTTTGATTTGCCATCGGCAAACAGAATGACGGTTCCCCCACGCTGGAGATGCCCCAACAAGTTGCCATCGAGTTTCGAAGTCAGGACGCGCGAATTCGACGCCAACTTTTCTTTCGGCTTCAACGTCGCCTTGGAACGCGACGCCATAGAAGAAAACTCGTCGACAGATGCCAGACGTAAATCGTTCGCCAACGAAGCATGGATTCGAATGGGAGAATAGTCTTCATCTGCAGCGTTGTTTCGTTCGAAGTTGATTCGCGGGAATGCCCAGACTTGCCACGAATTCTGGGCGGCGAATTTGATTTCGCGACTATTTGGCTTGGGGGCTTTTGCAGCGCCAAATGCGACTAGCGAAAATGCTTTTGGCGAGGAGTTCTTCGGCAGCGAAAATTTCCGGGTCTCCCTTATTCGATGCTCGGCGGACCGGCCCGTTTCAATGCGGGTTTTGCTTGACGACATTTGGGAATCGAACACCATCGATGAAAATACTTGAGCGTCAAGAACGGAATCCTGCATTCGCCGCAACGGATCCAAGAATTTGAACTCAAGATTGACTTTCTCGTTCGAAAAAACACTCCGCGAGACCCCGGCGATTTCAAGACTAATCATGACATCGTTGTGCCAACTCCAATCGTGGGATTCTGTTTTGGCATTTCCCAGGTAATCCATGAGTCCCATGCCGCACAGGGGAATGTCACGGATCACCGAGACCACGTATCCTCCGTTGGGGACTTCACGCCGATAGGATTCAATCTGGAACTTCCGCATCAACATCGCGTAGCGCATTGAGTCCTGTTTTAGTTTTTCCAACTGATTGCGGCGAAGCGACGGATTGGGGAAGTAACGAAGGGCAAACTCCCGGTTGGACTTGAGAAAGCCTGGCGTCCAGTGAGTTTCTTTTTGGTTCGTTGCGGCGAAAACTTGCTCGGGATCGGTCCAGGTATCGGCGGCAATCGCTTCGCCAAGAATCAGGGGTTTGGTTTCTCTTTCTCCAATGTACTTTTTGAGTCGGGCCAAATTCTGTTGCCAATCGTGGTTGTTGCCATAGGGATGATCGTCGTAGAAGTCGTGAACCCGATTCCAGGCAATCCAACTGCTGTCGTCTTCAACAATGGCTCCGGGAATTCGGCGTTTGCAAAGATTGTAAAGCTCACGAATGACGTTGATGTCAGCGCTGGGGCCGGTCTCGCAAGTCAAACTATGGAGAACGACCGATGGATGTTGGCGAACGTAGTAGAAGAACTCCTGGTATTCTTTCTTGAGCGCTGAGAGATGTTCGGCTGTGAGTTTCGGATGCCAAGTCGGGTATTCGATCCAAACCAGCATTCCCAGTTCGTCGCATAATTCCAGGTAGCGTTTTGGGGGGATCCAAAGACAAAATTTCATCAAGTTGAATCCGCGATCTTTCGCGAATTGAATTTCCTGACGCATGAATTTTTCATCCAGTGACGGAGCAACACTCGGAGGCGCGTAACCCCAATTCAGAACACCTCGGATTTGAACCAGTTTTCCGTTGAATAAAATCGCGTCGCCTTTCGTCGATGAAGACTTTTGGAAAGGAAAGGCGGTCCATCTCGAAAGCCTCTGTTTCTTCCGATTGACCTGGTTAACCAAGACAATATCGTAGGCAAACTCCGCCATGATCCGGGAAACATCTTTGCGTTCCAGAAGATCCGGCGTCCAAATCGTCGACTTCAAATCCGGGATGGAAAGTTTTTCGACATTGGATCCGACCTTCTTCGTGAAAACGGTTTTGGACTTCCCCTTTCCGCGTTCCCATTTGTTGGAAAAAGGGTTTGAATCTCTCTTGGGAATTTCGATGTGCAATTCGAGGTCCAGTGCTTCGGTCCACCCATCGATGTGAATTTCCAATTCGAGTTGGTTCTTTTCCGAATTTCCCCAAGCAAAACTGCGGTCGCGATTGATCGAGACGACCGGCCTCGAGACGAGGTAGGCAGGTTTCCAGATCCCACTGAAATGCGGTGCGAAAACCGGCAGAAATCCCTGGGTGTTGTGCCCCACTTTTTCGTCGCACCGGACCAGAATTTCGACGCCTTCTTCGTTCGCTTGGGACTTTCTCAATTCGTCCGTGATCTCAATTTCAAAAGGAGTCCATCCACCCAGGTGCTCACCGACTTGCCTGGCATTAACAAAAACCTTTGCCTCGGTTGCGACGGCTTCAAAGCGAAGCAACAAACGCTTTCCGTCGGGAATATCGAAGGATTGAATTTCCCGGGCAGAGATCCTGGAACGATACCATGAGACACCGTCGAATTTGATATCGATTTGGTTTTCGATGGTTCCAGGTACGTGAATGTCATGCCAGGATTCTTTTTGATCAATCGAGGCTTGCCACTGCAGGCGCGGCAGGTCGGATTGTGGCGATGCCTGAGCCGATGCCTGTGTCAAACAGGAGAGGGATATCGTGAAACCGAAAACGAAAATAAATGTTCGACGGAATTTGGAATTCTTGGTAACGGCAATCGGCATGAGAGAACCCGTTTTTTTGAGCGGCGTGCAGCCAACTATCTTAGCAAACCGGTCGAGTCAATGTGTTTGAAGAGAATCGCAGCCGGAAGCAGCTGGGGTTGGATTCCAGATGTCGAAGCGAATCGGCCATTAGCGAGGACGAATGGCTTGATGGGAACTTTGGCCTAAGCGTCTTCGAATGCCGATTCGCCTAAGCGTCTTCGAATGCCGAATCGATTGCTCGCATCAGCTCGTTGGCCTTGAATGGTTTCTGCAAGATTCCCTGGAACCCGAAATCACGATAGCCCTTCATGGCGGCGTTGTCGCAAAAGCCACTGGTTAGAATCCCTCGAATCCCAGGAACCATTTGCTTCAGACGGGACATCGTTTCCGTTCCCGTTTGACGTCCGCGGATGGATAGGTCGAGGATAGCAAGGTCAAAGGGTTGATCGTTATCGACTGCCAATCTTGCGGCACTCAAGGCGGACGATTCGTCCGAGCTCGATACGACATCGAAGCCATATTTTTGAAGCAGCAGGCAGACACTTTTCCTTACCATCTCATCATCGTCCATCAAAAGCACTTTGTGGCTGCGGGCAACTTTGCTTTTTGAATGTGATTCCGAGGTGATGGCCGGTTGAGCGGTCGCCAGCGGGAGAAAGAGGCTGGCGGTCGTGCCTTGATCGACGGCTGATTGAAAACGCAAATCACCTCCATGACGTTTGGCAATAAAGTACGAGGTTGTCAGGCCGAGCCCGGAGCCGTCAGCCTTGGTTGAAAAGTAGGGTTCAAATATTTGTTCCAAACGGTCCTCCGGAATGCCGCAACCTTGGTCAACAATGTCAATCCGAATTCCGGGGCGATCGGTTTGATTGGGAAGTTGGCAGTCGGACAAGTGAACATTAATTTCACCGCCGCGCGGCATGGATTGATCGGCATTGATCAGGAGGTTTCCGACGACTTGTTCCAGTTGCGAGGCATTGGCAAATACAGTTCGCGAGGCCGATCCAAGGTGAGAACGTATTTGGGTTTTCGTTCCCGCGCGAACGAGTGGCACAGCGCTTTCGATGATTTTGTTGATGGAAACCAGTTCTCGTTTTGGCGTGCCCGATTTGCTGAACGACAAAAGTTGAGTCGCCAATTGTTTGGCAAGATTGCAGGCCTTCTCGGAAAGCTCGAGATGCTTCTTCGATAGGGGGTCCGCATTCAGCGAGGCCCCTTCAATTCCCGAAACAATTGCCTGTAGGTAATTGTTGAAATCGTGCGCGATCCCGCCGGCCAAGAGGCCAAGTGACTCAATTCGCTGGCCTTTGGCTGCTTCTCTTTCGAGATATCGTTGTTGCGTGACGTCGTTAATGACAATCAAAATTCCCGAGACAGAGCCTTCATTCACGATCGGCGAGGCGGTGATGACGGCTTGTCGAAGATTGCCCTGGCCATCAATCAGGCAATCACGCTGCCAATTCAGCTTTTTGTTATGCAACAGCACATCTTCAAAGCGCGGCATTGATTCAACTTGGATCAATTCAGAGATCGGGCGACCAATGGCTTTCGACTTGGCGCAGGAAAGGAATTGTTCCGCGGAACGACTGATCGTTTGGACACGTAGTTTTTCATCAGTGCCGATAATCCCGTCGCCGATGGTGTCAAACAAACCCTGCAACCAGGCTTTGTCTTCCTCAAGTTCCTGGTGGGCAGCAACTAATTGCTCCTGGTTGCTTTCGAGGGAATCAACGGACCTGGCGAGTGCTGCTGTTCTTTCCTTGACGCGTTGCTCCAGTTCGTCCCTCGAACGTTTCAACTCGAGTTGGGCCTGCTTTTCCTTTGCATCGACGATCGCCGACGCGATTCGCGACGAGCAAATGTCGGCCAGCGATTGGAACATTCGCAAATCCGATCGTGTGAAACCGTTCAATTCAGCCGATTCACTGTCGATGATTCCAATCACTTCGTCTTGATAGATCAGCGGAACGGTGAGCTCTGATTTTCCACCGAACTTGTCCGCGATATAACGCGGGTCTCGCGATACGTCAGTCACCATTTCGGCCATTCCCGTTTCGGCAACCGTTCCAACAATCCCTTCACCGATCGGGATCGTGATGCGATTGTCGATGACCCGCTTTTCCGGATTTTTGATTCCGTAGGCCGCGACCTGGATCAATTCGTTTTCTTCACGCAGGTAAATCACACAGTCTTCGAAACGCAGCAGTCGCCCAATGTTCTGGGCAATGTCCCAGCAAAGATCGTCAAGCGTGTTTTGCTTGAGGAGGCTAATCGCAAATTCGCGAACGATGTCTAATTCGTTGGATTTTTCGACGAACGAATCCATGGATGTCGATCAAAAGATTCCTGATGTGAGCACGAAGCCTGATGCGAATTGATTGCCTGAACCTGAATCAACTTCGAATCCCAAGTATGCTTCAAAAATCCAAAAGTGAAAAGGGACCGCGAATAACCCGGGGGGGCCAAGTTTCGGGCCGTGGCAATTGTTCGCACGCATGGATCGCTTGGGTTCATCAAATCCAAACGACGGCCAGGAGACACGGACCGTTGAATTGGCTTTCAAATCGGCTCCGATTCCTTGACGGGCTGCGAAGGGATTTGGGCATTAGAGTTGACTATCGGTTACTAGGGGCGACAGCAGCTTGCGTCGGCGTGCCAAGACAACAAGTGCCAGCCCGACCATTCCAACCGGGAGGGCGGCAGGCAGTGGAGCCGCATGGCTTTGGGCATTCTTGTTGCCTTGGGTTGAATTGAAGTTGTCGAAGGCGAAACCCCGAAGCGTGCCCGAGCCGGTCGCTTCAATCGAGATTTTTGCAATCGCCGTTGTGGGGCCGACGTCGATGGACCAAAGCCAGGGCATTCCATTCAGACCGCCGGTGGGACTGACAAGTGATGCGATAATATTTCCGTTGGCGTCCTGGGCCGTGACGGTGTATTGTTCTGGCCCGTCGATATCCCAGATTTCACCCGACGCGGCTTGGGTGGCTTTTTGATAATCGATATCCATCTTGAAGTACTTCGCTTTGTTGTATGACAGGTTGCCAGTCCCGGCCTTCATGAAGTAATTCCCGATATCACCCTTGAGTGCCTCGTCTCGATCGTTTCGATTCGTCCAGTAGCCATCCGTTCCATCTTTTCCAGCGGCTTCAAACGACAACAACGCTTTCGTTGCATCGGCTTCACTATTTCCGGCCATCGCCGTAAAGGTAAGCCCGTATTGCTCGAAGTAACTGTCGGAAATGACTGCATCGTCGCCGCCATACTCGGCCGCATTTTCAAAATCGAGTGTGTCGCCGTTCGCCTGGACAGAAATTGCCGCGACGAAAAGCATCGCGATTGAGAAAGCGAAGAGTGAGAACAGTAGCCGATTTGCGTGATTGGCTGACACAAATTGCCCCATGAATAAGATGCGATTCGACACTTGCTGGGGGCAGGGACAAACCATGACGGTGTCGCAGCAAGGTCCATGAAAAACTTAGGTCTTGAAATCATCCAATGCCAATGAATTTGTCAAATAATTTTGCGAATCTTCAAAACCCAAACGAAAAAACGGCCCCAATCGGACCGCTTTCAAAGGATTGATTTTGGCGTTTTGAATCCCAGTCTATTTTGGTCTTCGCCGCATCAAGAAGAGGCCCAACAGACCGACGGCTCCCAGGGGGAGTGCCGAAGGAACCGGTGCGGCATGTTGACTTTGTGAAAACTGAAGGTTGTCAAAAGCAAATCCGCGAAAGGTCCCTTTTCCCGAATGCTCGATTGATACTTTCGCGATCTTGCCATTGTCCTCCGCGTCAAATGCCCAGATCCAAGCTTGCCCGTCTAGCCCCTGACCGCCGGTTGGACTTGTCAATGAGGCGATCTGGTTTCCATTGCTATCGTAGGCCGTCACCGTGTACTGCTCGGGTCCGTCGATGTCCCAGATTTCCCCGGAAGCCGATTGAGTCGGATCGGAAAAATCGATGTCCATCTGGAAATACTTGACATTTCCGTGGCTCAGTGCGTCCGGTGCTTTGAGGAAAAAGGACCCCATTTCGTTTCCGGTTTTGGGCGAATCCCAGCCGCCGCCGCTCGCGTTGAAAACGTCCGTGCCATCCCGGCCGACCGCTTCGAATTGAAGCGCAACCTGCGACGCAGACGATTCTTTTTTTCCTGCGAACGCGGTAAAGCTCAAGCCATAATTTTCGAAATAGGAGTCGGTGATGACGGCGTCGTCTCCTCCATAGTCCGCAGCATTTTCAAAGTCGAGTGAGTCACCTAGAACGGTCCCACTCAGGCTGACCATGAAAACCAAAACCAATGGTTTAAGCAGCCGACTCAACAAATTTTTTACCGACACAGTTATGCCCCTGGAAACGAAACAAATCCGAAATGGAGGTGGGGCAGAAGCTTGATCGCGGTGACGCCATCTCCAAAGGAGTAGCTCAATTTATTCCTCGCCACCGGAAAAAAATTCGGTCAGCCGAGGGCGACTTCGTGTCCGGTCGCTGGTTCCAACGTTTGTAACGATTGAGGTAGGAATCCCACTCGATTTGCCGGCTTCGCAGAGCCAACAGGGACCTCAAACAAACGAATCAAATCCTATTTTTGAAAGATTCTAACGGTTGAAGAAACCGGGGCAGATCTGGCAAGCAAGTTTCGAAACTCGACGAATTGGAAGTCATGATTGGGGGCAATGACGATAAGCGGATAAAGCTATTCTCGCGGGCCTGTTTGTTGATTGCTCTGGCATGCATCGCGATGTGGCACGTGTGGGCCGATATCGTTCAAATTGCAATTCGAGATCCGGAAGCAAGTCACATTTTTTTGGTG
>CAYSXI010000143.1:0-14186 GCA_964434955.1 uncultured Pirellulaceae bacterium
CCCCTGGGGCGAAACCGACAACGCGACGCAAGCTGCCTTGACCTTTGATACGGTTGAACCCAAACAGCTGAGTGAACTCAATCCGAATGTGCCTTCGGGATTCGCGGATACGATCCAAAGTTGTTTGAAGGCCAAACCAGATGATCGTCCTTCGACAATGGGGCGCGTGCTTCGAGCTCTACGCTAAGCGGTCTTACTTGGTCAGAACCACCAGACCACCTTTGGATTGGTGGCGTTGAAACGCGACCCACATTCTTCTTGTGGAGCGATAAAACCACTTCAAACCTGACAGAAATCCGCGCCGCGACGAATGGTCATTGTTTTCCTGGCGATGGGCCTGGTAGAGCGTTCCAATCAGCTGGTCTGGATAGGGATACGTCATTGATTGCTTGAATCCGATCGCTTTCGCCATGGCGAGGATTTTGTGTGGCGGCATATCTTTCTCGGTGACATTAAATTGTTCAACGGCGTGAACGCTCTGTTCAAACTCGGCATGCCCTGTTCCCGGTTCGCGCGTGATACAGACACCTCCAGGCTTTAAAGCGGCATACGCTTTTTCCAGAGCCAGCCTTTCGTCTTCGGCGTGATGCAGGGAGTCGAAAAACAAGCAGCAATCGAAACTGTTTTCGTGTCCCATTCCTTCGTAGTCGCTAACTTCGAATTTGACGTTGGTCAGTTGATAAGACTGTCGATTCACGTTGGCGTAGTGAATCATGTTCTCGGCGATGTCCTGGCCGACGACTTCGTATCCCATCTTACCGAGCAAACAACTTGTCCATCCCGTTCCGCAACCAAGATCAAGAAGCTTCGCGGGTGGAGGCGGAAGCAGATTTCGAATGGCTCCGAGCACGATCAGATACTGCCCGCATTCGGGATCCGAAAATGGTTTATTGACAGCATGCTGAATTCCGACAGCATCCAGGTGATCAAGATAGGCAACTTCGCCCGCTTTTGGCATTTGGTCAGCTCCGATAGGGATTCGAAAACCTTATCGAAAACGGATTCAACTCAAAAGCTCAGTTTGTCCCGTGGCGCCTTGTGGTTGAGATTCTTGAAATCGAAGAGACCGGACTCGCTCGATGTTGCGGTCAGCGCATAAAAAAAGGGCGAGGCCCCTCTGGCTCCTTGCCTTCCTCGCCCAAATGGACAGATACGAAGCTCCCCGAAACGCATCTGCCGACAAAAAAGGCTAGGTTGCGACCGGTCGCAGTCAAATTCGCCTGAAAAAGGGCCCGAGGTTTTTCCTCGAAAATCTTGCAAACCTCATGGAAAAAACCACCGATTTGGGGTGGTTTGAGAATCAAAAAGCCTGTTTTCCAACGACTTTTGCTCAATTTTGATTCCATTCAAATTTTTCGTCAATTTTTCCAAAGAATGCCAAACGGCTGGCGAAATACCCCTCAGCAGTGCCAAACAGGCCGTCGTAACGGTAGCAGAATCGCGGGGATTCTGACCGAGGTCTCGCGGCTTTCGGCTACCTACTACGTTCAATGCTTCAAAAAGAATCCGCGAAACATTGTTCAAAACACATCTTTAGGAGGACAGGAATGTTCAAAAAATTTGCCATCGCAGCAGTTGCGGTACTCTTGGTGGGCGGCCTTCTATTCGGTCGCAACATGGTACCGTACGCGACGACCGCGTTTGACAAGATCAAACAGCGCGTCAACGACAGTGTTCCGATCGAACATCAGATCGACGCTGCCGAAAAGCACCTCAAGAAAATCGATCCTGAGGTCCGCCGAATGCGTCACGAAATCGCAAAAGAAAAAGTTGCGATCAATCGTGAGACCGAAAAAGTTGTTCGCATGAAGGACAAGCTCGAAGATCAGTACGCACACATCATGCGTCTTCGCGATCACCTCGAGACGGGCGACAGCCACTACGTCACCAAGAAGCACGCTTACTCGAATGAAACGGTCAAGAAAGAATTGTCCAATGCATTCAAAAACTACAAAACTGGCAAATCAACGGTCGAAAAAGTTGAAAAGGTTTTGGAACTGCGTCGCCAAGGTTTGACCGCTGCTGTTGAAAAGATGAATGAAACCATCGCCCAACAAAAAGAACTCGAAATTGAAATCGCGAACCTTCGGGCTCAACTGGAAATGGTTGAAGTTGCCAAGACCGCGAACAAGATCAACATCGATGACAGCCAACTTTCTCGAACCCGGGAAATGATGGACAACATCAGTGCTCGAATCGAAGTTGAGAACGAAGTTCTGGAATTGATTCCAAACTCACCTGGAATCATCCCGATGGAAGACGCTGAGTCGACTTTCGACGGCGACATCGTCGACGAAATTGACACCTACTTCCAAAAGGAATCGACTGACGAAGTCGTCAGCAAGTAAGAATCAGGGCCTGTTTCACACATAGGCCGTAGGGTTCGGGCCGAAAGGCTCGGGCCCTTTTTTTTCGCTTTTCTGGTTCGTATCCAACCTGCTTCAACATCTCGCCGGTTCGGATTTGAACGACGGACAATGGAATCTCCAATTGGCTGCCCTTCCAGGAGGGCACCCAATTCGGGATTTAAGCAATCGGGCGCAAACCACATTTGATCAACGAGCGGGTCAATGTTTTCTTCGGGGTCATCACGAAACTGGCGGGGGAGCCTGCAGCAGGCCAAAGCGGCAATGCTGCAAAAACGGCTCGACAAAGCGGTCCAAATTGTCCGCCGGGATCGTTTGCATGAGTTCAAGCCCGGCCAGAAGCTCATCGCCCGTTTGGTTCGAGATCTGGCTCAACGTGCCTCGACCGCAACGGTCGCGGGCGAGCTCGTGGCGGCTTGGAACGACCTCTCTGCGGCAGACGCGATCAGCCTGCCGGACGATCGCGACCGGATTAGCCGACAAATGAATGGCCTGGTCGATCTCACCATTCAGCAATCAGAAGCCGCTCTGAAGTCCGGCCGCGCTGAAAAGGCCCTCAATATTCTCAATGAACTTTGGCGGCGGAGAATTGCCGATCGACGGGCCGACGAAATTCACAAAGTCGCGAAAATTATCGTGACGGCAGAAAATCTGGCCAGCACCGGAGACTTTCCCCGGGCCACGAAACAACTTCAGCTGGCCCGATCACTTCGCCCGGACCTGGGTTTTCTAAAATTTCGCCTGGAAGATTACCAAAACAATCGACTTTATACGCGTAAGCTTACGCGGGAACTTCGACACAAGCTTCTGGATTCCAGTTGGAACGAGGCAAAACAGATTTCCAGTCGCCTTTTGAAGATCGCGCCCGCCTATAAGGTCGCGTTGGATGCCCTGAAACGATGCTTGGGCAAATCGGAAAAACAGGAGTCGGTTGTCGTCATCGCGGACAGTCAATCCGGAAAATCCGGGCAATCCACGGTCAAAGCCGTGAACAATTCGGAAAGCGTGAAGGTCAAAAAAGGGGTTGGCAAACTGATTGGCATTGGCGGTCGTGATGCCAATGAAAATACGGATGGATCGAAGGGGAACCACTCAGGCATGATTGAATCTTCGGCGCCACAGGCCCGAAAAGTCGCCGCGTTTTTGCTTTGGATCGATGGGACCGGCGGGTTTCTCGTTTGCGACGGCCCCAGTGTCGTTGTCGGACAAGCCGTAGAACAAGCGCGAGTTGAAATTCCAATTCTGGGCGATTTGAATCGGCGGCACATGCGATTTCACCAAACCGAACAAGGCCACTTGCTCGAACCCTGGGGAAATGTCGGTATCAATCAGAAGGTCATCAAGGAAACCACGCCACTGGGGCAAAACGCGACCGTTCAGTTGGGTTCCGGGATTGTGATGCAGTACCGTCGCAAACATCCGCTGAGCCAAACGGCACGGGTCGAATTAACGAGCCGTCATCGCACCCAGCCTTGGTCCGACAGCATCATTTTGATGTCAGACATGATTGTGATTGGCCCGGGCAAACAAGCCCACATTCGCTGCCCGGAACTGAGCGATGAAATCATCATTTACAAAATGAAAGACCAGTTGATGTGCCGCTTTGGTGGCCTGGAATACGAGATTGACGGACGGATCTGCAAAGGAAAACAACCGATTCACTTGGAGTCGCGAATCGTCGGTGACGACTTTTCAATCATGCTGGAACCGATTTCGGCTTGATTCGCTAATTTGAGTTTTCAGGAAACTCACAAAATGACCAACAGGTATAAACTTATTAATTCAGGCATTTAGGGCGACGGAGAGAATCGATCATTCGGAATTTGCTTGGCGACACCGCGATTTCCGTAAAAATGACTAAGACAATTGCAAGGTCAATCGTAGACAAATGAATGATCCAGCGGCTACGCTTAAAAATAGTGGACAAATGGACGTCGTGACCCCCAATCGTTCAAACCAGTTACAAGAGAATCCCGTGGAAACCAAACGCATCCGCAAACAAAAATTCGCGTATCCCAGCGGCTCACAGCCGTTGCTCGGATATACGATCAAGCGCGGAATTGGCGTGGGTGGATTCGGCGAAGTTTATTTCGCTTTGAGTGACGCGGGAAAAGAAGTTGCCCTCAAGTGCATTCAACGCAACCTGGATGTTGAGCTTCGCGGGGTTCGTCAGTGCCTCAATCTAAAACATATTAACTTGATCCGGCTTTGGGACATCTGTACCAGCGACGATGGCGAAAGCTGGGTTGTGATGGAATACGTCCCGGGAGCAAGCCTTCGCCAACTGGTTGAAGAACATCCGGAAGGCATGCCGATGGACCATGTGCATCGCTGGTTCCTCTCAACGGCTTCCGGGGTGGCCTATCTTCACAGCCGTGGAATTGTTCACCGCGACCTCAAGCCTGGCAACATCTTCTACGATCAAGACGAACAGATCATCAAGATCGGAGACTACGGTCTTTCCAAATTCATGTCCTGCAGTCGACGAAGCGGTCAAACCGAAAGTGTCGGCACGTTTCACTACATGGCGCCCGAGATCGGAAAAGGCGTCTACGGGAAAGAAATTGACATCTATGCTCTCGGCATCATCCTTTATGAAATGATGACGGGGAACGTTCCCTTTGATGGGGAGAGCAGCCAAGAGATCATCATGAAACATCTTACGGCAATGCCAGATGTTTCCATGGTTCCGCAGCCCTATGCTGCGATCATCGAAAAAGCGATGCGGAAAGATCCCGAGCTGCGCTATCGAAATGTGCAAGAGATGATCGCGGACTTCCCGGACCAGGGAACGCTGCCAGAACACATCGGCCCGATTGTGCCAATTCAAAACAATGAATCCACGTCAGCACAGCCGAACAATTCAACGGTTCCACCCATTCAACCTTTGGTTATCGATGACCAGGAAATCGTCTTTGGGCAGGTTCAGAACGTCATGCCGGTTGAACCGGTCGACGAATCGATTACTTTCGATGAATCAACGCTCAAGGTCGAACCGAACCCCAACCATGCCCCAACCCCGAACCGTGCCACAGGTCCGATCGGCGGTACAAACAATGTCAACGTTGAGCGTGTCGAGGTCATCGCCGCCGATGATGCGGCAATTTCGCCACCTGCGGAACCCATTGCGCAGGCGGTGATCGGTTGGTGGGCGAAATTCAAGAATTGGTGGCTTCACGGAAAACTCCAGGCACCGCTCAAAGTGATCCTCGTGATTGCGGTTGCGTTGCTAATCCTGAAAAATTCCGAGTGGCTTCTTCCGACGGCCATGGGCCTGGGCGTTTTGTATTTGATTTACTACGCCGTGCGTGCCTGGAGCCTGAAACCATCGAAGAAAAAAGCAGCCGTTTCCAACCACTCGCAGATCCCAAGCAAGCAAACGACGGTCCCCGTCGCCAAGCCGGCTTCGTCGCGGGAAGTCGCGAAACAAAAACAACTGCAATTGCGACAGCTGTTGGGTGAACGACCGGTATCGGATCGTGTCACCGAACTATTTGGCTCGATGATTGTTGCGGTGATGGTTTCGGCCATTCTCGCGATTCTCAGTTTTGCCGTCGCCTCCATGGGTCAGGAAGGAAACTCCGAGTTCCTCTCGATGGTCACTTGGGCCCTGGTTGCCAGCGTTTCAGGCAGCTGGGCGCTACTGTTTGCCGGCAAGTTCTTTGAAAGTTCCGACGGCGATCAATTGATTCGTCGGATCACGATGCTTGGAATCGGACTTGGCGTTGGAACCCTGGCTTTTCTGGTCGGCGGCTATTTAAACATACATGGGACGTCTTTGGCATCGTTGGATTCAGACGTTTCCCAACTGCCGGTGATCGGCGATCGACTCTACCTGTCACAAGGCGGTCATTCATGGCCCGCGTACGTCATTGGATTCGCGGGTTTGTTCGCGGTGATTCGCTGGTGGAAACTGACGGACCCGATTCGCAAGACGCGGCTAAGTCTTTTCGGTGTTGGCCTGTGCATCGTATTTGCCATTTTGTTTGGGTCCATTTTTGGAATCGACCTGGCTTGGATTGGTGTTGTGGCTGGTCTGACGGCCGTGGCAACACAGCTTTCTTCGCCTTGGATTCACCCAAAAAATCGTGACGCATGGCTTCGCGAACAAACGGAAGTCGTCAATCGGCTCACGCAAGCCGGACGTTGAATTCCAAAATGAAAAGGTCAGGTATGGGCAGAAAGTCCTCCGCGCTTGCAATTGTCATCTTCTTCGCGTTCATCCCCTGCGTGATGATCATCGGCGGATTGATACTCGGATTGGTCATGGTTTCCGATTCACGGACGACCTCGGCGAATCCAGAAGAGATCTTCGCCGAAGGTAGCGCCCTGCAATTCGAATCCGCTATCCGCTCCCGGACTTCGAAAAACTCAGACGACAAAGTCGCCACGCAGGAATCGAAAACGGAAAAAAGAAAATCGTCTCCCAAGTCGACGCCGCCCCACTCGAAAAACAAAGTCGTTTCTTCGGTAAAGAACACCGACTCGAAGGGGGGGGAGCGGCCAAAGGGTGAACTTGCAAAGCAGGACGAACAGGAAAAAAAGAAAACAAAGTCGAACAAGAACGCGGATGCAAAAAAGAAATCGGAACCGGCGGTTGCACCTTGGACTATTTCTGCAACACCACCGGATTGGGCGGACGGACAGAGCATTCAGGCCACTTCCGATCAGACTTTCGTCATCAAAACGGATATCGAGCTTCCCGAGTCGGTTCAGCAAGCGGTCAACGATCGAGCCCTGGTTTTCGTCCAGGAAGAAGTCGTCAGGCGTTTCGGGAATCGGGTCGCCGACAACGTTCATATTGGAAAAACATTTCTTGAGCGGAACCTGATCCTTCGTCGGCACCGCGAGCAACTTTCTCCCGAGAAAACCCGTGAAATTCTGGGGGAAGATCAAACGGACCTGGACCCATTGCAATACGAATTCGGCTATGCGGAAATCGCCTTGGGCAAAACATTCGAATCCGAGGTCCAGCGGCAATTTCGACGTCGGCAGCAGGATGATCGACTTGCTCAGATTCTCTTGATTGGTGGAGCCTTTGTCCTGGTCTTGGTCATTGGCTTTTCCTATTTCAGCACCGATCGGGCAACACGTGGGATGTATACGGTGCGGCTACAACTTGGCACCGTCCTGCTATTGGTCCTGGCCGGTTTGCTTGTGACTTTCTTTGTCGCCCAACTGCAATGGATCTAGGGTTCGTCACGTTTGCCTGAAAGTTCGTCAAATGTCTTTGTGTCAACGAAATCCAAATCCGTAATGACACTTTCGTTTTGCGAAACGATTTCTGCGGAAACCACCGACCGTTGCTCATTTTCTGGACGGTCCGTCTCCGTTGTCGAATCTTCCTGCTTCGCGGACGAACCTGCGACCGCCGGTTCGCTGCCTGCTCGTTCGATGGGAGCGGTAAGTGAAACCACCGCTTTGGCGAGCACTGCGACCTTTTGAATCAATGCCCGGTTGTAGTCCGGATCGAAAACGATCGCTTCCGGGTGTCGCAATTGCAACGAGCAACGCTTGCCATCAAAACGCAGCGCACGAATTTCGTAATTGGACTCGTGCGCCATCAAGGCTTCGATAAGTTCTCGGTGGTTGCCGTATTCAACAAAGCTCCGGGCAACCAACTCGGAATCGGCGGTCGCATTCAAGGCAAAATTGGATTGATCAAAACCGACGCCCGTCACTTCCTTTGACTGCGTAAGGCCCTGCAGAAGTCCGCACAATCCGCTCCGGGTTCCAATCACCCATTGCCCATCCGTTTTGGCGGGAACCGAAACATCGATCGAGGTGCCATGTCCCCGTGTTCGACAAAACACGCGGACGTTGACATCCATTTCTTGGATTCGGCCGTCAAACTCCCGGCCGTTGATCATGTAAGATCTTGGGGGTCCGAGCCAGCGAAAAGCATCGTCGATTTTTCCGAACGTTTTCTTGCGCAGGTAGAATGCAAACCCGATGGCGGCGGCAATCAGCCCGAAGAACAAGCCTGCCATCACAACCACAACCAAACACCCGCCAATCGCGGAGTCACCCGTAAGCGCGCTGACCAAAACCAACAGCCCCAGTCCGACGACTGCCAAAATAAAGAATAGGCCGAACAGGATTGGGATCATCAACAGCCGTCTTCCCATGAGACGGCCAAAGTTATTCAAGACGGGATCATTCATCGATATTGCCTAGCGATTGATACGGACAAATCAGGTATCCGGGAAACGAACAATCCTTTCACGCAATTTAGCAACCTTGCTGGAAATCGACAAAAACGGCAATATTCCTGCAGTTTTTCAGCAAACCCAAGGTAATTTTGCAGCTGAACCCCGGTATCACGAATCTGGAACATGGCAACTCCTGAGCCATGACAATTGAGGCCGCCGGGAAACAAAACCGGGTGTTTGGGATTCGGCAGAAACGCGAATCAACCGAAGTTGGCCGATGCAATCAACAGGCACAAAGCCAAAATCCAAAAGGACAATAGCGCGAGGCTCACCATCAATCCAATCCCGTTTTTTTTGGGCGAACCCAGGAACCCTGCATCCGGGTCCACCGTGTTTTCTTCCGAAAGGAAAACGGGATCCTTGTCCGAGGAATTTTCATTTCCGGTTTTGATGGTCGGATTCGACTTTGGCGAGTTTTTTGCTTTGGTTTTCTTACCCATTTTTTCGTTTCGAATTCCGTCCTGGAATCTCTTAATTGCCTCTGGCAACCAAGCGTCCGATGCCAATGGCCAAAACCCTGCGATCGGCTGCTTGGCCGTTGAAATCAGCTGGGCCAGTAGATGGCGGCCTGGTTGATCTGAAATTGTTGTTCGAACGCTTCCGAAAAATCGTAAACGTCGTTGAAATGATCCTTGCGGTCTCGCTCCGATTTTTTCATCCATCCGGCTTTGATCATGTTGTAAACGATCTCACCGAAATCACTTGTCTGGTGCACACCCCAATTCGAAAGCACAATTCGAGCCATGAACCCATACTGATGAATGGCGTAACGCCTCAGGGCTTCGCATAACTGTTGCCCGGTAAGATGGCGTTCCCCATTCTCATCCACCGGCACTGCATCCGCGTCCCCGCTCTTTGAATCGACCGGATCGCTCGAATCAGAATCCATTTCGGTTTCATGTTCGATACCAAACTCCCCCAACGCTTCCATTGGCGAATGTTGTTTGGCCATCTCATCAAGTTCAGAATCCGGCGCGTTGGTAAGGCCAGCAGCGGATCCGGAATCGCCCGAGTCCTCAACATCCCCTTCCATCGGTTGTTGACCCATCTGCAAAACTTCAACCGCGTAGGTCAGGCCATCACGAACAAACATGTAGGCATCGATTGGATATCGGTCATCGGTCTGCAGGAAACTTGCCGGCGAGATGTTTTCGTCTGTCATTCGATTCTTTCGCAAGATTCTTTCGCGTCATTCTTTTGCGTCATTCTTTCGCGTCTTCATTCCCTCGCGTCCACTTTTCGCGTCACTTTTTTGCATTGCCCATTGGAGGGCAACTCGTTTTCGATCACATGACGCATCTCAGCGACTCCAATCGATGAGTGTGAATCCGTTCCGAAACGACGCAACGCGTGGTCCGCTTTTGAAACCTGATTCTGAGGGTCATTGTTTCAGACAAATACCATTAGGCAATAACAAAAAAGCGTTTTGCTTCTCTGAATTATAATCGAAGGTCGGATAAGCAAATCTTTGTAAAATGCCCGACGATTTGAATGCGTGTTTCTCGACCAAATTCTGCGAATGGTTCTGCGAAATACGGCAAAACGCTCGTTGAAATCCTCGACGAAATGCTCGACAAAATGCTCGACAAAATGCTTGGTCTAGGAATGACGCTTTTTGCCTTTTCCGGATTCTGATTTTTTCGACTTTCCGGACGTCACTGATAACACTTCACTGGACGCAATCATGATTCGCCGATGATCCTCGGTCTCCATCAGGATTTGCTCAGCCAACAATTCGTGCCCCAGTACCTTCCCCTTACCTTCCCGGGTAACGATCTGACTACCGACCGGGGGTAGCTGTTTTTGAATTCCCTCATAGGTTTCATATTCATAACGAAGACAGCATTTAAGGCGTCCACAGCGACCGGAGATCTTGGTGGGGTCCAAGGTCGCTTTCTGAAGCTTTGCCATCTTCATTGAAACCGGAGGCATCTTTGACAGGTGGGTGTTGCAACAAACGGGTTTGCCACAATCGCCATAGTCCGCGAGCAATTTGGCTTCGTCCCGAACCCCAATTTGCCGCATTTCAATTCGCGTTTGAAATTCACTGGCCAGATCTTTGACTAGTTGGCGAAAGTCAACGCGATCCTCGGAAAGGTAATAAACGATCACTCGCTCGCCGCCAAACAGCTGTTCGATTTCCACGAGTTGCATATCGAGTTTTAAACGTTCGATGTGTCGCCTGCAGACTTTGAACTTTTCGTCGCGTTGGGCATCGATATGATTCAACTCGGTGAGATCTTCCGGCGAACAAATTCGAAGGACCTGCCCGCCCGTCGCGTCCTCCATAAACTCCATGGCATGATCGTTGGCTTCCATCAGCACCTGGCCGACCTCGAGCCCACGATTCGAACGCACAACGACATCTTGTCCACGACGCAACGTCTCACGTACTTTGCTCGTCATTACTGACAAGGTCCGCATCACACCAAACCGAACGACGTAACTGCGCGCTGGCGGGCGTTCCGAAGTGGGGCGATCGGCGGTTGGACGTTCCGAGCCAGACCGATCGTCCGTCCCGTTGTTTTCTGTTTTTGAGGTGTCTGATTCGTTCATGGCAGAAAGCAAAAATGTTTTTTAAGCGAGCGTCATCCGAACAACGACTAGTCCGGAAGCCAAAGTTTGCTTTCGCCGCTCGACGCCGATCCCGAGTCGGAATCAGGAGTCCAAACTCCCCCGGCGTCGGCTGCCGATTCCACCGTTTGGTCGGGCTCATCGACCGGACGGCCGTCTGGCCGTATCAAACCGTGGCGAGCCAAGGTCTGCACCAGGAACATCTCCACATCGGGTTCGTGCATATGCCGGCTCTGGATTTCCCGCATCAATGTTTCACATTTATCCGAAATGCCTCGTTCCATTCGCAAATCAAGTTCCAGCACCAAAAGGCTGCCCACGGGCTCGCCCGCATTGGTGGCAAGCTGCCTGGCGGTCTTGAGATGTTCGAATGCCTCATCATTGTCGACCGTAATTCTCGCCAATACGGTAAGCGCCTGGGGGAAACTAACCCGTTCCGCCAAGTGCTCGCGCTTCAACATTTCTGGAATCAAAAGGCGCAGGGCCGGGAAATTCCCAATCATCAATCCATGGGTAAACAAGGATTCGACTTGATCGTCGGTCAGCTTCTCAAAAATCAGCGACTTGTGGCGAATCGCCGAAACCTGGAATGGATCCTTTTCGGTTGGGTCAATTGATTCTTCCAGAGGCAATTGGAGCTTGGAAATCAATTCCGCATAAATGGCATCGGACCCGGGCTGATTTTCCAGAATCGCATCCAATCGCAATGCCAAAGCCGCCAGTCGAACCTGGTACTCCTGGTTCCCGATCACCTCGCTCGCTGTCTTGGCACCCAGGACTCGAAACGGAATCTCGACCCAGCGTTTGAGAATCGTTTCGCGAACTTTTCCCGTCAACAGCTCACGACGGCGAGCGATTGGAATCTCAGGAGGCAGGTGCCAGTCCCAATTCATGGCCCGATCGGCAATCAGGACCTCGTCGACGTTCTCTTCGACTGGTTCGCCTTGAATCTTGTCGGCCAGCAGATCTTTGATGGCTGCTACCGATGACTCGAAATGACTGTCGCGAACCAGGAACGTTTCCACTCGCGCTTCCCGGTCCGTTTCCTTTCCAAAAATCATCAGGTTCGATTGGACAACGGGAATGTCTCCAATCTGCAACGAATCGGATGCTTCGATCTGATCGGCACTCAGTTCGTCCCGGTCGAGCATTGCAAAAGCACCGATCGGTGGTGGCCCGTCCTCTTCACGCATTTGCACACCACCCAAATCCACCAAGCGTTTATTCAATACCCACTCGGCCTGAAGCGATTTGGGGTCGTCAACCTCAAACGACACGCGGACCACATCGAACGTTCCCGAAGCTGGCTCTTGATCAAAAAACTGGGCGATGACTTCCGACTCGATCGCGACCGGCAATTCGGTGTCGGCATGTGCCGCGACCAATCTGAGATCCTCGACAAACTGGTCGTTGTTTCCCAGGCAGGCGTGCATGGCACCGCGGGCATTGATGACTGCGACCTGGTCCGGGTGTTTCTGGTCAATCGCGTTTAGTTTATCGACCGCCTGACGCCATTGCCCCTGGCGGCTCAAACGTACCGCGGTCGAATAATCGTCCAACCATTCGGCGCCCTCCGGTGGTTCGATCAGCCGCAAATCTTCCTTCAACAATAGGGAGCCCCAAGGCATTCGGTAGGACTCCAGGATGTAGCGATTGATATCGTCTGAATCACTTTCGCCACGCAGCTGTAGCGCGTATCGCAAGTGCGCGCGGGCCGCGAAGACCTGGGCCGAGTTCAGCAGCGCCAGCCCAACCAGGCGAAACCCGTTGCTTAGCGAAATAGGAACCTCATCGCCCGGCAAACGATCCAATGCGTCCTGCAAAGATTCGACGGCCTTCGCCGTGTCGCCTTTGCTGCAGAACAAGGTCGCCCGATGCTGATGCCCGATTGAATTGCCCGGATTCTTGGCGACGAATTGTTCGTTCGTTTCGTGCGCCTGATCCATTTCCCCCATCTTGATCAAGAAGTGTGTCTTCAAAGTCAAAAGACAATCTCGGGGTCCCGTCTTTTCGATGACACGGTTGATATGGTCGAGGGCTGCAAGCAACTGCTTGCCGGAACTCAAATTGATGATTTCATTCAAGTCGTTGACGATGTCGTTGCCGCAGCAAAACTTGATTTTGCGAGATGAATGGCAAGGACAAGGTTGATAAATATCAATACTCATTCAGAGAGCCGATGATTTCGTAAAGGAATTCACATATTTTCAATAATCAAAATCTAAAACAATTGAATTCAGTTCGAAACCCTTTGAACTCCGATGGCATAACATTTTGCCGCCAATTCAAACTGATTTCCAGGGAATCGCCGAACCCGAACTTCCCAGTTTGAACCGCGACCAAATTTCTTGGTGGCATCCAAATTTGCGGATTGTCTTTTGGATCACAAATTCATCTTTTTTTGGATTGGTGTTTGTGCCGCGTCAAATTATCATCGTGCCCGGTGTTCTGGAATCCTTTCGCTTCGTCCTCTCTTGGTTAGGAAACTTCCGTGACTCAAAATGTTGGCTGGGTCGGCGCCCTGATCCTGTTTCTGGCAATTTCGATTGGCGGTTGGCTGGTGTTTGCCAATATTCAACCGCCAGATTCCAAACCGCAAGCCGAAACGGAGGAGCCGGCTCCCAAAGTCAAACACACGAAGCGGGTTGAAAAGCAGGTATTCACAGCCAGAAAAACGACGGCCGACCAAGTTTTCAATGCGACTCACAAGCAGGTCGATCTTTTCTACCCGACGCTCAATGGAGAGCGAATCATTCTGCAAACGTATTGCCTTGCTCCCAACGGAAACATTTGGGCCTGCGTCGGCGGGCCCTACTTGATCCTGACGCCCGAGGAAGACTTCATCAAATTAAAACAGCGAACCCGACCGATGGTTCAGGTCTACTCGCCCGCACTGAAACTGCTCAAGCAAATTGATCTTCCTTTCACCCCGACGGCCATTAATTTCGATGCCAAAGAAAACCACTTCTTCGTCGGTGGCGAAGGACGCTTGGCCAAACTGGATCGTGAAGGCAACCTGCTGTTGATCGCCAAG
>CAYSXI010000144.1:0-14140 GCA_964434955.1 uncultured Pirellulaceae bacterium
TATTCCTCTTTGACTTACTTGAAGCAGCTTCCTGCCGATTCGATCAAAATCGATCAGAGTTTTCTGATGCCGTTGATTGACGAAGTCGACTTCAATTCACCAGACGCGGATATTGTTCGCGCGATCGTCACGTTGGCCAATAGTTTTCACATGACAACCATTGCTGAAGGCGTTGAGACACAGTTGCAATACGAGTTTCTCAAATCACTCGGGTGCGACTTCGCTCAGGGCTTTTATTTCAATGCACCGATGCCGGCATCCGAGCTCGAAAATCTGATCATGATGCGTCGCATTGCAGGTAACCGCCCGCAAGTCTAGCCTTAGATGTCGGCTTTCTGTTTGCCGTCGTCGAGCCACATGTCGGTACTGTAGGAATCCACTTCCCGACAGGACGTCTCGAGGCGATCCGCGATTTCACCAAGTTCATCTTTCCAGACGCGTTCTTCGATGTCCGGCGGACACAACTGAGCCAACTCATCAATCAGGAGCACCATTCGCAGCAGGTGCCTGAAAATCATTCCTTCCTGCTTTTGCAGCTTCTTGCTCGTAATGTAATTGTTGAAGTTGCCGTCAAATTCGAGGAGTTCGCCGGCGACCCAGCAAGGCCAAACCCGAACGTCATCGACCATCGGAAAGTCATGTTCGAACAGTCGATGAAGTTTGTGCCCGAGCGAAAGGACAAATACCGGTTCATCATCGGACCAGGAAGATCGTGGCGGTTCGTCCTCATCCACTTGCTTCCCGTAAATTTCTTCCGACGTTGCCAAACCAAGTTTTAGCAACTGGGGGTCCAGACGGGATTCGGCGAGAGGACCTGCCGGAAGATCTTCAAGCTTTGGAACCCACACGGCTCTTCCCAGGGAACGCGGCAACTCGAGGAGACTTTCGAATGCCTGGATGCGCTCGTTTCGATCGGCGACGCCAAGGTGGTTCATCAGGAAAAGTGCATACAAAGGGTGGACGCCACGAAGCTTTAACAAGTCGGGGAGTTTTTCTGTCGGTTCCGCGAGCGTCGGGCGGTAGACCTCTTCCTTGTTCTCTTCCGACTTCGAATCGACCGGCGTCTTGCCCTTTTCGGATTGGATTGGGCGACGCTCCGGTTCAGCGCGCTGCGGATTGCGTTGCCCCAAGTCGAGCACCAATTTGGCCGGTTGCGAATCGGCTCCTTTATCGGGGCTCGATTCTCGGACCTCTTCCTTCTCGGCCAAGGCCGCGCTTCCCGGTGGTGGCGAAAGCATCACGTAGCCAGCATAGTGCAACGCTTTGAGCATGCGGGTTAGTTGTTTGTGAGCCGTTGTCGCCGCCTTCTCCGTCAGCAAACGCTTGTCGACAAGTTGTCGGATGGGCTCGATTTCGGGGGAGAGGTCGAGCATGTAAACCAATAGCCGCCAGGGAAAAGCGCCGCGGCTGGCAAGATTGGCAGAAGACGCATTGACCAGTTGGTCAAATTGACTTTGATTCCAATACTGAAATCCATCTCGCCGCTTGGGTTGTTTCTTTTTGAGCTGCTTTTTTGCTTTGAGCAATCCTGGATCTTTCGTGTCGGCGGGAATGGAATCAAACTTCTCTTGCCAGCGAAGGATCTTGACGTCGTCTTCGTGAGGAAGCGCAAAAACGTATCCGCGATCATCAAATTGCGGCCGCCCTGCCCTGCCAAACATTTGATGCGCCGAGCTGGGCTCGATCAATTTCATTTTTCCCACAGGTCCTTTCAAAAGCGTGGGAAGCACAATACTGCGAGCTGGAAGATTGATGCCCGCAGCAAGTGTCTCGGTGCAGACACAGAAAGAAAGCAGCTTGTCCTGGAAGAGTTCCTCGACGATTCGGCGGTACTTGGGAAGAACACCCGCGTGGTGAACTCCCACTCCCCGCAGCAGCAGCTGGCGAATCTTGGGCCCAACTCCCTCACTAAAATCGAAGTCGGCAAGCCGCGTCGTGATCTGTTTTTGCTGATCGGGTAGAAGGACTTTTTTGCCTTTTAGTAATTCGGCGGTGCTCCAACATAGTTCGCGATTGAAACAGAAAATCAGGGCGGGTGTTTTTCTAAGCGTTTCATCCGAATCGACCATGGTTTCGCAGAAGTCGGGCAACAAGGAATCCGGCTCCCAGTGAAACGAAAGAGGGACTTTTCTCTCATGACCTTCGATCAGTTTCAGTTCTCGCTGGTGTTTGTTTTCAAGCCATCGTGAAAACTCGAAAGCATTACCGACCGTTGCCGAAAGCAAAAGCGTTTTTACCGATGGTGGCAGAAGGCCCAAGCCAAACTCCCAGACGATTCCGCGGCTTTCATCGTTGAAGCTATGGAATTCATCCATCACGACGGCCCAGACATTCTGAAAGTCAAAGGCTTCCGGATGCAATAGACGGTTCAAAAGGATTTCGGCGACAACCACCTGGATCTTGGCCTCGGGATTGACTTTGCGATTCCCGGTGACGAGCCCGACATCCTCGTCCGAAAATCCCCATCGAACGGCTGATTCCTGCAAATCCCGAAATTTCTGATCCGTCAAAGCGATCAAAGGCGTCGTGTAGTAGGCCGTTTTCCCCAACCGCAACGCTTCAAAAATCGCGGCTTCGGCAATCAGCGTTTTCCCCGTTCCTGTCGGAGCGCAAACCATGATCCCCTGTTCTTGCGTAAACCAGGCCAGCAGGGCCTCTTCCTGCACCGGGTAAGGGTCGAATTCGAGCTGATCAAAGTACTCGGCGGCAATGTCATCTCTGGTTTCCTGTTTCATTGCCACGCCTGTCTATCTTCGATGTTGAATTTCAAGTTTCGATTGTTAAGTTTTGACGCCTCTGTCGAATTTGATCGTTCGATTCGGCGGTTTGAAAAAACGACATGCAAGCGTATCAGTTTTGCACCGCTTTCACCTGATAGCGATCCCAGGCCCTACAGATTAACAGGAATGGGATTTGAAAAGCATCGCCAATTGCCGGCATTTTTCCGCGATCCTTCCCTGGCGAGCGATTTAAGGATTTGCGCGAACCATTGGCATTCGGTTTGCTTAAATAGTCAAGTCAATTGTGTGAAAGGAGTCAAAATGAAAAAGTCCCCTCGCAAACTCAGAAGGCGACCACCTTCTTCGTTTGCAACATTGCTCCGGGCGGTTGTTCTGGAAGGAACCGGAATCATCGTCCTCGTGTTTTTGTTGACGATGTCGCAATCGACCGCGGCCGATTCAACGGAACGATCCAAACGCCCCTTGCTGGAAAAGATCCGGACCTGGATTACCCCCAATCATTCATTGGACCTGCGGCAAGACGAGTTTGAAGTGCCGCCAATTCAAGAGCCGCAGAATCAACCCTTGCCGAAAAATCCTTCCCAGGAGTTCCGGCAATTCCGCGTTGAGCGTTACCCGGTGAAGCAAGCGATTGGATATGGAGAAGGCGACTAGGATGTTCCGGTTTCGGCCATTAACCATTCGCCGCCATTAACCAATCGCCGCCATTAACCAATCGCCGCCATTAACCAATCGCCGAATGCGCTAGCGCGGCCCCGCGAGCGTATTACTTTTTCTCTTTCTTCTTTTTGTTCAATTCGTCGATCTTCTCATCGAGGAATTCCTTGGAACGTCCGAAATCAATGATCTTGGTCAGAGTCGCGAAGTCATCGGTCCAGATCGCGTCCTTCATTTTCTCTTTCCAATAGGTCTTGGCAGTATCCCAATCCGTGCTCTGGTCGTAGTCCAACAATAGTTCTTCAACTTTTGCGTTTTTCGTAACCAGGACCCAAGTGGCTGCGTCGACCATGTTGTCGTCGTCATCATAGTTCTCGATCAAGAAGCTTTTCCATTTGAATTTCTCAGCCAGGTTGTAACAAATCGGTTCCAGGTTCAAGTAACGATTGGAAATGTGAATTGCCAGGACGCCACCCTTATCCAGATGTTTCAGGTAAAGCTCGAAACACTCGGTCGTCAGCAAGTGAATCGGGATCGCATCGCTGCTGAATGCGTCGATCGCAAGCACATCAAATTTCTGGGGGCCCGAGTCCTTAAGTTGGCGTTCCAATTGAATTCGGGCATCACCCAAAATGACATCCTGATTGGCCGGGCATTCATCGAGATAGGAGAAGTGCCGTTTGGCGACTTCAACGACTTGAGGATTGATCTCGTAGAAAACGACGTTGTCGCCCGATTCGGCCCAAGTCGCGATCGTACCGGTGCCTAAGCCAACCACTCCAATCTTGAGCGACTTTTCATTTTCGGGCGCGATATTTCGTTGGTGCTGGACCGCGACGCCAACACCGCTGTCAGGACCGTAATAGCTGACCGGATCTCGCGACCAGCGGGAGTCAACGTACTGGTTTCCGTGTTTGATTCGGCCGTTGTAAAGGTAACGCGAATGTTCCGTTTCTCCATCGGCGGACCACCAGCTAGTGACTTTCAGTGTGCCATAAGAATTGCGTGACCGATGAAGAATCTTTTCTCGTACTGGATCGTCGGTAGCGAGTTCTTCCTCAACAAAAGCTGTACGCAGCGACATGACGCCAAGCGTAAACGCGGGAATGGCGATCGGAAAAGCGAGAATCAAAGTGACCATGCGAATGGTTCGAGCCCTGGAAATTTGAGCTTCGTTTTTTCCCGAATCCGAGTCGTTGGTGAAGAATGCTCGATAGCCATAACTGACCAAAAAGACGAGCAGCGAAAACGCGCCACACATGATCAGGGCAATGTAAAACTCGTAGTAACCGACAAACAGCAACGGAGCAACGATTACAACAAAGACTCCTCCAAGGGCGCCACCGATCGAAACCATTAGGTAGAACAGTGTCAGGTGGCTCGTGTGGGGCTTGATGGCTGCCATTTCGCCATGGCACGACATGCAGCATGCCAAGAGAATCGTCGAGTAACCAGCGACCTGCAGCGGTAAGGGAAGTTCGACGCCAGCCCGGATCAACACGGATGCGAGGAACAGCGAAATCAGCATCAGCGGCAGAAAGATTGGGCGAAGGTAGGCGTAGGGCACCGCGAAACAAACGATAAACGTGATCAGGTAAAGGCTCAGCGGCAGCACCCAAAGAAAAGGCACGGACGCCACTTCCTGACACATATGATTGGTTGTCGCCAAAAGCATGGCAGAAGGAAACAGCGAGAGGAGTATCCAGATCAGGCAAATACCAATGCCGGGTGGATTGGCCTTCGCCTCGGCTTCCACCATTTGAGCTGCCTTGTCGACGACCGTGTCGGGCTGCTGCTCTTCTTCGGGTTTGGTCCGAAAGGCCTGCCAGCCACTGTAGCTGCAGAGACCTGCGAAAAGAATATATCCCACTGACCAAACCGTCGATTGATCGCCAAGCCGAAAGTAAGGTTCAACAAGAAATGGGTAACCAAGCAGTGCAAGCAGTGAGCCAAAATTGGAAAGCGCAAAAAGCAGGTAAGTTGGAAAGCTGCGATGGGTCCGGCTTTGCCAGGCCTGAATCAACGGACCGGTGGTGCTCAACATGAAGAATGGCAAGCCAATGGTGACTGCTAACAGGAATAGAATGGCCCAAGTCGCGTTTTCGGATCCATCGGGCTTGAACATCTCAGCCGGCTTCACGGGAAGGAAGCACGCGGAAATCGCCAGCAGGACAACATGAACCATCCACTGTTGTTTGGGTTTCAAAAAACGGATCGAGAGATGCGAATAGCAATAGCCCAACAGGAGAATGATTTGGAAGAACAACATGCAGGTGTTCCAAACCGAAGCCGTGCCGCCAAACCAGGGCACGATAAACCGAGCAATAATCGGTTGGACTTGAAACAAAAGAAAGGCACTGAGGAAAATCGTGACCGTGTACCGAAACATTCAATTTGCCTTTGCTTTGAGTTTCAAAATTCTTGTTGAGGTTCGCGAGGCCACTTCGACCGGCAAGCCAATTCAACCGGTCGTCGGTCGCTTCGGCACCCTGGTCCGGAAGAAATTATGGCCTAGCGCGGTTTTTGAAAATAGCCCCGCCACCTACAATTGTGGCAACGGTTCTGAATAATTGCCGAACCAATCAAACCCAACATTTTGAACTATCGGCACCGAAAATGAAAACGGAAACTCGACTGGCAGCGGAACAACTTGCCAATGATCCTCGCGTCGCTCAGGCCAAGCAGCTTTTGCTGGACGCGGTCCGCGAGCAACAAAGCTCGATCACCGGGATTCGGCCTGCCGATCCGGACCTTGAAAAAACCTATCAGGAGACACTGGATTCCTTCGGTGCGCTGCGAGGCGGCAATCTCTATTTCCCCTACCTGGGAAGCGGCCTCGGTAACGGGCCCTTTGTCGAGCTTGGAGACGGCTCGGTCAAACTGGATATGATCACGGGGATTGGAGTCCATGGCTTCGGGCACAGCGATCCAAGATTGATTGAATCCGGAATTGATGCGGCTTTGAACGACACGGTGATGCAGGGCAACTTGCAACAGGGAATGAGTAGTGTCGGGCTCGTGGAGTTGTTGGTTGAAACGGCACGCGAAACGGGGGCGGGCATCGAGCATTGCTTTTTGAGTACGAGCGGTGCGATGGCCAACGAAAACGCACTGAAAATGGCCTTTCAAAAAAATGCGCCGGCTGATCGCGTTTTGGCCTTCGAACAATGTTTTGCCGGACGAACGCTCGGGCTCGCTCAAGTCACCGACAAAGCTGCTTACCGGGTTGGGCTACCCAAAACGATCGACGTCGACTTTTTGCCATTCTTCGACCACAACGACCCGGAAGGCAGCACACAGCGTACGCTGGCCGTTTTGGGTGAACATTTGAAACGATATCCGGGCAAGCATGCGGCTCTTTGGATGGAGTTGATCCAAGGTGAGGGCGGATACTATCCGGGGCAACGGGAGTTCTTTGTCGCACTGATTGAAAAGGCACGAGAGCATCAAATTGCGATCATTGCGGATGAGGTGCAGACTTTTTGCCGCACGAGTCGTCCTTATGCGTTCCAGCATTTTGATTTGGACAAGCTTGTTGACATCGTGACCATTGGGAAGATCTCTCAGGTTTGCGCGACGCTGTTTACCGAAGCCTACAAACCGAAACCGGGCCTGATCAGTCAAACGTTCACCGGGAGCACCTGGGCCATCCTCGCCGCTCAGACCATTTTGAAGAGCTTGATCGAGGATGGGAATTTCGGAGCTGACGGCAAGAACATCAAGTTGTTCGCTCATTTCGAAAAGGGACTCAAATCCATTTCCGAGAAATATCCGCAGGCGCTTCAGGGACCTCACGGAATCGGCGGCATGGTTGCGTTCACGCCGGGCGATGGCAGTCCGGATGCGGCCAAGGAATTTGTTGGGCGAATGTATGATGCGGGGCTGATGTCATTCATGGCCGGTGCGAATCCATCACGTGTTCGCTTTTTGCTGCCCCTGGGTTGCGTCACGACCGACCACATTGACCTGGCTTTGCAAATCATTGAACAAGTTGCCTCCGAGTTGAACGGGTAAGCGAGGTAGCGAACATGTTGGTGGTCCGCGCGATTCGAGACACGGATGTCGAGGAACTCTTCGACCTGATTCAGAAGAGTGAATACGGCCTGACGACACTCAAGGTGTCGAAAGAACACCTCGAACGAAGAATCGAGAACTCGGTTTTTGCATTCCAGCAGAAAGACGGTAAGCCCGCCGGTCAGCCTTACGTTTTCGTGATGGTCGATTCGACAAACGGAAACATTGTCGGAACCAGCGCCATCTACTCGAAAACAGGCGGTTTTGAACCGCTCTACTCTTACGAAATCAAGACTTCGATTCACCACAGTGTCGATCTTGATATTCGCAAGGAGATCGACGTCCTTCACCTGAACCGCGAGCACAATGGCCCAACCGAAATTGGAAGCCTGTTCCTGTCTCCCGATTACTGGGGTGACGGACATGGTCGGCTTCTTTCCATCTCGCGATTTTTGTTCATGGCGGAATTCCCGGAGCGATTCGAAGATACCACGATTGCGGAAATGCGTGGCGTCGTGAACCAGGACGGGCATTCGCCGCTTTGGGACGCACTCGGTTCCCACTTTTTCGATATCAATTTTCCGCGTGCCGAAACCCTGACCGCGGAATCAAAACGATTTATCGCCGACCTAATGCCGGAACACCCGATTTACATTCCTCTGTTACCGGAATCGGCGCAATCTGTCATTGGACGCGTCCACAAGAATACAGAGCCCGCATTAAGAATGTTGACGCGTGAAGGGTTTCACAGCCGAAACTTTGTCGACATTTTCGACGGCGGTCCGACCTTGCACTGTGAGACCAATGAGATTCGGTCGTTCAAGGATAGTCTACGTTGCAAGGTCGACGTGGTTGATTCGATCGCCTCAAACCAAAACGTGTTGGTTTCAAACGGTCGGATGAGCTACCGTGCTTGCTTGGCCCCAATCGACTGGGATGAAGCCAGCCCAGGGATATGTAAAGTTGGAAAAGAAGCAGCCGACCTGATTGAGGTTCAATCGGGCGACTCGGTGCGATGGGTAAAACCTCGTCCGGACGATACCAAGTACGAACGCGAATCATTGAAGAAAAAACATGTCGAAGACTCCAAACGCTCACGCCAATCTGATTGATGGCGAGTGGATGCCCGGTGATGGCTCCTCTTTTGAATCCAGCGAACCCGGCAACGGCCAGGTTGTCTGGGCGGGAAACGGAGCCAGTGAGAGTCAAGTTGGCGTTTCCATTGCAGCAGCAAGAAAGGCCTTTCCGGATTGGCAGCTGCGCTCCTTGGAAAATCGAATCGAAATTGTCAGGAAATACCAGGCAATTGTCAAAGAGAAAGCAGCAGAGCTTTCGGAGCTGATCAGCCAGGAAGTCGGCAAGCCGCGCTGGGAAGCAAAAACGGAAGCCGGAGCGGTTGCCGGAAAGGTGCAGCTGGCGATCGATGCGATTCTTGAACGGCGGTGGACGCAGCAAACCGAAATGGATGGCTACCAAGCGGTGATGCGCTACCAGCCACATGGAGTCCTGGGCGTACTCGGACCGTTCAACTTTCCCGCGCATCTTCCCAACGGACATATCATCCCTGCCCTGCTTGCCGGGAACACACTTGTGTTCAAGCCAAGTGAACATGCTCCGGCGGTCGGGGAATGGATGGTTCGACAATGGATCGAAGCCGGATTGCCGAATGGCGTATTGAATCTGGTGCAGGGTGGACTCTCGACCGGCATCGCTCTGTCTCACCATCCTGGACTCGATGGGATCCTGTTTACCGGAAGTAGTCGTGCCGGAGTTTCTCTTCATGAGAACTTTGGTGGGCAACCGCAAAAAATTCTGGCGTTGGAAATGGGCGGAAACAACCCGTTGATTGTCCATCAGTCCAAGGATCTGAAAGCCGCCGCCTACACAACCGTTCTTTCGGCCTACCTGACTGCCGGGCAACGATGTACCTGTGCCCGACGTTTGATTATGGTCGAGGGGAATGATTGCGAACAGTTTGTCGAAGAGTTTCGTCAAATCGTTGCAGGTGTCAAAGTCGGGTTGTATTCAGATGAGCCTGAGCCATTCATGGGAACGGTGATCTCGGAGGCGACCGGCAATCGCTTATTGGCAGAGCAGGAAAAGCTTTTGGATTCCGGGGCAACGCCCTTGATCAAGATGGAAAGGCAACGCGAATGTGACGCGTTGCTTTCTCCCGGGTTCGTTGACGTCACTGGAATCGAAACCGAGGACGAAGAGCTCTTTGGCCCGTTTTTGACTTTGCGGAAAGTTGAAAGTTTTGAGGCGGCGGTGGAAGAAGCCAATCGAACCCGTTACGGATTGTCGGCGGGGCTCATCAGCGATGACGCTTCATGCTATGAGTATTTTATTCAACGAATTCGCGCCGGCGTCGTCAACTGGAATCGTCAAACAACGGGAGCCAGTGGCAAACTACCATTTGGCGGTTGCGGATTGAGTGGCAACCATCGCCCGAGCGGATACTATGCGGCGGACTACTGCAGTTTTCCTGTGGCGTCATTGGAATCAGAGTCGCTGGAGTTGCCTGAGAAACCGATGACGGGAATCCGTCTTGGTCCTTAAAGTCTGGTTTCGCTGAATGAATTTGTAATTCGCGATCGACCTTTGCCATCGACTCTCGCCATCGACCCTTGCCATGGACCATGGCGAGCATGAGGATCTCGGGACGGTTGTCGCTTGTTAGGCGACGAACAAGGCAGTGACACGTGAATCGCGGCGATTGATTTCCCGTTTGGCGGCTTTTTATCGCTGGAGTTGTGTTTTTTGCCAAAATACGTGGCGGCGACTTCATATTGGCTTGTGGTTCTCATATCATTTCATATTCAACCAATCGAATATTTCACCCAGTTGATAAGAACCTTTAGAAACGATCATGAGCTACCAACCTCATATGGCCGGCCAGCCACATATGCCCAGAAAGCGCAAAACCAATGGACTCGCGATTGCCTCGGTCAGTTGCGGTGGTGCTTCTCTGGCTTGCACACTCGCGTCTTGCATACCGCTGATTGGGTGTCTCTTCTGCCTTGCATTTCCGATTCTCAGTATTGCCGGCATCGTTACCGGGATCATCTCGATAAATCAGATTGGATCTTCTGGAGACGAGGGGAAGTCACTTGCGATGACCGGAATCGGGTTGTCGATCGGCGCGTTTGTTATTTGGGGTGGGTTGATTGCAATTCAATTCTTCTTCATGGGCGGCATAGAATTGATGGAACAAATGCAGCAAAATGCGAACCGTCCGTAGGACGCTACCAGGGCATTTCCATTTGATTCACGACTTGCCGCGCGACTCGATTGATGACTTCTTGTTGCGCGGTCGTCATGGATTGTCCGCCTTCGGGCACGAAATGATCCGCCGAAGTGATGCGCAAAACCTGACGGTCCATGAGCGGCATGCCATTGCGGTCGGTCCAGGTGATTTCTACCTGGATTCCAAATTGAACATCTCGTACATCGTCGTTCGCCGTTTCGGTTAACGCCCGTTTTTCGTCTTTGATAATTCGCCCCCGGATGAAGCTGTCGGCCATTTCAGGAGACGCAATCTGAAAATGCGTATCTCGGCCGATTTGCTTGACAATCGACTCGGACAAACGTTGTCCCAGGAATTTTCGGTACGAGTCCGATTCGATGATCGAAACATGGACCGATCGAATATTGGAATTGTGGAGGCCCTGGTTGCCAAAGTTGTAGAGGCGGCAGCCGGAGTTACCCGCAATGACAATCAGCATTGCGATCCAAATCAGAATCCCAATCGTCGCCGAGATGGTTGATTTTTTCTGCATCAGGCAACGCTCAACTATCGAAAGATGGATTCGTTATCACCGGAAGCAACCAAGGGCTTGATGGCTTTCGCATCTGGGAAAATGTCAGACAGCCATTTGGCATGCTGTTTTGGTTTTGGCGGCAACGCGGCAACTTGAGGAAGGACCTGCTGAGCCTGCTGGGCATACTGCGTGTCGGTAAAGTCCTCGGATACTTTTTGGTAGTAGAACGCGGCCGATCGGTTTTCCCCAAGTTTTTCGTAATATTTGGCCATCGACCAAACGCGCTGAGCCATCATGTCTCGGATTTTGGCGCCTTCTTTGGCCAGGTACTCCTCATGCTCCCGCGATTGCTTGGGGAACTGCCGCAGAATCGCTTTGAGAAGCTTGTCGGCTTTTTCCAAAGGCTGCCCGTCATAGCTTTCTCCATGGTAGGAAGCCAATCTCGCTTTCAACTCAAACAAATGGGCTTGAAATTGATGCCGGCTTCCCGGGTAGGCTGTCCGAAGGTCTTCGTAGGCATCGGCGGCTTCAACAAAACGATTTGCCTTGAAGTAGGAATTGGCTAATGCGAAGGTCGCATCGTCCGCCAGTTTGCCAGTGGGATCATCCATTCGAATCCGGTGGAAGATTCGACGTGCTTCGGTCACCAAACCCTGGATGGGTCGGCTGGAATCTCCGAACTTGATATCGGGAACCCAGGACTCGTGTTGATCGGCCATCTGAAGCCAAAACTGGGCAATTGAAAATCGTCGCGATTCAACCTTATCGAGGTATTGATTGCCCGGATACTTTTCTAGCAGCCACTCGTAGGCGCGATTGGCCTGCGGGTAGGAGTCGGCAAAAAAGTAGGATTCGCCCTGAAAGAACAAAGCATCTTTTTCAAGGGTCGAATCGGGCATGTAGGCGGCGGCCAATCGAAAGTGGTTTGCAGCTCGGGAAAACAGGTCCCCGGAAGTGTCCAGCTTTTGAACTTTTGCGTTGGTCGCCTCTTCGTAATAGCGTTTTCCAGTGGCGAATTCTTCTTCGGCCTTGGCTTTGTCTTTCTTGCCAAAAGCGCGGCTCTTAATGGTCGCCTTCAATTGGCTGGGGCTAAAGTCCTGAATCAGCAAGCCGTTTTTTGCTTTTCGTTGAAGCGGATCAAACGTATCCAGATCATCTTCCCACTCTTCCTGAGATTGCTTTTTTCCAAGCAACTGGTCAGGGAGACGCATCTTCTTAAGCGCCGTGCAGCCGGTCGAAAAAACGAGGAGTGTCCCGACCAAGGCACATTTGAAAACGAGGCTCGCCCCCGATTCCAATCCGAAACTCATCCGGCCGCATGAAAAGGAGCCGGTCGTAGAATCTGTTTTGGTTTGCATGCACGACTTCCTTGTCGATCCATGTTGTATTTAATTGTGGTTCAATTTCCGTCGAGAAATCGAACAAGTTTTGGCTCGAATCCAATCAAGTGCGAAATGTATTTGCGAGTTAACGCCCCGATTTCGCCTGCGACCTTTGAGGGCATCTCCATACGCTGCCGGTCGCAATTTGGGTCGGCCAAATTCCGTAAAGTTTTTATTCCGTCCTGGCTTACCGAAACAACGGCTTTTCTCGCCCGACGACACTCGGTGCAAAGGACACCACCGTCATGCATGCCGAAAAAAATTCGCTTCGATTCACCCGATTTTGTTTCTTCGAGCGGCTGCCCGCAGCCAACGCATGCGTGCAACTCGGGGCCGTGCCCCAACAAACCCAACGCCCTGATCTGAAAACGGATCAGAACTAACTCTGCATCGGTTGATTCATCAATCTGTTGAATCGATTCCAAGGCAAGTTCAAATAGTTTCGGATTTGCATCTCCTTCATCTGTCAAAACCTGGAGCAACTCGATAACAAAAAGCCCCGAATACAGGCGTTTCAAGTCGGTCGAGGCCGAGCGAAAACGCCTTTGCAATTTGGCTTCCGTCAAAATATCGAGCGATTCCGACGTTTTGTGGACGAACACTATGCGACACAGGGCAAGCAGGTCAAGAGCAGCCTCAAAGGGGCTCTTACGTCGACGGGCACCTTTCGCGATAGCACTTACTTTCCCGAAGTCGCGCGTGTAAAGCGAAACGATGCAGCTCGTTTCACTGAAATCCACCACTCTCAAAACGATAGCATCCGTTTTTTCTGTTGCCATATTCTGATTCGGCGCTTGAAAACTGATCGGGAACAAAAGGAATCGGTTTCGATTCGAACAACGTTAGACAGCCGCGCGGGTCACGACGGTGCCGCGTTCCCGGATTGCCTGATTAATCCGGGCAAGCGTTTCAGAATCCAGTTCCCATCCGAAACCGCCAGCATTTTCCTTAACTTGCTCGGCACGTTTCGACCCGCAAAGAGCGCTCGTGATTCCAGCTTGTTGGATCGTCCAATTGATAACCAACTGGGATACGGTTTTCTCAAGGGAGGCGGCAATCTCTCGAAGGCCTTCAATGAAATCCTGGTTTTTTTGCCATTCTTCGCCCTGGAACATCGGGTACTTGGCCCTTCCATCTTTCTCATCAAACCGGTGATCGCGCGGCAGCTTTCCCGCTAGCAAGCCCTTCATCAACGGCCAATAAATATTGGCGGAAACTCCATGTTCGATACACCAAGGAAGCAATTCCGAAGCCTCTTCGCGCTGCAACATATTGAAGGGCGGTTGGACTGCATCAATGCGACAGACGGCGTGAAACCGCTTTACCTGTTCCAGCGACGCATTCGAGATGCCGATCGTTGCCGCCAATCCGCGGTCCTGAATTTCTTTTAATTTGGCTGCCGATTCTTCAATCGGAATTCTTGGATCCGGCGCGTGCAAATAAAGCAGTTCCACTTGATCTGTCGAAAGTCGATCCAGGCTCAACTGGATTTCGAATTCAATGCGTTCGGGAGTTCCATCGATGACCCGTTGAACTTCGTCATCCCAGTGGATTCCGCATTTTGTCGCGATGACAATTTCGTCCC